>NZ_JBSFHY010000020.1:0-170535 GCF_053597295.1 Streptomyces sp. NPDC001450
GCCATGGACGGCGGTGTGCACTGCTACGACCCGGACGGCACGCTTCTCGGCCGCCTGCTGGTCCCCGACGTCGCCACCACGAGCGGCCCGCAACGCCCCCTCTCCACGCGCGTACGGCGCTGAGACGTCCGGGGGGCGGCTCAGCGCCGTACGACGGCGCCGAACCGGATGTCGTACGACGTCCCGGGATGCAACGTCGCCAGCATCCTGGCGCCTTCCGCGGTCACGTCCTCCCGCTGGGCCTTCGTCAGCTCCCCGAAGGGCTCGATGACCAGGGCGTCGCCGTCCAGCTTCCACAGGCCGGCCAGGAAGCCGTCGACGAGGAGGGTGCGGTGGGCCTGGTTGCCCTGCCAGCTGCGGCCCCAATGTTCGGGGGGTATGACGCGGGTGCGGTCGGCGTGGGAGAGGAGCAGGTTGTCGAACTCGGGGAGGAAGCGGGGCGGGGCCGGGGTGTCGGAGTCGGGGCGGGACGCGTCCGGCAGGTCGAACAGTTCGACTCCGTTCGGGTCCCGGAAGGTGAGCAGCCGCGGGCGCAGGCGTTCGAAGGCGTCCTTGAGCCGGGTGAGTCCGGCCCAGGTCTGCATGTCCTTGACGGAGGCGGGACCGAACGCGGCGAGGTAGCGCAGGACCACGGCATCCGGCGTGGGAGCCGGTTCGGCGGGGCGGCCCAGCCAGTGCTCGGCGGTGGTGAGAGTGACCTGTCCGCTGCGGCCCCACAGGCCGCGCGGGGTCACCTGGACCAGGGGCAGCCGGCAGCGGGCGGCGACGCCGAGGGACTGCGGGTCGGCGTCCGGCCACTCGGTGCCGAGCGCCTCGCGCAGCTGGGCCATGGTCCGTGGCTCGGCCTCGACCAGCTCCCGGGCGAGCGCGGCCAGCCGGTCGAGGTCGACTCCGGCGAGGCCCTTGCGGAAGTTCGTCAGCTCCCGGTCCCGGGCGGGCTGGACGAGCGGCCGGAGGGTCAGGCAGTCCTCGGCGGTGTGGGTGTGGATGGTGGAGCGCAGGGTGACGATCCGGACGGCCTCGCGGCCGGCCAGGAGCGCGGACAGCTGCTCGGGGGCGAAGCCCTCGAGGCGGGCGGCGAGGGCGTAGTACGGGGGCCTGACGTTCTGTGCCTGCAGACCGAGGAGGTGCCGTACGGCGTCCGCGGCGGACAGCGGGGAGCGGCGCAGCAGGAGCTGCCGGTCGAGGGTGGCACGGTTCAGGGCACGGGTGTCCAGGAGGGGAGCCCGCGCCGCGCTGCTCTTCGTCATGCCCGCACGCTAGCGCCGCTTGCGGACACCTTCTGTCCGTAACTCTCACCGAACCCTGGACCGATTCCGGGCGCCCGGAGCCGGAGACCGCGGCTATCCTGCACGTATACCGCTTCGTGATCACGCCGTACGCAGGCTCGACGGAGAGGCCGGCCGATGTCCGAGCGCCCCAACGGCAAGAACGGCGGCCGCAGGTCCGTCTGGCGCCGTGCCGTCACCGCAGCCCCCTCCGCCGAGACCACCACGGCCGCCCCGGAGCCCACGGAACCGGCCGAGCCGGTCAGTGTCGTCCAGGCGGCGCTGTACCGGGACGGCGTCCGCGTCTCCGCCCCCGCCACGCTCGCCGAGACCTTCCGTGAGCTGCGCGAGCAGCCCTCGGGCATGGCCTGGATCGGCCTCGCCCGGCCCACGGCGGACGAACTCCTCTCCCTGGCCGCCGAGTTCGATCTGCACCCCCTCGCCGTCGAGGACGCGATGGAGGCCCACCAGCGGCCGAAGCTGGAGCGCTACGGCGACACGCTCTTCGTCGTCCTGCGTGCCGCCCGCTACCTGGACGCGCCGGAGGAGGTCGATTTCGGCGAGCTGCACGTCTTCGTCGGTCACGACTTCGTCATCACCGTCCGGCACGGCGCGGCCCCCGACCTGTCCGCGGTCCGCCGCCGTATGGAGGACTCCCCCGAGCTGCTGAAGCTGGGCCCCGAGGCGGTCCTGTACGCGATCCTCGACGCGGTGGTCGACGGCTACGCCCCGGTCGTCTCCGGCGTCCAGAACGACATCGACGAGATCGAGACGGAGGTCTTCCGCGGCGACCCCGAGGTCTCCCGCCGTATCTACGAACTCTCCCGCGAGATGGTCGAGTTCCAGCGCGCCACCCGCCCGCTGGTCGGCATGCTGCACGGTCTGATGGCGGGTTTCGCCAAGTACGAGACCGACGAGGAACTCCAGCGCTACCTCCGTGACGTCGCCGACCACGTCACCCACACCAGCGAACGCGTCGACGGCTTCCGCCAGGCCCTCACCGAGATCCTCACCGTCAACACGACCCTGGTCACCCAGCAGCAGAACGCGGAGATGCGGGCCCTGGCGGAGGCGGGGTTCGAGCAGAACGAGGAGATCAAGAAGATCTCGTCCTGGGCGGCGATCCTGTTCGCGCCGACGCTGGTCGGGACGATCTACGGGATGAACTTCCACGACATGCCGGAGCTGGACTGGGGCTTCGGATACCCCTTCGCGATCGGGTTGATGGGGGTCGTCTGCGTCAGCCTGTACGTCATCTTCAAGCGGCGCGACTGGCTCTAGAGCCCTCGGTCCCCGCTCGGCACGGTCCGCCATGTCACAGACGGCCCGGCTGTCTCGTCTTGGGTAGCGAACACAGTCTCACCCGGACAGGAGCTTGATCGTGAACGAGCCCACCACAGACCAGAAGGTGGCACTGATCACCGGGGCGAACAAGGGGATCGGCCGTGCGGTCGCCGAGCAGCTCGCCGCGCTGGGCATGAGGGTCCTGATCGGCGCCAGAGACCCGCGGCGCGGCGAGGAGGCCGCCGCCGAGGTGTGCGCGGCGGGCGGCTACGCGCACGCGGTCACCCTGGACGTGACCGACGCGACGACCATCCGGGAGGCCGCGCGGAAGATCGAGGAGCGCTTCGGCCACCTCGACGTGCTGGTCAACAACGCGGGCATCACCGGCTCGGGGCAGGTCTCGCCCGAGGACGCCCGCGATCAGATCCCCAGCACCGTCGACCTGGACATGGTCCGATCGGTGTTCGAGACCAACGTCTTCGGGGTGATCGCGGTGACCAACGCCATGCTCCCGCTGCTGCGGAAGTCACCGGCGCCACGCATCGTCAACGTCAGCAGCGCCGCCGCGTCGCTGACCATCACCAGTGAGCCGGACGGCCCGCTGGCGGGGCTGCCGACATCGGCCGCGTACATGCCCTCCAAGACCGCGCTGAACGCACTGACCGTGCAGTACGCCCAGGAGTTGCGCAAGGACGGCTTCCTGATCAACGCCGCCGACCCCGGCTACGTCGACACGGACATCAACAACCACCGCGGGTACCTCACCCCCGCGCAGGGGGCCGAGGTCGTGGTGCGGCTGGCCACGCTCGCGACCGACGGGCCGACCGCCTGGTTCTTCAACGCGGACGGACCGCTGCCCTGGTAGCGGACGCGATGGCTGCATTGGGCACAGGTGCCGCCGAGGAGTTCGAGGAACTGCGGCCGCTGCTGTTCTCGATCTCCTACCGGATCCTCGGCAGCGTCGGCGAGGCCGAGGACGCGGTCCAGGAGGCCTGGCTGCGCTACGAGGCCTCCCCGGTCCGCCCCGAGTCGGCGAAGGCCTTCCTCTCGGCGGTGGTGACCCGCATCTCGATCGACGTACTGCGCTCGGCCCGGGTCCGGCGCGAGGAGTATGTCGGGCCGTGGTTCCCGGAGCCGCTGCTCACCGACCCCTACCAGGACCCGGAGCGCTCGGCGGAGCTGGCCGACTCGCTGTCGATGGCGGCCCTGTTGCTGCTCGAACGGCTCAGCCCGCTGGAGCGCGCGGTCTTCGTGCTGCGGGAGGTGTTCGGCTTCGGCTTTCCCGAGGTCGCGTCTGCCGTCGGGCGGTCGGAGGCGGCGTGCCGTCAGCTCGCGGTGCGGGCGCGCCGTCACATGGACGCGGGGCGCCCGCGGTTCGAGGCCGACCGGCGCGAGCGCGAGGAACTCGCCCGACGGTTCCTCGACGCCTTCCGGGAAGGGGACGTCGACGGGCTGCGGGAGCTGCTCGCCGCCGACGTGTCCATGGTCGGCGACAGCGGCGGCAAGGCCCCGCAGTGGAAGCCCGCCTTCCGCGGTGCCGGGGACGTGGCCCAGGTGCTGGCCGTGTTCGTCCGGTCGTACGCCCGGATCGGCGGCGTCATGGAGCCGCACGAGGTGAACGGACAGCCCGGCGCGATCTTCCGCGACCGGGAGGGCCGGGTCATCAACACCTGGGCGCTCGACGTCGTCGACGGGCGGATCCAGACGATCCGCTCGGTGCTCAACCCGGACAAGCTCGGGCACGTGGGCCCGGTGGCGGACGCCTGGGCGATCCTCCGCGAGGCGAACCAGGGACCGGGCCGCCACACCTTCGGCACACCAGAACCAGAACAGGAGAATCGGACATGATCAGGACCGGCGTCATCATCGGCAGCACCCGCCCCGGCCGCAACGGCGAGCAGGTGGCCCGGTGGATACGCGACACTGCGGCCGAACACGCGGGCGACGCCGCGGACTTCGAGCTCGTGGACCTGAAGGACCACGCGCTGCCGCTGCTCGACGAGACCGTCCCGGCGCGCAGGGCGCCGGGGCAGCGGCCGCACACCCGGCGATGGGCCGAGCGGATCGGCTCGTTCGAGGCCTTCATCGTCGTCACGCCCGAGTACAACACCGCCCCGCCCGCCGCCCTGACCAACGCCATCGACTACCTCTACGACGAATGGGGCGGCAAGCCGGTCGGCTATGTGGGTTACGGTCTCTTCGGCGCGGTCATGGCGGTGCAGAAGCTGCGCGCGCAGGCGGGGCCGCTGCGGATGGCGGACATCGGGCCGCAGGTGGCGCTGTCGCTGCGCGAGGACTTCGTGAACTTCGCCGAGTTCAAGCCGCAGGAGCCGCGGGTGGCGGAAGTGCACGCACTGGTGGACGAGTTGCTGGCGTGGGCGGGGGTGCTCGGCCCGCTGCGCACAGCCGTCTCCCCGGCCGCTGTCTGAAGCCCGGCGGGCGGCGGCACGTCAGCGGTTCTCCAGGGGCATCAGCTCGGCCGTGAACGCCTCGACGAAGGCGCGGCGCGAGGTCACCGGGCCCGCCGGGCGCACCACGAACTTCGACAGGCCGGCGTCGGTGAGCCGGCGCAGGTGGTCGCGGGCGTCGGCCCAGCCCCAGCACAGCAGGGTGCGCGGGTCGGCCACGTCGGGGCGGTCCTGGCGCAGCCGGGTCAGCAGGGCGTCCACGGCGTGCTCGTCGGCGTCGTCCTGGACGATCGTCAGGTAGGTGCCGTAGTGGTCCTCCTCGATCGTCCGGTCCGCGCGGTCGGCGGCGCTCACGATCCGGGCACGGCAGCCTTCGGCCTCGGCCGGGGTGATGTTGCTGCCGAGCCAGCCGTCGCCGAGCCGTCCGACCCGGTCCAGGGCGGCCGGGACCCGGCCGCTGAGCCACAGGTCCAGGGGCCGCGCGGGCAGCGGGGCGACCGAGGCCTCGTCCAGGTGGAAGAACCGGCCGTGGTGGGTGACGACCGGCTCGCTCAGCAGGGCCCGCACCACGCCCAGTGCCTCTTCGAACACCTCGGCGCGCCGCCCGTCCGGCACGGGGAACACCGTCCGGTCGGCGCGGCGGGCGGGGCGGACGCCGAAGACGGGCAGTACGCGGCGCGGGGCGAGCGCGGCGAGGCTCGCCAACTGCGCCGCGAGCACCGCCGGGTTGCGGCCGGGCAGGACCACCACGCTCATGCCCAGCTTCAGCCGCTCGGTGAGACCCGCGGCGTAGGCGACGCCGACCAGCGGATCGGCCACGCCCGGCGTCGAGACCAGGTCGGACAGCCACACCGAGTCGACCCCGTGCGTCTCCAGCTCGGTCACCAGACGGGCCAGATCGGGATCGCCGGGCGGTGTACCGCGTTCGGGCACGTTCCCCACGCCGATGCGAATCTTCATACCGGTATCAGCAATCCGCACGGGTGCAATCCTTCCTCCGGGGGGCGGGTTTGGCAGTCCCGCGGTGCCGCATGCCCTCGATCATCGGCCCTCCCGCGCCCACCGCCCCCATAAGCGGAGTCGATGGCCATAAGCGATGGCAGGGAGGGTGCCGGTTATGCTCCGGAGGTGCCCACGACGCTTGCCATGCTGCGTGCCTTCGCCGCCGTCGCTCGCACGGGTTCGTTCCAGCGGGCGGCCGACGCCCTCAAGGTGCGGCAGCCTGCGGTGAGCGACGCGATCCGCCGCCTGGAGTCCGAGGCCGGCCGGCCGCTCCTGAGCCGCACCCGCGACGGCGTTCATCTCACCGACTTCGGGCGGCAGTTGCTCGGTGACGCCCTCGCGGCCGTGGACGCGGCCGACCAGGTCGACGCACTGCTCGCGGACCGCGGGCCGCGTCTCACGATCGGTTTCATGGGGGAAGCGGCCGGCCGCCGCACCTCGTGGCTCATGAAACTCGTCAGGGAAGAGACGAACGCCGACATCGCCCTGCGCCGCTACGACTACGCCGACCCGAGCTGCGGTCTGACGTCCGGTCACTCCGACCTCGCCATCGTGTGGCCGCCACTGGACGACCCCACGATCCGGAGCCTGACCGTGGCCAGTGACCGCCGGGCGGTCGCCCTCCCCCTGGACGATCCCCTGGCCGGCCGTGACCGCGTCGAACCGTCCGAACTCACCGGACGCACCTGGGTCGTTCCGCTCTCCGAGGACCGGGCCTGGGCCGAGTTCCGCACCCCGCAGGCCGTGGGCGTCACCGACCTGCGGGACATGGTGGTGTCACGGTCCGTCGAGGAGACCCTCGAACTCGTCTCCGTCGGCCGCGGTGTCGCACTGGTCTCGGAGAGCACCGACGAGCACTACGCCCGAGCCAACGTCGTCATCGTGCCCCTGTCCGGGAACATCCACTGCTCGACCGCGCTCGCCTGGCGCAGCGCCGACCGAAGGACCGTGGTACGGCGGGTCGCCCAGGCGGCGCTCGACGCCACCGAGCCCTGAGGGTGGTGCACCAAGCCCTGGGAGTCGTTCATGGTCCCCTCGTCCGGGTGCGGTCGCATACGGATGTCAGCCAGCTCAGGCTCTCCGCGCTGCCGAGGCTGTCCAGGTTCTTCAGCAGGTCGTCCAACTGGTGCGGATCGGCCAGGAAGTCGATGGTCGCCTGGGCGAAGGCGTCGCGCACCTGGGGCGGCATGGCGTCGGAGGCGTCGAAGCAGTGGACCGCCCCGGGGTCGAGGAGGGTCCGGGCCAGGGAGCGGCGCCAGGAGGGTGTGGAGTCGCCGGCCGTGGGCTGTGCGTGGGCGTTGACGGAGAGGCCGGCCTCCTTGGCGCTCCACGCCCGCTGGGTCCCGGCGGCGGCGAGGTGACGGATCAGCTCCTGCGCCTGCGGGGTGGCGTGCAACAGGGCGACCAGGTCGCCGGAGACCTCCCACGCTTTGTCCGCGGTGGCGCCGGGGATGAGGCGGGCCGAGCGCTCGTAGCGGCCGCGCGCCTTCTTCCACGGATCCAGGTTGCGGATGAAGGAGGCCTGGTGCTCCAGGGTGCACTGGGGCGGGTTCATCGTGACCAGCTCGGACGCCTTCTGGTACTCGGTCTGCAGTGCGCGCAGGACGAGGTCCCTGGATCCTCCGGCGCCCACCATGTTCCCCCAGGTGATCCACGCCCCCTTCACCTCCTTGGACTGCCAGGGCAGCTGGCCGCGCGCCCACCGGTCGTAGACGCCGGGGCCGTACCGCTGCAGCAGGATGTCCTCGATCCAGTCGGTGCCGGGCCAGCCGCTGGTGGCGCCCGAGCCCATGCCGAGGCACCACTGGTCCGGCCGTTTCGCGGCCGTCCGGCGCTGCTGCGCGCTGATCCCCGGCCGGTACCAGACCATGCTCTTGAGGTCGGCCTTGAGCGGGAACCAGTACACGTGCCCGTTCCTGGGCGTTACCCAGGACTTGCTGAAGTTGCCCTGCGGGATGAGCTCCTCGAGCGGATGCAGCTGCCTCTGGTCCGCGTAGGCGGCGAGTTCGCCGGGGCCGGTGAGCACCACCACGTCGGGCGGTGTGCCGGCCTCGACGTCGGCGCTGAGCACCTGGCTCTCCGCGGAGCTGCCCTGGTAGTCGACGTGGACGTGGTACTTGCGCTCGAAGGGATCGATGACCGCCTCCCGGAAGTACTGCTCGTCCTTGCCCGTCCAGTTGGCCAGCAGGGTGACGGTCGGTTCCTGTCCGAGCGCGCGTACGCCCAGCACGACTGCCGCCGCCAGCACGGCCAGGCAGCTGACCAGCACGGTGACCGTGCGCACCAGGCGGCGCCGGGTGGCGGCCGCGGGGCCGCTGCCGGGGGCGCTCACCGGGGCCTGAAACGGTAGTCGTTGATGTGCTGCCGCAGACCCGTCTCGGTCAGCGCCATGAGCACGATGCCTCCCAACACGATCCACGCCGAGGCCGCCGCGCGGAAGCCGGTGTGCGCCAGGTACGCGGCGGTGTGCGGCCCCGCGTCCGTGACGGCCTGCCCGGACACCAGCCGGTCGAGCAGACCGCGGGTGTCCGTCATGCCCTGGCGCGTCCACACCGTGAACAGCACAAGGGTCGTGAACCCTCCGGCCAGCAGGGCGCAGGCGACGATGAGTTGACGGTTGAACCTGCGCCGGAAGCGGCGGCGCAGGAAGAGCTGGGTCTCCACCAGGGCCGCGCCCAGGGCGAGGACGAGCAGCGCGGTCAGGCTCCAGCCGATCCACAGCGCCCACCCGAAGGAGGTCTGCCGCCCGACCACGGCCCGCTGTTCGTCCTGCAGCCGTCTGAGCCGGTCCTCGATGCCGGTCTTCGCGGTCTTCAGCATGCTGGTCGCGTAGCTCAGGTAGGCGTCCCGCAACACGCTTCCCTGGGGCTCCAGTTGGGCCTTCTCGACCATACCGGTGTACCCGATGATCAGTCCGGCGACCGTCTGCAGGGCCTGCCGGCCGCCCGGGCCGCCCATGTCGTCGGTGGCGGTCAGGGCGAGGCTCTGCGCGGCCACCGAGATCTGCTTCTGGAACTCGCTGGTCGACGGGGTCCCCCCGGTCGCGTCCGCCTGCGCCTCGCCGAGCGCGTAGAGCGCGGTGTCGATGGCGACGACGGCGGGGGCGCTGGAGGTGCGCAGCGGGTTGGCGTCCGCGTGCACACCCTCGTAGGACAGGAACAGGGACAGGGTCAGCAGGGCCGTCAGGGCCAGCAGCAGACGCCGGCGCACGCCGAGTTCGTACGCGGTCGTGCTGCCCGGGTCCGGCGGTCGCCGCCCGGCGCCGAGGAGGCGGCCGAGGTGGCGGGGCAGCTGGGCCCGGTCGCGGGGGCCCGCGGCTGCGTGCACGCCCCTGCCCGGTCCGGTGCGGGCGTCGACGCTCATATGGCTCCCCTCAGCAGGCGTCCGCATCTGCCGCAGTACACCGAGTCCGCCGGGCCGAGCCAGGTGCAGTCCGGGCACTCGGTCAGGTCGTCGGCACCTGTCGGGGCCTGTGGACCGGCGGCCGGCGCACCTGCCGCGGGCGGACCCGCGGCGGCCTGTTCCGGTGGGGTGGTCATGGCGCTGGAGAGGATCAGGTGCTGCCAGTCGACGTCCTTGAGACCGTCGCGAACCCGGCCCGTGCCCGGCTCGGCCTCGATCCGGCGCAGGGCGCCCAGCAGTTGGGCGTCGCCCAGTTCCCCGGCCAGGGCCAGCGCCCGGGCGAGATCCCGGTCCGCCTCCGCTCTGCCCTCCGAGCGGCGCAGCCAGGCCCGGTAGGCCCGGGCCACGGCGGCGCTCGCCTGCTGGTACAGCTCGTGGCGGCGGACCCCGGGATGCTGCCGGGACGCGTCGAGCGGGTTGTCGGTCCAGCGCACCAGGACAGGCTGCGGCGCGGGCAGCCGCACGGCGGGCCCGAAGTCGGGTACGACCACCTCCACGGCGGCGAGCTGGAGGTCCTCGTCGATCTCACGGCCGGTCGGGTCGGCGGTCAGCACGACCTGGAAGTGCCGGGTCTCCTCGCCCCAGGCGCGGGTGACGTACTCGGCGCCGCGCGCGCCCAACTCGGCTCCGGTGGCAAGGAGTTCCTGCTCGTTCGGCACGACCTGCTTGACCTGGCGGATCACGGTGCCGGGCGTCGGGGTGATCTTGATGCGCAGCTCGGGGACGGCCGTGCCGAGCAGCCCGTTCACCAACTCCTCGTACGCGGTGGGCAGTTCGGACTCGCGGCGGACCGCTCCGGCCCGGCCGTGCAGCCGCCGGGTGATGCCCAGCAGGAGATCGGCGTCCCAGTCGTCGCCGATGCCCCACGCGTCGCAGACGAACCGGCCGTCACAGGCCTCCAGGGCGGTGTCCAGACGCATACTGGCGCGGTGGTCGTGCTCGTTGCGCCCGTCGGTGAGCAGCAGGACGTGTTTGACGGGCGCGGACTGTTTGCTCAGCAGCCGCCGGGCCAGGTCGAGCCAGTGGCCGATGGCGGTGCCGCCGTTCGCGTCCAGGATCCGTACGGCGCGCTCGGCGGCCTCCCGCTCGGCGGGCCCGGCGACGGCCATGACCTCACGGTCCGGGCCGGGGTGCACCACGGTGGCGTCGAACCGGCCGGAGAGCACGGCGAACGCGGTGCCCTCCGGCAGCAGCCGCAGGGCGGCGACCGTGGCGTCCTTGGCGGCGCGCAGTTTGGCGTCCGGGTGGAGCATGGAGCGGGAGGTGTCGACGATCAGCACCTCGGCGAGGGCGGGCCCGGACCCACGAGCGCCCCCGGTGACGATGCCCGGGGCACCGTTGTTCCTGACCCCGATCTCCAGGATGGCGTGCATCTCCCGGTCGCGGAACCGCCCGGCCGCGGTCGGCACGACGGGCAGTTCCTTCTCCTGGCCGACCGCGAGGGTCACCGTGATGTCCTCGGTGCTCTCGCCTCTCCCGGCCACGCTCATGGCCTCGTCCCCCTCGCTTCCCCGATGTCGTCCGCGTTCTCAGAACCTGCTCATCGGCCGCACGGCATGGGCCAGGTCGAGCAGCCGGCCGTGTTCGCCCGCGGTGCGCGCCTGCGCGGCCAGCTGCCGGAAGGACTGCTCCAGCAGCGTGCGCAGGGTGTCCTCCGCACCGGGTCCGAGCAGGTCGCCGGCCGGGAACTGCGGCCCCCAGCCCGGCTTCGGGCGGCAGTGCAGGACGTTCTCGCGGACCTCGGCGACCAGCCGGGCCCGCGACTCGCCGCCGGCGGCGCCGCCGTCCAGGTGCAGCTCGGGCAATCGGCGGTCCGCGTCCCTCAGGTCGGCCACGGACGGGGCGCGGCCGTGCAGGACGCCGGCGCGGACGCGGACGGCCGCGATGCGGGCGGCGTCATGGTGGCGGGAGGTGGCGGGGACGTCGTCGAGGACGCGTACGGCCGCGTCCCGGTCCCCCGTGGCCAGGTGGCCCCGGGCCAGGCCGAACGCGGCGGCGGTGTGCGCGAAGTCCCGGGCCCACACGGCCTCGTAGAACCGCATGGCACGGGTCGTACGGTGCTCACCGCCGTGTTCGGCGCAGTACCCGAGGGCCAGTTTGGGCACGTACTCGCCGGGCAGCGCCCGGTAGACGGCCTCGAAGCAGCTGCCGGCCTGCCGCACCTCGGCCTTGCTCAGGTGGAGCACGCCCCGGTGCCATGCGACGCGCCAGTCGTAGGCGGCGGCGCGCTCGCCGAGCAGGGTCTCGGCCTCGGCCAGCCAGCTCTGGGCCTCGCCCTGCGCGCCCTGTCTCAGGTAGGCGCGGCACAGCCACAGCGCGGTCTCGGGGGTGCCGAGGCGGGATTCGCGGGGCCACTGCCGGGCGACGCGGTCGGGGGCGTCGGGCGGGAAGGTGTCGAGCAGCAGGGCGGCGCCGTCGTCGGGGTCGGGGACCGGTTCCGGCAGGGCGCCGGCGACCTCGGCGGCCGCGGGCGGGGAGACGTCCAGCTCGGCGGGGTGCTGGCCGGGGCGGGCGGTCCAGTGGTCCAGGGTGGGGATCGCGCCGAGTCCGGCGTCGAGGCTGGCCTCGGTGGCGCGGAACCGGGTGCTGCTCTCGGGCAGTTGCTCGCCGAACTGCAGCGAGCGGAACTCGCGCAGGACCTCCCAGAGCTGGCGGGACATCTCGGCGGCCGAGCGGAACCGGGCGCGGGGTTCGGCGTGGGTGGCGCGGTCGATGAGGCGGCGGAAGGAGTCGGGGGCGAGACCGCGGGCCGGTTCGGTGCCCCGGGCCAGGGCCTGGAGGGTCATGCCGACGGTGTAGAGGTCGCTGTCGACGTGCCAGCCGCGGCTGTCGACCTCCTCCTTGGGCGGCGCGAAGCTCGCGGTGTAGACGTAGGCGGAGCCGCGGTCGCCGATCGCACGGACCGCGCCGAGGTCGATGACCTTGATCGCCCGCCCGAAGTGGATGACGTTGGCGGGCTTCATGTCGCAGTAGAGCAGCCCGCGTTCGTGCATGTACTGCAGGGCGCCGAGGATCTTGCAGCCGTAGGTGAGGACGTGGTCGAGGCGGGGACGGCCCTGGAAGACGCGCTCGGCGTCGTCGGCGTCGAAGAGCTGCTGCAGGGAGCGGCCGCCGATGTAGTCCATGACCAGGTAGCCGGTGGGCGAGCGGCCGGGGGCCCGGTGTTCGACGTAGGTGATGATGCGGACGATGTCCGGGTGGTGCAGACCGGTGAGCGAGCGGCGCTCCTCGACGGCGTTGCGGCGGGCGAGCGCGTCGTGGACGTCGATCAGCCCTTTGAGGACGACGCGGTGGCCGTCGGCACTGGTGTCCTCGGCGAGGTGGATCCAGCCGAGGCCGCCGCGCGCCAGGCAGCCGAGGATCCGGTAGTGGCCGGCGACCAGGTCGCCCTTGTCCAGCTGGGGCAGGAAGGAGTAGGGGGTGCCGCAGCGGGGACATCGGCCCTTGACCGGGGCGGGCTGGCCGCCGTATCCGATGCCGACGATCATCGTGCAGCCGTTCGCGCCGCAGCGGCGGCCGCCGGTGGGCGGCCGGGGGTCCTCGACGAGCCCGCCCTGCGGGGCGGGGACGTCGGGCAGCAGGACCAGTCCGTGCTGGTCGAGTTCGCCGACTCCGGCGACGGCGTGGACGGGCTGTGGGCCGGGCGGTTCCTCGGCGCCGGGGCCGGGCGGCGGGGGCGGTGGCTCGGACCGCGACCCGGAGCCCGGCTCGGTCCGTGGCTCCAGGTGCCGGTGTCCGCAGGTGTCGCAGTAGCCGGTGGCCATGATGTGGCCCGCGCAGCCGGGCCGGATGCACGAGGTCATGAGGTGCCCTCCCGTCCGGGTGCCGTGCCGGAGCAGAAGCCGACGAACCGCCGGGCCGCGGTCTCCGCCTCGTCCACGTCGCAGGGGCTCTGCCGCAGCAGCGACAGAGCGAGTTCGTAGAGCCGGTAGGCCTCCATGACCCGGTCGCCACCCTGGGCCGCGGCGCGTTCCCGGCACAGCGGCCACTCGGCGGTGACCCGGCCGAGGAGTTCCTCGCGGCGGCGCAGCCGGTCGTCGAGGACCGAGATCGCCTGTTCCAGGCGCTGGCGGCGGCGCTCGGCGGCGTCCTCGAAGGTGAACAGCAGGTCGGCGTGGCGGGGTTCGCGCTCCCGCTCGGGGGTGTGGGTGACCCAGGCGAGCAGCATCCGGGTGCGCCGTACGCCGGCCTCGGCCTGGTCCAGCAGCTGTCGCGTGGCGGGGTCGGCCGCCACGCGGTCCCGGCGTTCGTCGAGCGCGGGCCCCAACTCGTCGACGATGTGGTCGAGTTCGCGGTGCAGCCGGGTCCAGCGGTGGCGCAGCGGACGCCGGACGAAGGATTCGGCAGCCTGGGCCGCGCGGCCGCCCCGGCGGCGGAAGACCAGGAGCAGCCGGGCCCCCTGCTGGGCCAGCCGGTCCAGCAGGGCGAGCAGGGCGTCGGGTTCGGCTGCCTGGTCGACCCCGACCAGGACGGCGGCGAGCGGGACGCGCAGGGCGCCGAGCCGTTCGGGTCTCGGGTCGCCGCGGATGCCCAGCCGTTCGGCGATCCGGTCCATGACCTGACTGACCGTCATGTCCTTGACGTCCAGGGCGAGATCATGGCCGCCGGCCGGTGGTACGGTCTCGGGCGGGTCGTGGCTGAAGGCGCTGGTGTTCTGCTGGGTGCGCAGCTCCCGGTCGGCCAGGGTGACGGCGCGGGTGAGGGTCCAGGCGCGAGGGCTGCGGGCGGGGACGACGGTGACGAGCGCCGGCCAGCCCTCGCCCCGGAACCAGGAGGCGAGTTCGGTGGCGAACGGCACGTCGAGCTTGCCGGTGGCGCCCTTCGCGCCGGTGCGCAGGGACGGGTCGACGGCTTCGGCGCCGTCGCTCCAGGCGGCGGCCTGCGGCAGATGGCTGAGGATGGTCTCGGTGGGGCTCATGTAGCTGAAGACGGAGCCCGGGCCCTCGTCGACGCTGAGGACGATCCCGATGACCTCGTCGGTCTCGTGGTCGACCACTCCCCCGCCGCTGAAGCCCGGGGCGGCCAGCTCGCCCTGGGTCTGCGGGCGCAGCTGCACCTGGTGGTCCCGGCCGCGGGCGGCGACCAGGGTGGCGCCGTGCCAGCGGCCGCCGTCGTCGCCGGCCGGGAAGCCGTACATGCTCACCGGCCCGTGCGGCGAGGCCAGCCGGTAGAGCCGGGTGGTGTGCTCGGCGGGCAGCGGGTCCGCCAGCCGCAGCAGGGCCAGGTCGCCGATGCGGTCCCCGAAGGCGTCCTCCCGCTGCGGGACATGCTCGTCCGCCCGGACCGTGGCGGCCACGCCCGGTACGTCGGGCACCCCGACGAAGTGGACGACGTAGGTCCGGCCGGGCCGGACCACATGGGCCGCGGTGAGCACCCGGTCGGGGGCGAGGAGCACCCCCGCGCCGAGCACCTGTCCGTCCTGCTCTTCGATGCGAGCCACCCAAGGTGGCGTCCTTAACCGTGACTTGACGGCTCGCTCCCCCGTGCGCGTCATGTCACGAGAGGTTACTCCGCGTGCCCTTCCGGTACCACTGGTGTGCACGGGGTTGTCGCGGACGGGGGGATGCGGGCGTCGGCACCGGACGCCTCGCCGGGTCCGGCGTCACCGGGCGCGGGCCTCCCACCCGGTCCAACTCCGCACGGTGACGGCGATCACCGGCCCGTCCGGCGGGTGGTCCCGGTACTGCGGGTACTTCTCGCGCAGCAGCCGTACGGCGGTCGCGTGGGCGTCGCGGACGGCCGGGTCGGCCGCGTCGGGCGGCAGGACGCGGGCCTCGCCGTCGGCGCGGACCCACCACAGGTGGTCCCAGTTCTCGTCATAGGCGTCCGCGAGCAGGCACACGGCCGGGTGTGCGGCGATGTTGCGCAGCCGCTTGAGACGGGCGGTGGTCTTGGGCTTGTGGTCGACGGCGGTCACGAGCCGGTCGGCGCCGTCGAGGGTGTACCGGGCGAAGACCACCGGCACCTGGTGCGGGCGGCCCGCCGCGTCGACCGTGGCCAGCCGGGCGACCCGGGCGGCGGTGAACCGGCGCCGCGCCTCCGCCGTGGCCAGTGCGGGCATCCTCGATCCCCGGCGTTCAGCGCGCGTGCAGTGCGTCGAGCACGTCGAGCACGTCCGCGTCGGTCAGCTGCCCGAAGTCGTCGTACCACTGACCGACGGCGCTGAACCCGGCCGGCCGGAGCGGGCACACGATCATGTCGGCCTCGTCCGCGAGCAGGTCGAGGGAGTCCGGGGCGCCGACGGGGACGGCCAGCACGACCCGGGCCGGGCCCCGGCGCCATACGTGGCGCAGGGCGGCGCGGGCGGTGGCACCGGTGGCCAGGCCGTCGTCGGCGATGATCACGGTACGGCCCTTCAGCTCCGGGGGCGGGCGGCCGCCGCGGTACCGGTGCTCCCGCCGGGCCAGCTCGGTCCGTTCCCGCTCGACGGCCGGGGCGAGGCGCTCCTCGGTCAGGCCCAGGCGGTCGAGGGTGTCCGAGTCGAAGAGGGGCGGGTCGTCGGCGGCGAGGGCGCCGACGGCGAACTCCTCGTGGTGCGGGGCGCCGATCTTGCGTACGACGAGCACGTCGAGCGGGGCGTCGAGAGCACGGGCGACGGGCGCGGCGACCGCGATCCCGCCGCGGGGCAGGGCCAGGACGACGGGGTCGGGAAGTTCACCCCTGTCGCGCAGGTCTCTCAGCAGGCCGGCGAGTCTCCGTCCGGCCTCGGCGCGGTCCCGGTAGTACATGGGCCCGTCCTCTCGCCGGGGTCCTCTTCTCCCCCGTAGCACCATGGTGCGTACCTCCATGGTGCTACGGCGGCCGGAGCTGCCGTCGGAAC
This sequence comes from Streptomyces sp. NPDC001450, assembly GCF_053597295.1. Classification (NCBI taxonomy): domain Bacteria; kingdom Bacillati; phylum Actinomycetota; class Actinomycetes; order Kitasatosporales; family Streptomycetaceae; genus Streptomyces; species Streptomyces sp. NPDC001450. The sequence continues at coordinate 16,185 of NZ_JBSFHY010000020.1, forward strand.
ACCCCGGGGATCCGAGGTCGAGGCGGTTCAGGCGGCACGGGCAGCCGCGAGGCGCTCGCCCTCCGCGTCCGCGCGGCGCGCGGTGGCCTGCGCGTCGACGAACCCCCGCAGGTCCGCGGTGAGCTGCTGCGCGTGGGTGGCGAACAGGCCGTGACCACCGTTCTCGTACACCTTCAGCGTGGCGTGCGGCAGCAGCCGCGCGGCGCGTTCCCCGGTGAGCGCGAGGGGTGCCGAGGTGTCGTGGGTGCCGTGCACGACGAGTACGGGGACCCGCACACCGGGCAGCTCGTCGGTGAGGTCGAGCGCGGCCACCACGGCCCGCACCCCGTTCGCGGCGCGGGGCGTGGCGGCCAGGCAGCGGTCGACGAGGTGGCGCACATAGGCGGCGGACAGCTCGTTGCCGGGCCGGCCCGCGGCGAAGAAGTCATCCGCCGAGGCGGTGAAGTACCCCGCGCGGTCGCGCCGGAAGATCTCGTCGTCGGCGCGCACGACCGCCGGGTCCACGCCCTGGGGAAGCCCCGGCGAACGGACGACTCCCGGTGCGACGCCGGCGACGAGCACGGCCCGTGCCACCCGGTCGGCGCCGTGCCGGGTCAGACAGCGCACCACCTCGGCGGTGCCGACGGAGTGCCCGACCAGCGTCACCTCCCGCAGGTCGAGGTGGTCGAGCAGACCGTGCACGTCGTCGGCGAGGGTGTCGAGGTCGTAGCCGAGCCAGGCGTCGTCGGAACGTCCGTGGCCGCGCCGGTCGAGACCGACGCACCGGTAGCCGGCCTCGGCGAGCGGCAGCATCTGGTACTCCCACAGTTCGTGTCCCAGGTACGCGCTGCTGACGAAGACGACGACAGGGCCGCGGGCGGGGCCGTGGTCGACGTAGTGCAGCCGGGTGCCGTCGACGGGGCTCTCGTAGTACGGCATGGGGCCTCCTCGGGATGGTCCGGACGGGTTCGGACGGAACGGGGCGTCCCGCCGTGCTGTCGATCCCGATCCTTCCGGGAGCCGGTCCCCGGGTCGATTACCTGCCACGTCAAGCGCTCGGAGCCGGGCCGGTTCCGGGCCGGCGCAACGCCTTCGTGAGCAGCGTGCCGGCCACGATGAGGGCCGCGCCCAGCCACCACATGTTGTCGAAGATCAGGACGGCGATCCCGATCGGGACCAGCAGGCCGGCCAGCGGCAGCAGCAGATCGGCCACCGGGGGCGGGTCCGGGCCGGGCCGGCCGCTGTCGCGCCGGGCGCGGGCCCGGACCACCTCGGGGTACCACTCGGTGAAGCGGAGAGCCGCGACGATGGCCAGGATCTGGATGATCCAGCCGGTCCAGAGGTTGTCCGGGTTGTGCAGGACGAGGTCTCCGTAGCCGCCCGCGAGCGCCGCCACCAGGAAGGCGAGCCCCCACACCCCGGTGATGGCGTAGTTGGTGCGCAGGAACGCGGGCGTGTCCCACAGGGCCGGGTCGACCTGTTCGCGGGCGTACTGCAGGGTGAACGGCACCCGGACGGCCATCGAGCCGAAGGCGATCAGCACCAGCGCGATGTTGGACACCTCCCCGGCGTACGTCTCCAGCCAGCGCAGCGTGCCTTCGCTCGCCAGGACGCCGACGACGGCCATGCCGGCGAAGAAGACCACGTCGCAGAGTTCGAGGAGCTTCCAGGAGCCGCCCCGGTGTGCCAGCCTGCCGAGGAGGACCAGGGCGACCGCGCAGGCCAGCGCGAGCGCGACCGAGATCTCGAACCGGCCCGGTCCGACCAGCAGGGAGAAGATGATCCACGGAGCCATGCCGACGACGGGGCTCTCCAGGAACCCTCTCCAGCCGGAGGCCGCCGCGGTGCCACCCGCGGTGCTCACCCTTCCAGGGTGGACACCTTGCGCCCCATCGGCCACTCGTGGGCACACACGTTCGCCGGCGGCCGCCCCGCCGCTGCGCCAGGCAGGTGACCCGGGGCCGAACTCGCAGGTGGCCGACGGCGATTCCCTACGATCGTGCCGTGCCCTTCTTCTCCTTCGAACGCACCGTGCCGCTCTCCCTCGACGAGGCGTGGCGCCGGCTCACGCAGTGGCCCCGCCACGCCGACGTGGTCCCGCTGACCCGGATCACCGTGGTCACGGCCGAGCCGACCCGCGAGGGCACCCGCTTCGTGGCCCGATCGGGCCTCGGCCCGCTCGCCTTCGACGACCCGATGGAGGTCACGCTCTGGCATCCTCCGGCCGACGGCGAGCCCGGCCTGTGCCGTCTGGAGAAGCAGGGCCGGATCATCCTGGGCTGGGCCGAGATCGAGGTCCGGCCGGGGCCCGGCGGCCGTACCCGCGTGGTGTGGCGGGAGGAGCTGCGGATCCGCTTCCTGCCGCGCCTCTTCGACGGCGTGGTGGAGCGAACGTCCCGCACGGTGTTCGGACGGGCGGCGAACCGGCTGCTCAGGCGGGGAGGCGCGGCACCGGGGCACTGAACCGGCGGGCCGGCTCCGAAATCCCGGCACGACGGGCCCCGGCCGCCGCTCCGTCCGGGCGGTCAGTGGGTCGCGGTGCCGGGCTCGTCGAGTTTGTCCCTGCGTTCGCGGTCACCGTCGCTGCTGGTGCTCAGGATCGTGTCGCAGACCTCGCGCAGCTTGTCCGTCGCCTGCTTGGAGAACAGGCCGCACAGACCGGCGATGCCCGCGAAGCCGTACGGATTCGTCGCCCCGGCGCCCGAGCCACCTGCGAACAGGCCGCCGCGTAGCAGGAAGTACACCAGCAGCGCGAGCGCGACCCCGATGCCGGCGCGCAGCAGGTACCACCACAGCCAACTCGCGTACAGGCGCCGGTTTCCCACATAGGTCGCGAAGGACGTGGCCGCGTGGACGAAGCTGCCCAGCGCACTCGCGCAGATCACCGCGAGCAGCATCGCGGTGTCGGCGGTCAGTGCCCATTCCCCCAGGCCGAACGGCGACCACCCCGCTGTGGCGCCGCTCTCGGCATCCGCCCGCACGGTGTCGAGCAGCGCGGGCCACAGACTCAGCAGCACCCCGCAGAGCACGACGACGTCTGCCAGCAGGAAGACTCCGAGTACGGCTGTGGCCCAGGGCGACAGCCGGCGCAGGGGCGGGCTGCCGGTGGGGCCGTCGTCCGCCTCGTCCGGTCCGGCACCGCCTCGCCCGTCGTGCGCCCCGCCCACACGTCCCCCTGTCCACATGTCCGGCGGCGCCGTGGAGGCGGCCGCGACCGGCTGTCCACCTTGCAGCTCAAGGCCCTGCCGTCGCAAGTCCGTTGACCGCCCGGGCGGCTCCGCACGGCTAGAATCGGGATGCTCTGGCAATGCGGACGACGGGGAGTCGGCTCGGTGGACAACGGGGTGGAGAACGTCAAAGAGGACCGTCTGATCTCCCGTCTGACGCACACGCTGACGGAGGGCAGCAGGAAGGTCGCCTTCATCACGGGCTCGGGCGTCAGTGTCGGAGCGGTCCCGGGCGTCGACGGGATCGTGGCCCACATGCACGCCGTGCCCTCCTCCTTCAACGACCAGCTCCAGTTCAAGAGGGCGCTCAAGGGGCTGTCCGGTGGCGAGAAGTACCAGCAGGCGGCCGACGTCCTGAAGGAACTCCGGGGACAGGACGGCCTCAATCTGGCGATCCGGCGTGCCGTCCTGGACGCGTGCACGGGACTCGGGGCACCGGAGCGGTCCGTGCTGGCCCGGCGCGGAGACCCGGAAGAGCTGAAGCAGACCGAACACGACACCGGCCTGTGGACGCTCACGCCGGCCGTGGAGAGCCTGGGGGCGTTGCTGCGGGCGCTGCCCGCACACCGGCGGGGGCCGGTGATCACCACCAACTTCGACCCGCTGCTGGAGATCGCCGTACGGAAGGCCGGCGGCCGGCCCAACCCGCAGGCCCTGGACTTCGACGGCAAGCTGGAGCAGCGTGAGGACGACGACGCCGTCAACATCGTCCATGTGCACGGCTACTGGCGCATCGGTGACACGCTCCACACGATCAGCCAGCTGACCCGGGACCGGACCGAACTGCTCGGGAGCCTGCGCAGCACCCTGACCGATCACACCGTCGTGGTGGTCGGCTACAGCGGTTGGGAGGACGCATTCTCCCGCTCCCTGCAGGAACGGGTGCGGGAGAAGAACCTCTACGGCCTCGACCTGATCTGGTGTTCCTACGACGAACTGGCCGTGGCCGTCGAGGCGTCACCGCTGCTGAGCGAATTCCAGCAGGCACCGCGCTGGACGTTCTACGACAGGATCAACGCCCACCGGCTGTTCCCCCGGCTGTACGAGTCGTACATGCGCACCGTCCAGTGCCCGCCCGGCTGGACGCGGCTCGACCGTGCCCTGCTCGACGCCCTGACGGAGGAGGAGATGCCGGCCGCTGACGTCAAGCGGTTCTTCGACGGTGCGGAACCCCGCTGGGAGACCGCGCTCGATCCGCGCGTACCCCGGCTGTCCCTGGTCGACAGGCTCACCGGCGACCTGGCCGGCTGTCTCTCGGGAACACTGGACAAGCGCATCGTCGCGGCCGTGGGGCCCATGGGCGAGGGCAAGTCGATCGCGCTGCGGCAGGCGGCGGTGGACCTCGTCCGCGGGCGCGGAGACGTGACGGTCCTGTGGCGGGAACACGGGACCAGGATCGACCCCAAGGTCATCCTGTCCATGCCAGAACAGCCGGGACAGCACATCGTGCTCGTCACCGACCAGGGCGCGCAGCACATCGACGAACTGCGGCAGATCATGGCGGCCGGTCGCGGTGACATCCACGTGCTGCTTGCCGGGCAGCAGCGCGAGTGGCGCTCGGCGGGCGGCTACCAGAAGCTCGCGTCGTTCACCAAGGTCGTCGGCAATCTCGGTCTTCAGGACGAGGACGGCACGCTTCTGGTGCAGGCCTGGGAGAGGCTCGACGCGCTGGAGGAGCTGGCCAGGACCCCCCGGAAGGATCGCGCGGGCCGACTGGTGGAGATGTCCCGGGCCACCTACGGGAAACGGGACAGCTCCCTCGTGGGCGCCATGCTCGAACTGCGCTACGGGACGCTCCTGCGCGACCACGTGGGCAAGCTGCTGGACCGACTGGCCGGCCATCCGGCGGTGGAGGGCACCTCACTGGTGCACTGCTTCCTGATGATCGCTCTGCTCCACGTCGCCCACGACCCGGCGCGGCGACAGGCCAGCCCGCTGTCGCCACGGATCCTCGCAAGGGTCGTCGGGCTGGAGGACGACTATCTGGTGGAGGACGCCATCACCGTCCCGCTGGGCAGGGAAGCCGCGGCGACCGGTCACGACAGCGGCCTGTGGATCCGTCACCAGACCATCGCCGAGGCCGCCCTCGCCATCAGCAACGAGCGCAGCGCGGACGAACTCGCCGACCTCGCCCGGCGACTGGTCACGGCCGCGATCCAGCTCTCCCGGGAAACCGGCACCTTCGGCAACGACCTCCACGCAGCGGCCTACTTGTCCAGGGGCCTGTCCCAGCGCAACAGGCGCCTGAAGCTGGACAAGGAGGCCCTGGTCGCCGCCAGGACCGCGGCCTCGGCCGCCCCTCACCGGCTCAGTTTCCGTACCGCCCTGATGACGACCCTGCGGGTGACCGGCCACATCGACGAGGCGTTGAAGGTTGCCGCGGAGACGTGCCGGGAGCTGGGGTCGATGACCGACCCCGAGTCGAGGATCACGTTCATCCAGGAGTGGGGCACGGCGGCCGGGAAGGCCGGGGAGTACGGCATGAACACCCTGCTCCACGGAGTCGCGCTACGAGGGGCCCGCGACAATCAGGCCGTCGTCGGAAGCCTCCTCAGCATGGGAGTGCCGCTCACGGAACTGCACCGCGGATCGGACGACCCTGTCGTCCTCGACGCGTTGCGGGCGGTGGTGGGACTGGCCGCCCACAAGATCGCCTCCAGCAGCTTCCCGGTCCGGCGCGACGCTCATGACTATCAGGGCTACGTGGACAATCACATGGAGTACATCAAGGGCGCGGGCGCCGAGCCGCTCGCGGGAGCCGAGGCCTGGGTCGCGGTGCAGACCGCCGTCGACCGGCTGCTGCCCGGGGCACCCGCGGCCCTCGCCCCCCTGCTCAGCAAAGGCACTCTGTCGGTGCTTCCCTCACCCGATCTCCGCTGACCCGGCGCCTGTCACCCGCGTGAGCCGCTGCCGACGGCTCAGGCCACCGACCCGATCCGCCCCGCCGGCAGCGACGCCGTGTCGTGGTGGATCGGGGTGTGCGCGCCGGTCAGCGAGATCCCGCTGCCTCCGCGCCGGTCGGCGACGATCTCCGCGGCGATGGAGAGTGCCGTCTCCTCGGGCGTACGGGCGCCGAGGTCGAGGCCGATCGGGGAGCGCAGGCGGGCCAGTTCGAGTTCGGTGACGCCGGCCTCGCGCAGGCGCTCGTTGCGGTCGAGGTGGGTGCGGCGGGAGCCCATCGCGCCGACGTAGGCGACCGGCAGGCGCAGGGCCCGTTCGAGCAGCGGTACGTCGAACTTGGCGTCGTGGGTGAGGACGCACAGGACGGTACGGCCGTCGACCTCGGTGCGCTCCAGGTACGTGTGGGGCCACTCGACGACGATCTCGTCGGCCTCCGGGAAGCGGGTGCGGGTGGCGAACACCGGGCGGGCGTCGCACACCGTGACGTGGTAGTTCAGGAACTTGCCGACGCGGACCAGAGCGGAGGCGAAGTCGATGGCGCCGAAGACGATCATGCGGGGTGCGGGGACCGACGACTCGACCAGGAGCGTGAGCGGGGCGCCGCAGCGGGAGCCCCGTTCGCCGATCTCCAGGGTGCCGGTGCGGCCCGCGTCCAGGAAGGCACCGGCCTCGGCGGCGACCGTGCGGTCCAGTTCGGGGTGGGCTCCGAAGCCGCCGTCGTAGGAGCCGTCGGGACGCACGAGGAGAGCCCGGCCCAGCAGTTCGGCCGGCCCCTGGACGACACGCGCGACCGCCGCCGCCTCCCCGAGGGCGGCGGCGGCCAGCGCGGCCGCGAGCACCGGCCGGGCGGGACCGTCCGCCCGGACCGGTGTGACGAGGATGTCGATGATGCCGCCACAGGTCAGGCCGACGGCGAAGGCGTCCTCGTCGCTGTACCCGAAGCGCTCCAGCACGGTCTCCCCGTCCTCGAGCGCCTGTCGGCACAGGTCGTACACGGCGCCCTCCACGCACCCGCCGGAGACCGAACCGATGGCCGTGCCGTCGGCGTCCACCGCGAGGGCGGCGCCGGGCTGGCGAGGGGCGCTGCCGCCGACGGCCACCACGGTGGCGACGGCGAAGTCACGGCCCTGCTCGACCCACCGGTTCAGCTCCTCGGCGATGTCCAGCATCTCTCGGTCTCCTTAACGGGGTTGCGTGGAAAGGGCGTTGACGGGCCGGCTAGTGCACGCCGAGCCAGCCCTCGATGGGGTGCAGTGCGAAGTACACCAGGAAGACGACCGTCAGACCCCACATGAAGGCACCGATCTCGCGGGCCTTGCCCTGGGCGGTCTTGATGGCCACGTAGGAGATGACGCCCGCGGCGACACCGGTGGTGATGGTGTACGTGAACGGCATCAGCACGACGGTCAGGAAGACCGGGATCGCGGTGGCGCGGTCGGCCCAGTCCACGTGCCGGGCGTTCATCAGCATCATGGCGCCGATGACGACCAGGGCGGCGGAGGCGACCTCCTGCGGGACGATCGCGGTGACCGGGGTGAAGAAGAGACAGGCCGCGAAGAACAGGCCCGTGACGACGGAGGCCAGACCCGTACGGGCGCCCTCGCCGACGCCGGTCGCCGATTCGATGAAGACCGTCTGGCCGGAGCCGCCCGCCACACCGCCGATCGCACCGCCGGCGCCGTCGATGAACAGCGCCTTGGACAGGCCCGGCATACGGCCCTTGTCGTCGGCCAGCTCGGCCTCGGTACCGACGCCGATGATGGTGGCCATCGCGTCGAAGAACCCGGCGAGCACGAGCGTGAAGACGATCATGCCGACGGTCATCGCGCCGACCTTGCCCCAGCCGCCGAACTCGACGTGTCCGAAGAGCGAGAAGTCGGGCATCGAGACCGCGCTGCCGTGCAGTTCGGGGGCGGCGCCGTTCGCCCACTGCTTGGGGCCGATGACGCCGGCGGCGTTGAGGACCGCGGCGACGATCGTGCCGGAGATGATGCCGATGAGGATGGCGCCAGGGATGTTCCGGGCCTGCAGCATGAAGATCAGCAGCAGGGTGCCGGCGAAGAGCAGCACGGGCCAGCCGGCGAGTTCACCCGCGGGGCCGAGGGTGACCGGGGTGTGCGCGCCCTGGTGCACGAAGCCGGCCTTGTAGAAGCCGATGAGGGCGATGAACAGGCCGATACCCATCGTGATGCCGTGCTTGAGGGCGAGCGGGATCGCGTTCATGATCAGCTCGCGCAGGCCGGTGACGACCAGCAGCATGATGACGACGCCGTACATCACGCACATGCCCATGGCCTGCGGCCAGGTCATCTCGGGGGCGACCTGCGAGGACAGGACGCCGGAGACGGAGAGGCCGGCGGCGAGGGCGAGCGGCACCTTGCCGACGAATCCCATCAGCAGCGTGGTGAGGGCCGCCGCGAACGCGGTCGCGGTGATCAGCGCCTTCTGGCCGAGCGTGTCCCCAGCCGCGTCCTTGCCGGACAGGATGAGGGGGTTGAGCAGGAGGATGTAGGCCATCGCCATGAAGGTGGTGACGCCGCCGCGGACCTCTCGCGAGACCGTGGACCCTCTCTTGGATATGTGGAAGTACCGGTCGAGCCAGGAACGCCCGGCCGGGACGCGGCTGCCATCGCCCGCGTCGTCGGCTGCGGTCCTGGGCTCCACTGACTGCTGGGTCATGGTGCCATCTCCCAAGGTTCACAGGGGCACCCGTGCGTGCGCCTTCGGCAACTCACGGGATTTGGGGGAATGGACGACCCGGGGGACGGCCCGAGACGAACATGGGGGCCTGGGGGGACGAAGTCCCCCCAGATGAATCACCTGCTGAAACCCCGTAGGGTCATGTCCCCGTCAGGTGCTCGGGCCGCACCGGAGTGCGGTTGAGCTCCAGCCCGGTCGCGTTCCGGATCGCCGCGAGGACGGCCGGGGTGGACGACAGGGTCGGGGCTTCACCGATGCCGCGCAGCCCGTACGGGGCGTGGTCGTCGGCGAGTTCGAGGACGTCGACCGGGATGGTCGGCGTGTCGAGGATGGTCGGGATCAGATAGTCCGTGAAGGAGGGGTTCCTGACCTTCGCCGTCTTCGGGTCGACGATGATCTCCTCCATCACCGCCACGCCCAGGCCCTGGGTGGTGCCACCCTGGATCTGGCCGATGACGGAGAGCGGGTTGAGGGCCTTGCCGACGTCCTGGGCGCAGGCCAGTTCGATGACCTTGACCAGGCCGAGTTCGGTGTCGACCTCGACGACCGCGCGGTGCGCGGCGAAGGAGTACTGGACGTGTCCGTTGCCCTGGCCGGTGCGCAGGTCGAAGGCCTCGGTCGGCCGGTGCCGCCACTCCGCCTCGATCTCGACGGTCTCGTCCTCCAGGACATCGACCAGGTCGCCGAGGACCTCGCCGCCGTCGGTGACGACCTTGCCGCCCTCCAGCAGGAGTTCGGCGGTGGCCCAGGCGGGGTGGTAGGTGCCGAATTTGCGGCGGCCGATCTCCAGGACCTTCTCGCGGACCAGCTCGCAGGCGTTCTTCACGGCGCCGCCGGTGACGTACGTCTGCCGGGAGGCCGAGGTCGAACCGGCGCTGCCCACCTGGGTGTCGGCCGGGTGGATGGTCACCTGGGCGACGCCCAGCTCGGTGCGGGCGATCTGCGCGTGGACGGTGACTCCGCCCTGGCCGACCTCCGCCATCGCGGTGTGCACGGTCGCGACCGGCTCGCCGCCGATGACCTCCATGCGCACCTTGGCGGTGGAGTAGTCGTCGAAGCCCTCGGAGAAGCCGACGTTCTTGATGCCGACCGCGTAGCCGACCCCGCGTACGACGCCCTCGCCGTGCGTGGTGTTGGACAGACCGCCGGGCAGCTGCCGTACGTCGGCGCCCTCGCTGGACTCCCACTGGCGCTCGGGCGGCATGGGCATCGCCTTGACGCGGCGCAGCAGTTCGGCGACCGGGGCCGGGGAGTCGACCGGCTGCCCGGTCGGCATGATGGTCCCCTGCTCCATGGCGTTCAGCTGCCGGAACTCCACCGGGTCCATGCCGAGCTTCTTCGCCAGCTTGTCCATCTGCGCCTCGTAGGCGAAGCACGCCTGGACCGCGCCGAAGCCGCGCATGGCGCCGCAGGGCGGGTTGTTGGTGTAGAGGGCGATGGCCTCGATGTCGACGTCGTCGATGACGTACGGGCCGACGGAGAGGGAGGAGGCGTTGCCGACGACCGCCGGGGAGGCGGAGGCGTAGGCGCCGCCGTCCAGGACGATCCTGCACTTCATGTGCGTGAGCTTGCCGTCCTTGGTGGCGCCGTGCTCGTAGTAGAGCTTCGCCGGGTGCCGGTGGACGTGTCCGAAGAAGGACTCGAACCGGTTGTAGACGATCTTGACGGGCTTGCCGGTGCGCAGCGCCAGAAGGCAGGCGTGGATCTGCATCGACAGGTCCTCGCGGCCGCCGAACGCGCCGCCGACGCCGGCCAGCGTCATGCGCACCTTGTCCTCGGGCAGGCCGAGGACGGGCGCGATCTGGCGCAGGTCGGAGTGGAGCCACTGGGTGGCGATGTAGAGGTGGACGCCGCCGTCCTCCTCGGGCACGGCGAGGCCGGACTCGGGGCCGAGGAAGGCCTGGTCCTGCATGCCGAAGGTGTACTCGCCCTCGACGATCACGTCGGCCCGCTCGCGGGCCTCCTCCACGTTGCCGCGGATGATCGGCTGGCGGTGCACGATGTTCGGGTGCGGGACATGGCCGATGTGGTGGTCGTCGCGGTTCTCGTGGATGAGGATCGCGTCCGGGGCGGTCGCGGTGGCCTCGTCGGTGATGACCGGGAGTTCCCGGTACTCGACCTTGATCTTGGCGGCGGCGCGGCGGGCCGTCTCCGGGTGGTCGGCGGCGACGATCGCGACCGGCTCGCCGTGGTGGCGTACCTTGCCGTGGGCGAGGACCGGGGTGTCCTGGATCTCCAGGCCGTAGTTCTTCACCTCGGTGGGCAGGTCGTCGTAGGTCAGGACCGCGTAGACGCCCGGCGTGGCGAGGGCCTCACCGGTGTCGATCGACACGATCTCGGCGTGGGCGACGGTGGAGCGCAGGATCTGGCCCCACAGCATGTCCTCGTGCCACATGTCGGACGAGTACGCGAACTCGCCGGTGACCTTGAGGGTGCCGTCCGGGCGGAGCGTGGACTCGCCGATGCCGCCCTTGGTCCGGGTGCCCTGCGTGATCTTCGTAGGAGCGCCGTTGGTCGGCATGTCAGACCCCCTCGGACTGGCGGGCAGCCGCCAGACGGACCGCGTCCATGATCTTCTCGTAGCCCGTGCAGCGGCACAGGTTGCCCGACAGCGCCTCGCGGATGTCCGCGTCGGACGGGTTCGGGTTGTTCTCCAGCATCTCGTCGGCGGCGACCAGCAGACCCGGGGTGCAGAAGCCGCACTGGACGGCGCCGGCGTCGATGAACGCCTGCTGGATGGGGCTCAGTTCGGTGCCCTCGCCGGTCTGCGAGTCGGTGCCCTTGGCCTGCCACTGCTGGGCGTCCTGGAGGTTCGTGCCGCAGGCGCCGGTCGCGCAGCCGCCCTCGGCGCGCTGCTTGGCGTAGTCCGCGAGGCCCTCGACGGTCACGACCTCGCGGCCCTCGACCTGGCCGGCCGCGACCAGGCAGGAACAGACCGGCACGCCGTCCAGGCGCACGGTGCAGGAGCCGCACTCGCCCTGCTCGCAGGCGTTCTTGGAGCCGGGCAGGCCCAGGCGCTCACGCAGGACGTACAGCAGGGACTCGCCCTCCCAGACGTCGTCGGCTTCCTGCGGACGTCCGTTGACGGTGAAGTTGACGCGCATTACGCAGCTCCCTCCGAGGCGCGGCGGGCGCCGCGGTACGACTCCCAGGTCCAGGTGAGCGTCCGGCGGGCCATGACGCCGACCGCGTGGCGGCGGTAGCTCGCGGTGCCCCGGACGTCGTCGATCGGGTTGCAGGCGGCCGAGCACAGGTCCGCGAACTGCTTGGCGACCGACGGGGTGATGATCTTTCCGTTGTCCCAGAAGCCGCCCTCTTCGAGAGCCGCGTTCAGGAAGTCCTCGGCGGCCCTGGCCCGCACGGGGGTCGGGGCGGCGGAGCCGATGCCGGTCCGGACCGTGCGGGTCTCGGGGTGCAGGGCGAGACCGAAGGCGCACACCGCGATGACCATGGCGTTGCGGGTGCCGACCTTGGAGTACTGCTGCGGGCCGTCCGCCTTCTTGATGTGGACGGCGCGGATCAGCTCGTCGGGCTGGAGCGCGTTGCGCTTGACGCCGGTGTAGAACTCGTCGATCGGAATCAGGCGGGTGCCGCGGGCCGCCGACTCCACCTCGACCTCGGCACCGGCCGCGAGGAGGGCGGGGTGCGCGTCACCGGCGGGCGAGGCCGTGCCGAGGTTGCCGCCGACGCCGCCGCGGTTGCGGATCTGCGGGGAGGCGACCGTGTGCGAGGCGAGCGCCAGGCCGGGCAGCTCGGCACGGAGATTCTGCATGATCCTGGTGTACGGGACGGAGGCCCCCAGCCGCACGGTGTCCTCGCCGGCCTCCCACTCGGTGAGGTCGCCGATGCGGTTCAGGTCGAGCAGGTACTCGGGCCGGCGGTGGTCGAAGTTGATCTCGACCATCACATCGGTGCCACCCGCAATCGGCACAGCGGTGGGGTGCTCGGCCTTCGCGGCGAGCGCCTCCTCCCAGCTGGCGGGGCGAAGGAAGTCCATGACCGGCTCTCTTCTTCGTCTCGTGGGTCGTACAGATTGAGCCAATCCGTGTGCGGCGGGCCCGGCTCGTTCATGTCCTGTTAACGCGGAGTGGACTCAGTACACCGCCCCGTACTCCGACCCGGTCAGTCACCGAAACCATGAAGGAGTTGGCTGGCCATGGCGGGCATCTTGTAGATTCGTATGAACGGCGGCCATCGGTAACCTCTCCGTTTTCCTCGGGAAACGCAGGACACAGCCCGACGACCCCGGAGAACGGCCTGCGCGCCCCGCGTCGGGTCCCTCCCCGTCACCCATCCAAGATTCATCGTAGGTTTCGAGACAAAGAACGGCGGCGACGAGATGCGGCTGCGCGCACTTCTGGACACCGATGCGCTGGGCCTGCGGCTGCTCGGTGGCGAGGACGAGCTGGACCGCTCGGTACGCGGGGTCATGACCACCGACCTGCGCGACCCGAGCCGCTACCTCTCCGGCGGCGAGCTGGTGCTGACGGGACTGGCCTGGCGTCGGGACGCCGACGACTCCGAACCCTTCGTACGCATCCTGGTACAGGCAGGGGTGGCGGCCCTCGCGGCCGGGGAGGCCGAGCTGGGCGATGTGCCGGACGACCTGGTGCTGGCCTGCGCCCGGCACCGGCTGCCGCTGTTCGCGGTGCACGAGTCGGTGGCGTTCGCGACCATCACCGAGCACGTCGTACGGCAGGTCTCCGGCGAGCGGGCCGGGGATCTGGCGGCCGTGGTCGACCGGCACCGCCGGATGATGACCTCGGGCCCGGCGGGCGGCGGCCCGGACGTGGTCCTCGACCTGCTCGGCTCCGACCTGGACCTGCGCGCCTGGGTGCTCTCCCCCGCCGGCCGGCTGATCGCGGGCTCGAAGGTCTCGGGCCCGGAGCTGCCGCCGGAGACCTGCGCCAAGCTCGCCGCCGAGCACCTGGCCGCCGCCCGCACCGGCCGCCGCGGACCGCACCGGCTGCTGCTGGGCGGCGTCCGCTACTCCCTGTTCCCGATCCGCTCCTCCGGGCGTTCCCCGCAGGCCGCCCGCGACGTGCGCGAGACGGTCCTGTCGGACTGGCTGCTGGCCGTCGAGGCGGACGCCGGGGACTGGCCGGAAGAGCGCCTCGACCTGCTCCAGGGAGTCACCCAGCTGATCGCCGTCGAACGGGACCGCAGGGACGCGGCACGCACGGTACGGCGCCGGCTCGCCCAGGAGGTGCTGGAGCTGGTGCAGACGGGCGCCCCACCGGCCGAGATCGCCGCGCGCCTGCGGGTCGCGGCACCCGTGCTGCTGCCCGGGCTCGGGGCGGCCCCGCACTGGCAGGTCGTGGTGGCCCGCGTGGAGTGGGAGGGCGACGGGGTCGAGGGCGGCCCGGTCGCCCAGTCGCTGCTGGAGGAGGTCCTGGTCGACCCCATGGCCGCGGGCCCGGAGCCCTCGGACCGCATCGCCGTCGCACACACCGGCGACGAGGCGATCGCCCTGGTCCCCCTCCCGGCGGTCTCCACCGAGCACGACGGCTCGGAGACCGGTCTGCTCGCCGACGCGCTGCTGCAGACGGTGCGGGAGCCGCTGTCGGCGGGCCTGAACGACGACGGGCGGCTCACACTCGGCGTCAGCGCCGCCGTGCACTCGGCGGAGGGGCTGCGCGGCGCCCTGGAGGAGGCCCGTCACGCCCGCCGGGTGGCCGCGGCCCGCCCCGGCCGGGTCTGCGCGGCCGGCCACCAGGAACTGGCCTCCCACGTCCTCCTCCTGCCCTTCGTCCCGGACGACGTCCGCCGCGCCTTCACGGCGCGCCTGCTGGACCCCCTGAAGGACTACGACCGCCGCCACCGCGCCGAACTGATCCCGACCCTGGAGGCGTTCCTGGAGTGCGACGGCTCCTGGACCCGCTGCGCCACCCGGCTCCACCTGCACGTCAACACGCTGCGCTACCGGGTGGGCCGCATCGAGCAGTTGACGGGACGGGACCTCTCGCGCCTCGAGGACAAGCTGGACTTCTTCCTGGCGCTGCGCATGAGCTGAGGTCACACGGGCGCGGGGCGGCCAAACCAACTCACGCCAATGCCCCGCCACTTTGTGAAAACTTTCACCCACCCTCTTGGCCCGGCCCCGCCATTGGTGCTGGAATGCCGCCACCACTCAACAGCTCGATGGCGTGCTCGGGGAGGGCAACGTGGCGCATTCCGCCATGTCTGGTAACGGAACGACCGCCGGTGACGATCCGCTCCAGACCGCGGTATGGCGGTTGCGCTCGCGCGCCTGCTGGGCCGATGCGGCGGCGCTGCTCCCGGCGGACACCCCGGCCACGACCCTCCAGCGGGCCGCGCTGCTGGTCGAACGGTGCCTGTACACCGAGCGGGGCTGGGAGGAGGCGGAGGACGCCCTCCGCACGGCCGAGGCACAGGCGCACACCGACGAGGAGCGGGGGGCGGCCGCCTGCGAACGCGGCCAGCTCGCCTACGCGGCCACGCTGCACGGGGTACGGGACCGGGCGGACGAGGCACGGGCCGCGCTGGGACGGGCGGCCGCGCTGATCCCTCCGGGGGCCGCGGGCCGGGCCCTGCTGGACTTCCGCCGGGGCCTGCTGGCCGAGAACCTCGCCCGCTCCCCGCAGGCGGCCCGCGCCGCGTACCGCCGGGCCCACGCGGGCGCGACGGCACACGCCGACCCGCTGCTCCTGTCCTTCACCTGGCGCCACCTGGCCGGACTCGCACTGCGGGAGGGAGAGTTGGCGGAGGCCCGGCACGGCTTCGCCGAATCACTGCGCATCCGTGAGGAGTTGGGCTACCTGGTGGGTACGGCACCTGCGCTGGCGTCGCTGGCGGACGCGGAGTCCGAACCGGAGGCGTCACGGCTACGGGAGGAGGCCCGGCGACTGTTCCGGCTGCTCGGGGGTGTACCCACATGGCTGGCCCGCCAGCTGACTCCGCCGACGCCGGGTGCTGCCACGGCTTAGCGCCGACGGGTGCGGGTCGTCTGCCGGGTGCGGGCCGGTGGGGGCTGATCGCGCAGTTCCCCGCGCCCGGCAAAGGCCCCCCGACGGCGAGACCCCGCTCAGCTCGCGCCCGCGAAGTGCTCCCCCACCAGCGTCCGTACGACATCGAGGTCCCGCGCGATCAACGCGTCCAGCAGAGCAGCGTGTTGCGCCGCGTCCGCCACCAGGTCCGCCCTGCCGTGGTGCACCTGGGACCGCCGGTGCAGGTCCTCCGCGACCTGGACCAGCTGCTCGTTGCCCGCCAGGGACAGCACCGCCCGGTGAAAGGCCCGGTCGGACTCCGCGTACGTCGCCACGCAGCCGGAGGACGCCGCGCGTACCGTCTCCTCCGCGAGGGGGCGGAGTTCGGCCCACCGCTCGGCGGGGACGGCGCGGGCCAGCCGCAGCATCACCGGTACCTCGATCAACGCCCGCACCTCGGCCAGCTCGGCCAGCTCCCGCGCACCCCGTTCGACGACCCGGAAGCCGCGGTTGGGCACGACCTCGACGGCACCCTCCAGCGCGAGCTGCTGCATGGCCTCCCGCACGGGTGTCGCCGACACCCCGAAGTGTTCGCCGAGGACCGGCGCCGAGTAGACCTCGCCGGGCTTCAGCTCGCCCGCCACCAGCGCCGTACGCAGCGCGTCCAGGATCTGCCCGCGCACCGAGGAGCGCTGCACGACGGCCCTCGGCTGCGGGATCGGCCGCTCGCAGTGCGTGTGCTCGCCCCGCGCGCCCGGCAGGGCGGCGTCCCGTTCCCGGGCCACGTCCACGTCCACGTCCACGTCCACCGCACGCTGCTGCGCAGGCACCCGGGGGGAGCCCTGCACGCCCTGCTTCACGGGGTCCTCCTCCGGCTGGTCGGCACCTGGGTCATTTAACGGCGGGTTGTTACTTGTCCGTCAAGCACCTTAGGCGCACAAGGCGACAGTTCAAACTTCCCGAAGGGCGGGTAAGGTTAGCCTTACCTTTCCAGCCGGATCCGCCCCGGAGGACCGAGTCCGCCCTGTCCGCTGATCACCGTCCCCTGGTTCCTGCACCGGCGGGTACCCCGGCTGCCCGTGACGCAGATCTCGTACGACCGCACCGCCGGCCGGACGGCCGTACGCCGACCGCATCCCCGAACTCACGACAGCAGCAGCCGCCTGAGGGTTCCTCAGGTCCGGAGCAGCCCCCCGGGTCCACTAGGATCACCGCAGTCGGACCACCCACCTCCGGACAGGTAATTCACAACTCCCTCACTCGTCTCGGGAACTTTCCGAGGAACCATCCGTACGGGTAGTCTTATTCGAACTCAACTCCCGCCCCTCAAGCGGCAGTTCGAGCAGAACGCTGCCCTGGGCATCCCCTTGCACTTCCTTGGCGGCCTCTTGCCCCGAAACCCCCTGAGGGCCGTCGGGAGTGGGCCACTATGGCGGGCGTTACGCCCTATCCCAATGCAAGGGACCCCTGATGAGACTGACCGACATATCGCTGAACTGGTTGCTTCCGGGCGCCGTACTGCTCCTGGGCATGCTGGCGGCGGTGGCGGTGCTCGCGCGCGGCAAGCGCTCCTCCGGGGAGAACGCGAGCGCGGACGACTCGTGGGAGCGCAGCGAGGAGCGCCGCAGGCGCAAGGAGGCCATCTACGGCACGGCCTCCTACGTGCTTCTTTTCTGCTGTGCGGCGGTCGCGGCCGCACTTTCCTTCCACGGCCTGGTCGGCTTCGGCGAGCAGAACCTCGGGCTGACCGGCGGCTGGCAGTACCTGGTGCCGTTCGGCCTGGACGGCGCGGCGATGTTCTGCTCCGTCCTCGCGGTGCGCGAGGCCAGCCACGGTGACGCGGCGCTCGGCTCCCGGATACTCGTATGGATGTTCGCCGCGGCGGCGGCCTGGTTCAACTGGGTGCACGCGCCCCGGGGTGTGGGGCACGACGGCGCGCCGCAGTTCTTCTCCGGCATGTCGCTGTCCGCGGCCGTCCTGTTCGACCGCGCGCTGAAGCAGACCCGCCGGGCCGCGCTGCGCGAGCAGGGCCTGGTGCCGCGTCCGCTGCCGCAGATCCGCATCGTGCGCTGGCTGCGGGCCCCCCGCGAGACCTACAAGGCCTGGTCGCTGATGCTGCTCGAAGGCGTGCGCAGTCTTGACGAGGCCGTCGAGGAGGTCCGCGAGGACACCCGGCAGAAGGAGCAGGCACGGCAGCGCCGGCGCGACCAGCAGCGGGTGGAGCGCGCCCAGCTCAAGGCGATCAGCCGGGGCCACCGCGGCTTCGTCGGCCGCACCGCCGGCCGGCAGGTCGAGATCCAGGCGCTGGAGCGCGAGCCCGCGTCGGCGACCGCGGAGCCTGCCATATCGACGCCGGAGCAGCTGCCCGTGCCCTCTCGGCCGTCCCTTCAGCCGGTTCGCAAGGCCACTGAGTCACTCACGGTGGACCTCACGGCGGAGGACGACACCATGGCCCTGCCGCGCCTGGACTCGCTCGAGCGCAAGCTGAAGGACCTCGAACAGCAGTTCGGCTAGAAGGCCAGGACTTCGGCTCATCACGGGACGGGGGCGTGACCGCGCGGGTCACGCCCCCGTCCCGTTCCCGTCTCCGGTCCCTCTCACGCGGCCTCGGCGCCGAGTTCGAACCACACCGACTTGCCCACCCCGTGCGGCCGTACGCCCCAGGCGTCCGCGAGGGACTGCACCAGCACCAGCCCCCGGCCGTGGGTGTCGTTCCGGGTGTCCGGCGTGCGCAGGTGCGGCCTGCGGGCCACGAAGTCCCGTACCTCCACGCGCAGTCCACGCGGTGAGACGACGGCGGTCAGGACGGCGTCGTCTTCGGTGTGCACGAGCGCGTTGGTGACGAGTTCACTGGTCAGCAGTTCCGCTATCTCCGAGCGGCCCGGCCTGCCCCAGTGCCGCAGCAGTTCGCGCAGCTCCCGTCGGGCCTCGGGCACCGCCCTGAGGTCCGCCCGCCCCAGTCTGCGCCTGAGCTGGGGCCGGTGCGCCCGTTCCGTGATGGTGTCGGTCTCTTCCCCCGCCTTCGCCGAGGAGGCCCCGATGGCCACGGGGCCGCCTCCTCGTGCCTGCCTCTTCATGACCCCCGCCTGCACGTTGCCGGACCTGCCCCTCCTGATCGAACACGCACACGGGAATCCATGCCCAACGGCCCTGCGGGCACGCATGGTGGTGCACCGACGGCCGTCTGTTCGGCCACCCCCGTACGGCCGCCCTGCCGGCCCTCCGGCACCCCCGCACCCGCGCCGGACCCGCCAAGCCCGCCGTACGACGTCACGGGCGCCCCATCACGGCAGGGCTCGGCCGTCCGCCAGCGGAGGTCGACGGGCCGTCACACGGCACGAAACTGGCCGGAAACCATCGCTCCGGTCGGCCCCTTCAGGGCCTGGGGACGTTCCGCAGATGGGAGCGGGCCATCTGGGGCATGCGGCCGACCCCGCCGTCGAGCACGGTCTTCGAGGTGGAGAGGGTCGAATCCGGTGACCATCTCGGCGCTGATCCTCGGGAGACGGACTCGGTGTGCGCGGACACAGCTTGGGATTGCAGGCAGCCGCCTGCGTCGTCGGGGTGCTGACCAGTGATGGGTGGGCCTCGTACCGTCGCTCATGGCCCACTCACGGACGCGGTCCCTGCGGATGATGCGCCGGCGTATGCGGGGCCAGTCCTTCGGTAGGCGCGCTCTACGCGTGCTGCCTTGCCACGTCATTGCGCCTTCGTCTCCTGCGCCCGTGTCTTACGCTGTCGTCTCTTTGTGGCCGGGGAGGGCCACTGTTCATGGGGGGGGTTGCGCTATGCGCACGCACATCCGCCGTGCCCTGGTGCCGGCCGCACTGCTATCCGCCGTCCTGCTGACGGGGTGTTCGTCAGGGGGAGACGACAAGGCCGATCATTCGAAGACTGCCGTCGTCGACGACACGCAGGAGAGGTCCACCGTCAAGCCTTCGCCGTCGCCTTCGCCGTCCTCGTCCACCCACGTGCCGGTGCTGAGCGTCGGCCAGACGGGCAGCTATGACGTCGGTGAGACCGACGACGTGGGCGAGAACTACAAGGTGACGACGAAGATGTCCGTGACCGTCGTCAGCGCGAAGTACGTGACGCCGGCGGAGGTCGGCACGACCAACAAGCCGAAGGGGCAGTACGTCGAGCTGACGCTCACGATGAAGAACACGGGCACGGCGCCGACGCGAGTGATGACCTACGGCAACATGCAGTGGGAGGACTCGTCGACGGCCGCGCAGGACGCGACCACGTTCGAAGGCGTCGGCGATGGGCCGACCCTCGACACGGTGTACAAGCCGGGCCAGGGAGTCACAGCGAAGCTCGTCCTCGACGTCGCCCGGAAGGGCGGGTTCGTGAGCTACACCTACACCGAGAACCCGGACGGGGAGGCCCCGTTCATGGTGAAGCTGCCGAAGTAGGCCGCAACGTCGTACAGCCCCGTCGCGGAACTCTCCTCCGCTGCGGGGCTGTGTCGCACCGTGGGTAGTGGACTATCAGGGCGCAGAATCGATATACGCAGGGCTCCGCATCACCAGCCCCTCAGGCGGGGAGGTACACAGATGCCACAGACAGCGCGTATCAGGCCCTACTTCGAACTTCGCATCGGCGGCTTCCGCGTCACTTCCAATCGGATCCCCGTGCGGTGCGTAGCGTTCCTGTCCAGCGCAGTGACCGGCGTCGCTGCGTTCCTATGGAGACGCTGATCGGTCGGGACGGGAGGATTCGATCCTCCGACTCCCCGCTCTCAAAGCGCGTGCTCTGACCGCTGAACTACGGCCCGAAGTAGCGGAGTTCAGGCATACTGGGCCCCAAGCCATCTCCGCGGGTTCGCGGGTCCCGCCAGCAATGCCGGTGGGACCTACGAGAGGAGGTGGGACGTGGAGACAGTAGCCTTCGCGTTGGTAGTCGTACTGGCAATCATCCTGTCGGTACGGCAGTAACCCGCTGGTGTGGGCGGCCCAACCCGAGAGCGAGGGCCGCCCGCACTCCGTACGCCGGCGCGGACGAGGATGTCGACGAACTGCTCGGCGACGTTCTGCTTGGCCATGGCTCTCGTCAGCCCCTTCGATGTCCCGGGATCCGCCCCTCCCGTTCCATCG
The DNA here is from genome assembly GCF_053597295.1 of Streptomyces sp. NPDC001450. NCBI lineage: Bacteria > Bacillati > Actinomycetota > Actinomycetes > Kitasatosporales > Streptomycetaceae > Streptomyces > Streptomyces sp. NPDC001450. The sequence goes on from NZ_JBSFHY010000020.1 coordinate 37,035, forward strand.
ATCCACAGGGGCCGCGGTCACGCCTCCCAAACGGCCGCCGCCGTGCGGTCGTCGGAGTAGCCCTTCACCCGCACCTGGGTGTCCGCCAGGAACGCGGCGAGGCCGGGCGGGGTGCGGCCGGACCAGCGGCGGGCCAGGTAGGCGCAGAGGGCGGGCTCGCCGCGCAGCGGGTCTGCGAGCCCGCCGGTGCCCATCACCAGCACGTCACCCGGGCGGGCCACCGAGGCGCGGAACCGGAAGGGTTCGCGCGGCGGCTCGGGCGCCGGCTCGTAGGGGCTCGGCGGGGTCGGGATGCCGAGGTCCATGGTGAGGCGGTCGCCCTCGGGGGTCTCGGCGGGCGGGGAGCCGAAGCCGAGGACGGGTTCGCCGGTGGTGTCGGCGGGTGACACCCGCGGCTCGATGTCCTGCCACTCGCCGTCCCGCAGCCGGAACAGGCCCCCTTCGCCGACACCGAAGAAGACCCGGGTACGGCAGTGGGGGTCGGCGGGCAGCAGCAGACAGCGCAGGCTCGCCGAGTACTCCTCGGGGTCCAGGTCCTGCTCGACGGCGCTGGCGCGCAGCTTGCCGAGGCTGCGGTCGGTCAGCCGGTGCAGCCCCGACTTCAGGTCGCCGCGGCGGGCGGCCCGGATGTCCTCGACCAGCCCCTGATGGCTGCGGCCCACGGCCCGACCGATCAGCCAGCACGCCTCGGCCGCCGCCAGGTGCGCACCCGGCGTGGCCCGCGCCCCGGTCGCCATCGCGACCAGCACCAGCGCCTGCTCCCCCACCCCGAACCGCGCGGTGAGCAACGCGTCCCGCCGCGGCTCCCCCCGGTACCGGGCCGAGTCCCCACGCAACGACACGGCCCGCAACGTGCAGGCCCCGTACCGGGCACCGTCCAGCACGGTGTCGGCGACCAGGTCACCGAGTTCGTCGGGATCTGCGGCGGGCAGCGCGGTGGGCTCGGGGTCGTAGGTGGGGGGTCCGGAGCCGACGTAGTCGAGGGAGGAGAGGGGTGGGGGTGGAGCGGCCATGGCGGGGACGTCGATCCGGGTGGCCACGGGAGGGGGGCTCGCGGAGGCGCCGGCCGGCGACCGGGAGCCCTCGGGCCGCTCGGACGCGTCGGGGGCGGCGGCACGCTCGGGCGGCAGGGCGGAGTGGGCGCCGGAGGCCGGTGCGGGTGCGGGTGCCGGCGTTTTCTCCGCTCGTCCGTCTGCTCGGCCCAACCCGGGTGACGCGGCCTCGGGCGCCTCAGGCCCGGCGCCCGGGGCCGATGTGCGGGCCGTCTCCGCTCGCCCGTCTGCTCTGCCCGGCGCGGGCGGCCAAGCCCCGGGTGCCTCGCGATCGGCGTTCTGGGCCGGCGTGCGCGCCGTCTCCGCCCGATCCCCGGTAGCGCCCGACACGGGGGGCCAGGCCCCGGCCACCTCGGACCCGACCTGCCGGGCCGATGGGGGCGCCGTCCCCTCCCGGCCCCCGGCGCCGCCCGCCACCGGCGGGAGGGTCACCGGTGCCGCGGGTTCGGGGGGCGGGGGTGGCGCGGAGGTCTGCCCAGGCGGAGTCGGTGAGGTGGGAGCGGGCGGTGGTGACGCGGCTCGTTGTGGTGGTACCGCGGGCTCCCGCGGCGGCTCCTGACTCGGTGTCCGAGGTGTCGTGCTCCCGGTGTGCCCCGTCGTCCCGCCCGGACGCCCCGCCACCGTGTCCTTCGCCGAGGCGAAGCGGTCGTCCAGGGAATCGGGTGCGGCCGTGGGGCCCGTGTCCTCGGTGGAGTCGTCGTACAGCTGCCCCCACCAGTCGTCCTCGTGACGGGCGGGCCTACCCCCCTGCTGGCTCATGCCCCTAATTGTCCACCGCGCGGGCCGGATGAAAACGGGGCATCAGGAAAATCCGGCGCACGTGGCCGTCTCGAACGACGTATCGAGGGACGAGGCGAACGGCCGTACGAGGAACGGCGGTTGATGGCCGCCGGGCGGCCCCACCCCCCACGGGAGGGCCACCCGGCGACATCGGAAGTGACCCGGCCCCGCATCCCCTCGTGCGCTGGCGCACGCGCGGGCCCGGGTCACCGTCCACCCGACCGGGTCGCGGAGGGCGCGCCGGTCGATTGGCCTGATTGTGGCTTGGTCTCCTGGGACGCAGCTGTGAACCGTGCGCACGGCCCCGCGTCCTTCGGTGCCCCCACCTTGGCAGAGTCACCTGAGGTACGGCGATGATGAGCGGCGGCGGGTTTGCGCCGTGGCCGTTTTCCGCCAGACCGTACGGCGTCGGACGGCTGGTTCTCAGGGGAGGGACGTAGGTCGATGCTGGCAGCGATAGGCCTGGACGAGACGCACGAGTCGGCGTACCGGGCGCTGGTGTCCGTGGGCGCCGCCGAAGTGGCCGATCTGGCGCGGCGCCTGTCGCTGGCCGAGCCGGACACCGAGCGTGCGCTGCGCCGGCTGGAGCGGCAGGGCCTGGCGGCCCAGTCCCCGGCGCGGCCGGGCCGCTGGGTGGCGGCCCCGCCCGGGGTGGCGCTGGGGGCGCTGCTCACCCAGCAGCGGCACGAGCTGGAGAAGGCGGAGCTGGCGGCGGCGCTGCTGGCCGAGGAGTACCGGGCGACGGCGGCCGAGCCGGAGGTGCACGACCTGGTGGAGGTGGTGACCGGTGCCTCGGCGGTCGCCCAGCGCTTCCTGCAGCTCCAGCTGGGCGCCGCCGAGGAGGTGTGCGCGCTGGTCACCGGCAATCCGGTGGTGGTCTCCGGTTCGGAGAACGACGCGGAGGAGCAGGCGGCCGGGCGCGGCGTCCGCTACCGGGTGGTGGTGGAGCGTGCGGTGCTGGACCTGCCGCACGGGCTCACCGAGCTGACGGCCGCGCTCGGGCGGGACGAGCAGGTGCGGGTGGTGGACCGGGTGCCGACCAAGCTGGTGATCGCCGACCGCTCCCTCGCCATGGTGCCGCTGACCTCCCGGACGGCCGGGCCGGCCGCGCTGGTGGTGCACGCGAGCGGTCTGCTGGAGCTGCTGGCCGGGCTGTTCGAGTCGGTGTGGCGCGAGGCGCTGCCGCTCAGGCTGGGCGCCTCCGGGGTGACCGAGCAGCAGCCGGACGGCCCGGACGCCACCGACCTGGAGGTGCTGTCGCTGCTGCTGGCCGGGCTGACCGACGCGAGCGTGGCCAAGCAGCTCGACCTGGGCCTGAGGACCGTACAGCGCCGGGTGAAGCGGCTGATGGAGCTGACCGGGGTGACGACCCGGCTGCAGCTGGGCTGGCAGGCCTACGAGCGGGGCTGGGTGTCCCGCGAAGGCTCCCGGTGACCTGCGGGTTCTTGCGTCCTCCGGCACTCTGGGCAGATGGGAGCGTGGGAACTCCTGCTGGTCGGCGTGGTGCTGGTGCTCGGCCTGTGCGGAGTGCTGGTGCCCGGGGTGCCGGGGTCGTGGCTGGTGTGGGCCGCGGTGCTGTGGTGGGCGCTGCAGGACCCGCAGCCGGTGGCCTGGGGCGTTCTGGTGGGGGCCACCGGGGTGCTGCTGCTGTCGCTGGTGGTGCGCTGGGCGCTGCCGCCGCGCCGGTTGCGGGCGAGCGGCGCCACACCCCGCATGGCGGTGTACGCCGGAGTCGGCACGTTCCTGGGCTTCTTCCTGATCCCGGTGGTGGGCGCGCTGCCGGGCTTCATGGCCGGGGTCTACCTGCACGAGCGGCTGCGGCTGGGCCGGCACGGCGAGGCGATGGCCGCGCTGCGCACGACGATGCGGTCGGGCGGCTCCAGCGTGCTCGCCGAGCTCTTCGCGTGTCTGCTGATCACAGGGGCATGGCTCGGTGCGGTGCTGTGGGGCTGACCGGTCAGCCGGCGACGGCCGCGGCGCTGCCGGCCAGGGCGCCGACCACGGTGTCGGCGACCGCGCTCATGCCCGCGTCGTTGAAGTGCAGGTGGTCGCCGGGGTCGTAGCCGGGCAGGAGGCGCTCGGGGGCGGCCGGGTCGCGTACGGCGGCGTCGGCGTCGGCGACCGCGTCGAAGGCGCCGCCGGTGCGGATGAACGCGTTGACCTGCTGCCGTACCGCCTCGCGGGCCGGGGTGTACGCGGGGTAGCCCTCCCACGGGGTGAGGGTGACGCCGACGACCCGGATGCCGCGGGCGTGGGCGCGGGCGACGAGGGTGCTGAACGCGGCGGCGAAGGCGGCGGGGTCGCTCGCCTCGGGGGTGCCCTTGATGTCGTTGATTCCCTCGAACACGATCAGGGCCCGTACCCCGGCCCGGTCCAGGGCGTCGGCGTCCAGGCGGGCCAGGGCGCTCGGACCGACGCCGTCGCGCAGCAGGCGGTTGCCGGCGAGGCCGGCGTTGAGGACGCCGATCCGCAGGCCGCTCAGGTGCCGGGCGAGCCCGTCGGGCCAGCGCTGGTTGGTGTCGGCGGTGGAGCCGGTGCCGTCGGTCAGGGAGTCACCGAAGGCGACGACGCTTCCGGCGCCGGTGCCGAGGACGTCGACGCCGGTGACGTAGTACCAGTAGCCGATGGCCGTGGTGTACGCGGAGCCGTCCTCGTCGGCCGCGTGACCGGCGCCTGCGGGGGCGAGGTAGCTGGTCTGCAGGGCGGTGCGGTGGTAGGTGGCCGGCCCGGAGTCGACCGGGGTGAGCACGGTGACCAGCAGGTCGGCGGCATCCGGTACGGGCAGCAGGACCGGGTCGGTGACCAGGTCCTGTCCCACCGGGACGACGGCCGTCGGGGCGCCGCCGAAGGTGGCGGTGCGCAGGGTGCCGCGCACCGCGTCCGGGCCGCCGCCCCCGCGCAGCGCTACCGTGACCGCGCCGAGCTGCAGGGGCACGGTGCCGAGCCGGTTGCTGAGCCGGATCCGCACGGCCATGCCGCCGACGCTGAGGTGGACGACGTTGCGGACGGCGGCCCCGGACAGCGCCGCTGCGGTGCCGGAGGGGGCCGTCTCCCAACTGCCCGTCCACACCGGCGTCGTGGGCCGGGCAACGGCCGTTGTCGTGGTGCCCGGCAGCACCGCGAGCAGAAGCGACACGAGGACCCGTCCGACCTTGCTCATGCCTGCGCCCGCCCTTCCCCCGTGCCCGTCGCAGGCGACCGTCCCATACGCCCGCCTCAGGGCGCCGGAACATCCGCACCAGTCCACCCGCTCGGCGTAGGGCGTCAGGCACGGGTCGGCGCCTCAGGGCCGCCAGCGCGGTGCCTGGTCGTCCGGGGTGTCGGGGCTCGCGAAGTGGAAGGGGACCGAGAGATGGGCGGCCAGGGCCGTACCCGCCCGGGTGGACGCCGCCGAGGGACGCCGCGGGCCGGGATCCACGAGCTCTCCGAAGTGCCTTACGGCCGTGCCCGGTAGATGGTGGCCAGCCGATGCTCGCCGGTGGGGTCGGCGATGACGGCCACCAGTTCCGCGAACCAGTCGTGCGTGGTGTCGCGGGTAGCGGTCGGCCTGGTCGCGGATCCCGGCCGGCAGCAGATTCCGCCACTCGGTCGTGGCCGTGTCGGTCATCCAGAGCCCCCGTCTTCCCTGCTCCGAACGGGAAACCCTATGCCGACAGCGCGCCCTCCAGGGTCAGCAGCCACACCTTGCGCTCGAGTCCGCCCGCGTACCCCGTCAGCGAGCCGTCCGCGCCGATCACCCGGTGGCAAGGGCGCACGATGAGCAGGGGGTTGGCGCCGATCGCTCCGCCGACGGCGCGGACGGCGGCGCGCGGGGCGCCGATGCGGGCGGCGATCTCGCCGTAGGTGGTGGTGCCGCCGTACGGTACCGAGTCGAGCGCGGCCCAGACCCGTTCGCGGAACTCGGTGCCGTGGGTGTGCAACGGCAGGTGGAACTCCTTGAGTTCGCCCGCGAAGTAGGCCGTGAGCTGTTCCTCGGCCGCGCGGAAGGGGCCGGGGTCGTGTCGCCAGCCGTCCTGGACGGTGCGTCCGCCCTTCTGGCCCGGCAGGGACAGTGCGGTGAGTGCCCCGTCCGGGTCGGCGGTGAGCAGGAGCCGGCCGAGCGGTGTGTCGATGCCCGTCCAGTAGGTCGCTTCCATCAGTCTCTCAACTCTCCTGTGATGCACAGATGTTGGGCGGCGTAGGAACGCCACGGCCGCCAGCTGTCGGGTACGTCCGCTCCGGGCGGGGCCACGTCGGGGTCGCCGAGGGCGCGGACGCGCAGGGTGGCGACGACGGACGGGGCCAGGCCGGGCAGGGCGAGCAGCGCCTCCTGGGCCGCGTCGCGGTCGGCGCCGGGGTCCAGGCGCACGGTGCCGTCGGCGAGGGCGGCGGCCAGCGCGCCCAGCGGTCCGCCCAGGTCGGCCTCGGCGAGGGCGGCGGCCTCCGGGAAGAGGTGGGTGAGAGGGCCGCAGGGGGCGTCGAGTGCCTTGCCGTACCGGCGGACCAGGTCCTCCGCTCCGGCCACCCCCACCAGCGCCCGTACGGCGGGCTCCAGCGGGTCGACGGCGCCGGGTGAGCGCAGTCCGGGCCGGGCGGCGACCAGCGGGGCTAGCCGCGGGTCGGCGCCGAGCCGTTCGTCCACCGCGTACGGATCGGCGTCCAGGTCGAACAGCCGCCGCAGCCGCTGCACGGCCGTGGTCAGGTCCCGTGGGTCGGTCAGGTGCAGGCGCGCGTCGAGCCAGCCGCCCGGATGCGTGCCGCCGCCCGCCCTCGGCCCCCCGGTGCGCTCCTCGACGGCGACGAGCGCGGTGCCGTACGGCAGTCGCAGGGTGCGCCGGTAGGTGCGGCCGCCGGGGGCGCCGCTCACCTCCTCGACGCCGGGTACGGCCTCCCGGGCCAGCTGGTCGAAGACCGCGGCGGCCTGGTAGGGGCCGCGGTGGGCGAGCCGGAGGGGGATGCCCGCGCCCGGGGTGGCCCGGCGGGCGCCCCTGCCGCGGGGTGCCGCGGCCCGTACCTCGGTCGGCGTGGAGTCGTACACCTCGCGGACGGTGTCGTTGAACTGCCGCACGCTGGCGAACCCGGACGCGAACGCGATCTCGGTGATCGGCAGCTCGGTGGTCTGCAGCAGCACCCGGGCGGTGTGCGCCCGCTGGGCGCGGGCGAGCGCCACGGGTCCGGCGCCGAGTTCGGCGGTGAGCTGCCGCTGCACCTGCCGGGCGCTGTAGCCGAGCCGGGAGGCGAGGCCCGCGACGCCCTCGCGGTCCACGACCCCGTCGGCGATCAGGCGCACGGCCCGGCCGACGGCGTCCGCGCGGACGTTCCACTCGGCGGACCCGGGCACGGCGTCCGGCCGGCACCGCCGGCAGGCCCGGAAGCCGGAGCCCTGCGCGGCGGCGGCCGTCGGGAAGAACCGCACGTTGCGCCGCTTCGGGGTGACCGCCGGGCAGCTGGGCCGGCAGTAGATCCCGGTCGTCTCGACGGCGAAGAAGAACGCCCCGTCGAACCGCCCGTCCCGGCTGCGCACCGCCTCGTACCTGGTGTCCTCGTCCATCACGTGTTCCAGTGTGGGGCCTGGCGGCAGGTCGGGCTGGCGGAAATCGGACGCACAGCCGGGCGGTGGCCGTCGGGGCTGGAGGGCGGAGTCGTCGCCCCACCGGTCCAGGAGGTCGTCGGCCGTCTGCGCGGGCTCGTGCGGGATCGTCCCGCACCGCGAACAGGCCGAAACGCCTCTCCATGGTCTATTTCCATATCGGCGACGGAAACGGACGCGCTGCTCGCGCTGAAGCGCAGCGGCTCCCGGCGGGCGCCGAAGCCACCCGCCGGGAACGCGCCCTCACGCTCCGTCCCCTACTACTTCCACCGGCCCCGCTTGGCCTCCATCGCCGCCTTGCCCTCCGCCCCCTTCCGCTTCCAGTCCTTGCGGATCTCGGAGCGGAGCCGGGCGTCCGTCTTGGCGACGATCCACTGGTTCTCCCGCATCAGCTTGCGGTAGCTGTCCAGGCGGCGGACCGGCAGGACACCGCTGTCCACCGCGGCGCGGACCGCGCAGCCGGGCTCGGTCTCGTGGGCGCAGTCGTGGAAGCGGCACTGCCCGGCCAGCTCCTCGATCTCGGAGAACACCTGCCCGACCCCGCTCCCGGCGTCGAACAGGCCGACGCCCCGCAGCCCGGGGGTGTCGATGAGCACGCCCCCGGAGGGCAGCGGCAGCAGGTTGCGGGTGGTCGTGGTGTGCCGCCCCTTGCCGTCCACGTCCCGGGCTGCCTGCACGTCCATGACGTCCTCGCCGACGAGGGCGTTGGCGAGCGTGGACTTGCCCGCGCCGGACTGCCCGAGCAGCACGGACGTGCCCGAGCCGACGAGGGAGACGAGCACGTCGAGGCCGTCGCCGTGCAGGGCGCTGACGGTGAGCACGGGCACACCGGGCGCGGTCGTCTCGACGTCCTGGACGAGGTGGGCCAGGGTCACCGGGTCCGGCACGAGGTCGGCCTTGGTGAGCACGACCACGGGCTGTGCGCCGGACTCCCAGGAGAGTGCCGACTCGTGCAGCAGTGCCTCACCACTCGAACAGGACATGGCGAGCGCCAGGAACCGCTCGATCCGCCCGAGGTCCAGTTCGGCCGCGAGCGACACACAGATGACGACGTGATCGATGTTGGTGGCCAGCACCTGGCCATCGGAACGCTTGGACGAGGTCGAGCGCACGAAGGCGGTACGGCGTGGCAGCAGCGTCCGTACGTACCGCGGGTCGCCGCCTTCCGGGTCGACGGCGACCCAGTCCCCCGTGCACACCACCTTCATAGGATCCCGGGGCACGACGAACTCGGTGTCAGCCCGGACGATGCCGGGCGGGGTGACGACGTCGCACTGGCCGCGGTCGACCCGCACGACACGGCCGGGCAGGAAGCCCTGCTCGGCATAGGGAGCGAACTCCGCTTCCCATCCCTCGTCCCAGCCGTAGGGGGCCAGAGGGTGCGATGAAGCGGAAGAAGCCGAAAGAGACGAGAGATTCAAGGGAAACCCTTCACAGGGCGGCCCCGGCCGCGCGCTCACAGGCGCGAAGAAGGCAGGAAAGATCAGCCGGAGGCCACGGAGGTGGAGTGGATGAACTTCTGGTTGCGGGCAACGCCCATCACAGAGACAGCCATCGGTCACACCTCCCGTTTCTCACTCGGCCGACGGCAGCGGCCAACAGCCACTGCGTGAAGCGGACCTCACACTAGACGCGGCCGCATTCCGGCGCCACCGATTTTCTGGCAGGGTCACAGGCCGTGCTGGTCGAGGAACCGCATCAGGTTCCGCTTGCGCTTCTGGCCGGCCCGCAGAGCGGCGAGGTACGCGGTGAACTCGTCTTCGGTGCCCAGGCGGTGGTGGCACTCGCGCATGCTCAGCAACAGGACGGTCAGCTGCTCGTAGACGGCATTGCCCGTCTGTTTCATGAGCGGTTCGGCCAGCCGCAGGTAGACCCCGAGCGCGTCGGCAGGACGGATGGCGCGGGCCTGGTCGGCGAGGGCGAGCCACTGCCGGTCATGCGCATGCGTTTGGGCCGCGGCCCGCCAGGCGGCGTCGGCGTCGCCGTCGTCGAGCAGGGCATCGACCAGGACCGGGCCGCCGTACCAGGACTGCTGTCGCCGCCCGGCGTCGGCGCGCAGCAGCACGAGCGCCTGTGCCCGCTCGGCCTGCCAGCAGCCGGCCGCCTGTGCCGCCGTACGCAACTGCTGGTACGCGGCCAGGGAGCGGCGGGTGGCGAACTGGACGCGACGCAGGGCGACGGCGTCAAGGAGCCGGTCGGCGCGGGTGTAGCGGTCGCAGAGGTAGTCGATCAGGGGGTGGTCGGGGGTGACGTCATCGGGTGCTTCCTCAATGCCGCGTTCCGCCCACCGCAGGGCCTCGTCCGGGCGGCCGACGGCGTCCAGTTCGCGGGCGACGCTCAGGTGGGTGCTGCCGTCCGGGGCGAGATCGGCCGCGTGCACGGCGACCCATCCGTCCACGTCCCCTTCCGCCTTGGCCAGCCGTTCCATCAGGTACTTCTCCGCCCAGCCGGTGCGGTTGCGGCGCCAGGCCGCAGCCGCCACTTCCTTTACCCGGGCCATCCCTTGCGCGCCGAGGACATCCTCGTAGTCGAGGGGGTCGATGCCGGTGAGACCGTCCAGGTCGCTGAGCAGATGGGCGACCAGCCACCGGGCTGTCTCGTCCGGGTCGGGGCATGCCGCGCGGCACGCGCCGAGGTGGGCTTCGGCAAGCTCAGCCCCGATTCCACCCAGGTGACCGTCGGAGTCATCGATCGCGTCCTGCGCCTCGCTCAGCAGCTGCATCGCCTCCCGGGACAGGGAGATCGCGTCTGCGGGCCGCCCGGCGGCGGTCAGCGCGGCGATCGCGGACACCGCCTGAGAGGCCTGTTCGCCATAGGCGTGGGCATCGGCGTACTCGACGTAGCCGTACCGTGCGAAGGGGGCGGTGTCGAGGAGTTCCCGGATCCGGGCGCTGACCTCGACCAAGTCTCCGCGGGCACTCGCCGCCCGCAGCTCCAGTCGACGCGCCAACTGCCGGTCCTCGGCGACCTGTTCACGGACCAGAGCGAGCAGCTCATCCCTGGAGAGCGTAGCCAGCCACGCATCCAGCTCCTGGGCACGAGTCCTGGCCCGGCCGCGCTGCCGCGGCACCGCCTCCGGCTCGGCGAGCGCGGTCAGGCCCAGAGCGACCAGGTGCTTGCAGAAGTTGCCCTCCATGCCGTGGGGGCAGTCGCACTCCCCGGCAAGGCCGTCGGGCCCGTCCAGGGTCAGCTCCGCCTCGTAGGCGTCCGTCCCGTGGACGGTGGCCGTGATCCAGCCGTCGCCGACCTCCACGGCGGTCACCGCGGCCAGATACCCTCGGCCCCGCTCGAAGGAGCGTGGCCCTGCCAGCGCCCGCAGGTCGTCCTCGTCGAAGTCCAAGTCCTTTGCCACAGAGGCATTCAACCGGAGGACCGGAGCAACGGCTCTGCAGTACCCGTATCGCTGGTCGACCGCTTGGTGCAGCGGTTCCTGCCGACCGCATGGTGCGCTCGTGGACCCGTCCGCAGGAGCGGTGACCACCATGGAGGCGGCGACCGCCGTCGGACACCTGTCGCTCGGCCAGGATGACCGGGGACGACTCAACGATCATGTCCTCGCTGATCACCAGCTCGATGCGCGTCTGCTGAAGTTGTTCATGGCGGTGGACGTCGCGCTCGGCCCCCGGTCGGCCTGGGAACAGCACAGACGTGTGGCAGAGTGGAGAAGTGAGACAGGAGAGGGCGCCTGTCATGTCTGCACATTTCGAACCTCGCAGTTCGGCCATGACCCACTCCGTCCCCGTCAACCGACGGAGCGAGGAGTACGCGGGCCTGTTCGACCAAGCCCCGGTGATCTTCGCTGCGCTCAGTGGTCCCAGACACCTGCTGGAGGCGGCGAACTCGGCGTTCTTCGAGACCGTCGGATGCGACCGCGGCCGCATCGGCGAGCCGATCGCGGAGGTGGTTCCGGAGCTGGCTCCGCAGGGCGTCCTCGACCGGCTCGATGAGGTCTACCGCACGGGCGTCGCGTACCGGGCCCGAGACGGGCGGCTCCTGCTGGGCGGGCCGGGCAGGCAGCGGGAAGGGTTCTTCGACTTCACCTACGAGCCCCGCCGGGACCCGGTCGGCCGGACGGACGGGGTCGTGGTGATCGCGGTCGAGACCACCGCGTACCACCACGCACATCTCCTGGCCGCCGAGCAACGCGTGCTGCTGGAGCAGATCGCACGCGACGCCCCGCTGGACGAGGTCCTTTTCGGCATGGCCACGGCAATCGAGGCGCTCTCCCCGGACCTGATCGTCTCGGTACTGCTCGTCGACGCCGACGGACAACGCCTGCGGCACGGCACCGCACCGCGCCTGCCCGACTTCTACAACGAGGCGGTCGACGGGACGCCCATCGCTGAGGGCGCCGGCTCGTGCGGCACGGCCGCCTACCGGCGCCAGCCTGTGATCGTCACCGACATCGCCACCGATCCCCTGTGGCAGGACTACCGCGAATTGGCGTCGCGAGCCGGGGTCGCGGCGTGCTGGTCCACTCCGATCCAGGACGCGGACGGCCGGCTGCTGGGCACCTTCGCGATGTACCACCGCACACCCAAGGTTCCCGCGGACAAGGACGTGGCGCTCAGCGTGGCGTTCGCCCGCATCGCCGCGCTGGCCGTCGAACGCCACTCCGTGGTGGAGGCGAGCCGCGCCGCCCAGGAGCACGAGAGGGCAGCCCGCGAGGATCTCGCCTTCCTGTTGGAAGCCAGCACCGCTATCGCGCGCGAGACACACTACTCCGACAGCCTGCAGCGCATGGCGCGACTGACCGTTCCGGCCCTGGCGCCGCTGTGTTGCGTCCATGTGGTCGAGCGCGGCCAGGCGCAGCGCATCGCCATCGCCGCGTCGACCCGGGACGGGGAAGAGCTCCTCTCTTCCCGCGCACTGCGTGACGAGGTGGACGCCGCAGTCGCCCGCGTGCTGGCCTCCGGCACCACCGAGGCTGTCCACACCGACGGCCGCTGCGCGCAGCTCGGCGTCACGAGTCACGTGTGCGTGCCACTGACGACCCGGGGCCACGCCTTCGGTGTGCTGACTCTCCTGACCACCGACCTGCCCCTGGGCGACCGCACGATCGCCCTGGCGCAGGAACTCGCCCGCCGGGCTGCGTCGAGTGCCGACAACGCCCGCCAGTTCACCGACCGCGTCCGGCTGGCACGCGATCTGCAGGCAGGCCTGCTGCCCCCCGAGTTGCCCAGGATTCCCGGCGCCACGCTGACATCCTCGTACCATCCGGCAGGTGAAGGACTCGACGTCGGCGGCGACTTCTACGACGTCTTCCCGCTGCCCGACGACCGCTGGGCTCTCATGATCGGCGATGTGTCCGGGCGCGGCGCGCTGGCCGCCACGACCACCGGAATCGTCCGCCACACCGCACGCGCGGCCGCCCGTCTCCTGAACGACCCGGCGGCGGTGGTCGCCGCCATCAACGACGCGTTGGTGTGGAGCACCGCCGATGAGGACCAGTTCGTTTCGCTCGTCTACGGTGAGCTGCGGCACACCGCGTCCCACCTCGCGCTGAATCTGATCCGAGCAGGCCACGTCCCGCCGCTCGTGCGCCGCGCCGACGGCTCGGTCGTGGAAATCACCGAACCGGGCCTGCTGCTGGGCATCGGTCCCGACCCCGGCTTCTGTCCGTGCGGCATCGAACTGCACCCCGGGGACAGCCTGGTCCTGGTCACCGACGGCATTACCGAGGCTCGTTCGGCCGACGGGGAGTTCTTCGGCGAGGACCGCTTGGCCGACGCGCTTGCCGCCGTCCGGACCACCACGCCCACCGCCGCCGCCCTCACCGAGTCCGTCACCACCGCAGTCACCGCGTTCGCAGGCAATGCCACCGTCGACGACCAGGCCATACTGGTTGTCACCGCCACCTGATGGTCCGTCGACGTCCAGGGCGACAGCGACGAGCCGTCCGTCTCCCTTGCCGTTGCTCAGGGCGGTGACCCGACGGGCCCCGAAGGCCGATCAAGGACGTCGCGATCGGGACTGGTACGGGGTGAACGCGTCGGCCCAGGCGTCGTCCCAGCCGTGGAGACGCGGACACGTCGGCATCCGCCGTCAGTTCGCCGCGCAGGCAGCCCCGTTGAGGGCGAAGTCGTACGGCACCCGGTTCTTCCCCTGCCAGGACGCAAGGAACCCGAACGTCAGCGTCCCGTGCGCGGACACGGACTTGTTGTAGTCGGCGGCGGAGGCGATGACGCGGGAGCCGTCCTGGTGGACCGTCGCGTCCCACATCTGGCCGACCTGCTGGCCGTCGCGGAAGCGCCAGGCGACCTGCCAGCCGGAGAGGGCCTTGTCGGTGGTGACGGTGACGGTGGCCTGGAAGCCGTCGGTCCACTGGCTGTCCAGGTTGTAGTCGACCCGGCAGGTGGCCGCGGGGGCGGTCGTACGGGTCGGGCCGCTGGTGGTGGCGGCGGAGGTGCCCTGGGGTTCGGGGTCGGGGTTCTTCCGGCCGGACTTGGTCCTGGAGGCAGCCGGGGAAGGGGTCGTGGAGGGTGTGCGGGAGGGGGTCGGGTGGGTGGTGGTGTCGGGGACGGCGGGGTCGGCGACCGGCTGCCGGTCGTCGTGGGCGCCGGCCGCCCTGTCGTCGCCGGAGCCGCCCGAGCCGCCGAACGGCATCATCGACACGCCGAGGGCCAGGACCGACAGCAGGACGGCGGCGGCGAGCAGGCCGTTGCGCAGGACGCGGCTGCGGCCCTCCTTCTCCTCGCAGTCGCCGCCGTCGGCCTCGGCGGCGCCCGGTCGGCCCACGCCGAGCCGGACCTCGGCGGCGCGGCGCCGGCGCTCCAGATAGGCGAGGCCGCCCCAGCCGATGACCCCGCCCGCCAGCGCGGCGGGCAGCCCGCCCCCGTGCAGCCGCAGACAGGCGGCGGCCTCGGCGCACCGGACGCAGGTGGCGAGGTGCCGGGAGAGGTCGCCCGGTGTGTCGGCGGCCGGCGAGCGGGTGACCGCGTCCAGCAGGCGGGCGTAGCTGCGGCACTGCGCGTCCATCGGGGTGTCGAGGTGCGCGCGGTGGCAGCGGTCCCGGAACAGGCCGCGTACCTGGTCGAGTTCCTCGGCGACGGAGGCCGGATCGAGACCGAGCCGGCGGGCCACGGTCGGCAGCGGCAGCGCCTCCACCTCGGCGAGCCACAGCAGCGAGGCGTCCGCCTCCTGCATGTCCTTGAGACCGCGCAGCGCGACCGGGCGCTGCAGCGGCGGGCCGGTGTAGCGGGCGGCCTGGCCGGAGTTGAGCCACAGCCTCAGGTCGGGGTCCAGCTTGTGCCCCTCACCGTCGGCCTCCCAGCTCGCGGCCGTGTTGCGTACGGCGGTCAGCAGCTCCGGGATCGTCGGCAGCCGGCCGGCGCGCCGGCCGGGGCCGCGCGCGGGCACGGTGCCGGCGGCGCGCACCTCGCGCATGCCGAGGGTGAACGCCTCGGTCGCCAGCTGATGTGCCGTCAGGGAGCCGGAAGTGCACAGGTCGGCGTACGAGAGCACCGCGTCCCAGCACTCCGAGAACAGCGCGGCCTCGGTGGCGTCCTGGGGGGTCGGCAGGTCGGGCATGGGACTCCTGCATCCACGTGCGAGGTCAACTCGGCATAGGAAAAAATGGAGTTGGGGAGAACCTCGCGGCGGCAGGAGCCTTTCACGTCTTCGCCACAACTGACAAGCGCCGTATTCGAATTCGGTGACCAAGAGGTCGCGTGACGTGACCGCATCCGCGCAGGACCGCAACTCCGGCCCCTGATACGGATGCGGGCGCCGATCGACTCACCGTCCCGCCGGTTTTTCGGAGCGGATCACACCTCCGCCGGCTCGGCGGCGGGCAGACTGTCCATGAAGGAGCTGACGGAGAACACCGCGCGGCCGGGTCCGGGCGGGCCGTAGCCGGGGGGCGAGGAGAGGCCGAAGTCGTCCATGGTGGCCCGGTAGGCCTCCAGCAGCCGGATGTGGTACTCCAGGGGCGCGCCCTGCGGGTTGGCCTTGCCGAGCGGGGTGGTGGGCTCCGGGCACCAGGTGGTGAAGCGGGGCGTGATGCCGTGTGACATGAAGAAGCGCAGGCCCTCGGTGGTGGAGGCGATGGCCTCGTCGACAGTGGTGAAGCCGAACGGCTCGGCCATCTCCACGCCCGCCACGAAGTTGGGGATCACGTTGCGGGCGCCGAAGATCTCCGCCGAGTCCAGGATCCGCTTGTGCCACTCGTCCCGGCCGACGTACCGCTCCTTGCCGGGGCAGTACAGCTCGAACAGCCGGCGGTCCCACACCTCGAAGTTGGGGTGGTAGATCTGCACGCCGTAGTCCTTGAACCGCTGCACGTCGTCACGGGGCAGCGCCTGCGCGACCACCTTGCCGATCCACCGCCCGGGGAAGCGCTCCTCGATGGCCTTGGCGTAGTGCCCGTAGAAGTCGGCCTCGTCGCGCCCGGCGACCGTCTTGGTGATCGCGCCGCCGGTGAGGGTGTAGGCGGTGGACGCCTTCTGGGTGTCGTACCGGTCGATGATCTCGAGGGCCTCCAGGACCTCCTCGACGTCCTTGACCCCGGTGTACGGCCGCCCGGCCGCCTTGTGCTGGCGCCAGTTGTGGTTGATGTCGCAGTACTGGCACTCCTCCTTGGCGCCGAAGTACTGGCAGACCCGGAAGACGGTGAGGTAGATCAGGTAGCCCCACTGGATGGTGGGGGCCACCTCCATCACGGACTTCCCGTTGGACAGGGTGTGCCGGTAGTACTCGGGCATCGGCGGCACGCCCACGTCGGCGATCCGCTTCCCGTCCAGGTACAGCCCGAGCAGCCCCTCGTCGTCGGCGGCGACCCGGTACGGCGAGGCCGGGTTCACCCGTACGGAGACCACCGTACGGCGCAGGTCGTACGGGCCGCCGGTGAGGATGATCTCCTCCGGGGGCCGGCGCAGCGCGGCCTCGCCGAGCTCGGGCAGGGTGCCGTGGTCGAAGGAGAAGATGAAGTACGACTTCGGCTTGACCTCGCCGGCCGCCTCGTTGGCGGTATCACTGAGTGCGGATGGGTCGAAGGCGACGCCACCCCGAAGCAGGTCCTCCTTGAAGACGGCCTCCCGCGGTACATGCGGGAACCTCTCCATCAGATCCTCGACCAGCGCGGTACGGCTGCCCATCCGTCATCTCCTCCCGGCTCAGGCGTTCGCCTCTCACCGTATGCCCCTGCCCCCGGGTCAGCCGTGCCGGGTCCCCGCACGGCGCGCGATGTGTCCCGGTACGGCGGTGCCGGACGGCAGCGCCGGGTCGGAGACGGGCTCGCCCCAGACGGAGGTGAGCGGCAGGACCCCGGCCCACAGGCCGAGTTCCGCGTCGGGTCCGTCGCCGTCGTCGGGAGCGCCGCTCCGTATCTTGACGGAGGCCTCTTCGAGGGACAGCGCGAGGAGCGTGGTGGCGGCGAGTTCCTTCCGGTTCGGCCGCCGGGCGTACGACCACTGCCCCGGCGTCGCGTGCTCGGTGAGCCGGCGCAGCCCCTCCAGCTTCTCCTCGGGGTCGGTGACCTTGCGGGCGGTGCCGTGGATCACGGCGCTGCGGTAGTTCACCCCGTGCTCGAAGACCGACCGGGCGAGCACGAGCCCGTCGACGTGCGTGACGGTCACACAGACCGGGAGATCACCGGCCAGACTGCGACTGGCCACGGACCCGTGGACGTACAGCTCCCGCTCGTCCCGCCCGTACACGGTCGGCACGACCAGTGGCCGCCCCTCGACGACCACACCCAGGTGACAGACGAAACCGGCATCCAGAATCGCCTCCAGCTCGGCCCGCTCCAGGCTGCCCTGGTCGCGGAGGCGGCGGTGGCGGGTGAGGTCGGTTTCGGGGAGCCGGGGAGGCAGCGGTTTCGGAGCCATGGATCAAACGTTACCGATATCGCACATCCAAGGCTAGATATATTGCGATTCCATCGCCACAGACACCGAGAACGACGATATCCGCAGCACATGCGGCGGTCAGTCGCCCCGGCGCGTCGAGTCCCGCAGCACCACATGCGTACCCAGCACCAGATGCTGGCTGTCGGCCATCTCGTCGCGGTGGAGGGCCAGACGGACGGCGGTGCGGCCCAGTTCCTCCTGGGGGACGTGCACGGTGGTGAGGGACGGGTAGACGTCGCGGGCCACGGGGATGTCGTCGTAGCCCGCGACGGCGATGTCGTCGGGGATGCTCCGCCCCGCCTCGCGCAGGGCCTGGATCACGCCCGTGGCGATCATGTCGGTGGCGGCGAAGACCGCGGTGAAATCCGGTCCGGAGGCGAGGAGTTCGCGGGTGGACTGGTAGCCGTACGAGCGGGAGAAGGTGCCGTCGACGATCAGCCGGGGGTCGGGGGTGAGGCCGAGGAGTTCGTGGGCCCGGGTGAAGCCGCTGATGCGCTGGGCGCTGGTGGACAGGCCGGGGACGCGGCCGAGGTAGGCGATGCGGCGGTGGCCGGCGGAGAGCAGGTGGGTGGTCAGGGCGAAGGCGCCGCCCTCGTTGTCGTAGTCGACGACCGTGGCGGGGACTCCGGGGCCGAGCGGCGGGCGGCCGACGAGGACCAGCCGGGATCCGGCCCGGTCCAGGGCGTGCGCGAAGTGGGTCATGCGGTCCTGGTAGGCCTCGTCCTCCCAGGCGCCGCCCACCACGATCACCGCGTCGGCGCGCTGTTCGCGCATGGTCTCGACGACGGCGAGGATGCGCTTCGGGTCGCCGTGCGTGGTGCACAGCATGCACAGCCGGCCCTCCGCCGAGGCCTGCTCCTCCACCCCGCGGGCGATGTGCGCGTAGAAGGGGCCGGTGACGTCGTCCACCACGAAGGCGACCGTGTTGTTGGTCGCGCCGCCGAGCGCCCGGGCGTGCGCGTTGACCACGTAGTCCAGCTCGCGCATCGCCTTGAGCACCTTGGCGCGGGTCGTCGCGGCCACCGGGTAGGTGCCGCCCAGCACCCGTGAGACGGTCGACGCGGACACCCCGGCCCGCGCGGCGACGTCCCGCACGGTCGAGGCGTCCCCGCTCGGTGCGGGCTGTGTCCGCTTGACCACCGCTCGGCCCCCCTTCCTCGCGTCTTCAGGTCACCTTACGAGGCGGGCGCCCCGTCACGCCGCCCGCTCCAGCGCCGTGTGGTCGATGGCGTAGGCCAACTCGCCCCCGGACCACAGTCGTTCGGCCTCCTCCACGACGGTCAGGCCGAGCCGGGCCACCTCGTTGCCCTGCGAGCCCGCGAGATGCGGGGTGATGAAGGCGTTGGGCAGGTCGAAGAGGGGCGAGTCGGCGGGCAGCGGCTCGGGGTCGGTGACGTCGAGGACGGCGTTCAGACGTCCGGTGCGCAGTTCCCCGGCCAGGGCGTCGTGGTCGACGAGAGCGCCACGCGCGGTGTTGATCAGCACCGATCCGGTGGGCATCAGGGCCAGTTCGCGGGGACCGACGAGGTGCCGGGTCTCCGGAGTCTGCGGGGCGTGCAGGGTGACGATGTCCGAGGTGCGCAGCAGGTCGTCGAGGGACAGCAGGGGTACGCCGAGCCGCGCGGCCTCCGCCGCGTCCACGTACGGGTCGGCGAGGCTGACCCGGAGGTCGTAGGGCTGGAGCAGTTCGATGAGGCGGCGGCCGATGCGCGAGGCGCCGACGACGCCCACGCGGCGGCCGTGGTTGCCGATGCCGGGGACGATGTCGCCGTAGGGGAAGGTGCGGCGGGCGCGCAGCAGGTCGCGGAAGGCGAAGACGTCCTTCCCGGCGAGCAGGATCATCGCGAGGGTGTACTCGGCGACGGGCAGCGCGTTGGCGGCGGCCGCCGAGGAGACGACGATGCCGCGCTGCCACACCTCGGGGGTGGTGAACCCCTTGACCGAGCCGGCCGCGTGCAGCACCGCGCGGAGCTTGGGGGCGGCGTCCAGGGCGGCCGCGTCGAGGCGGGGGCAGCCCCAGCCGGTGACGAGGACCTCGGTGCGGGCGAGCGTCTCCCGGACCCGTGGCTCGGTGAAGTCGTGCGCCACCAGAGTGGGATCGATTTCTACGCATGCACGCAGCCGTGCGAGCACCTCCGGCGGAAAGATGTGCGGCACGTTCTGGGCGGTCATGGCGAACAGTGCCTGGGGACGCTCGGGCAAGGAAGTGACCTTCCGGCTCGGTGACGCACGGATAGCAACCGGTCTCTACGGTAGGTCGCCGCGAATGAGAGGGTCAATGGACACGCACTCACCCGGAGGGACGACAGGGATGACCGGAACGGCCGGCACGGTGACCAACTGGGCGCGCAACATCACCTATGCGGCGAAGGAGTTCCACCGCCCGCGCTCGCTCGACGCGCTCCGGGCCCTGGTGGCCGGGAGCCCGAAGGTGCGGGTGCTGGGCAGCGGCCACTCCTTCAACGAGATCGCCGACCCGGGCACCGACGGCGTCCTGCTGTCGATCGCCGACCTGCCACCGGTGATCGAGGTGGACACCACGGCCCGTACGGTACGGGTCTCGGGCGGCGTCCGGTACGCCGAGCTGGCCCGCACGGTCCACGCCCACGGTCTCGCGCTGCCCAACATGGCCTCCCTGCCGCACATCTCGGTGGCCGGCTCGGTGGCGACCGGCACCCATGGCTCGGGGGTGGGCAACGGACCGCTCGCGGCCGCGGTGCGGGAGGTCGAGCTGGTGACCGCGGACGGCGCGACGGTCTCGATCGCCCGCGGGGACGCCCGCTTCGACGGTGCCGTGACCTCCCTCGGCGCGCTCGGTGTGGTCACCGCGCTCACGCTCGACCTGGAGCCGTCGTACCAGGTGGAGCAGTACGCGTTCACCGAACTTCCGCTTGCGGGAATGGACTTCGGGGCGGTGGCCGGGGCGGCGTACAGCGTGAGCCTGTTCACCGACTGGCGGGAGCCGGGCTTCAGGCAGGTGTGGGTCAAGCGCCGCACCGATCAGGCGCCGGTGGACTTCCCGTGGGCCGCGCCCGCGACCGAGGCGCTGCACCCGGTGCCGGGGATGCCCGCGGGCAACTGCACCGGGCAGTTCGGGGTGCCGGGGCCGTGGCACGAGCGGCTGCCGCACTTCCGGGCGGAGTTCACGCCGAGCAGCGGCGACGAGCTGCAGTCGGAGTATCTGCTGCCGCGGTCGGCCGCCGTGGACGCGCTGCACGCGATCGACGGCATACGGCCGACGGTCGCCGGTGTCCTGCAGACCTGCGAGGTGCGTACGGTCGCCGCCGACCCGCAGTGGCTCAGCCCGGCCCACGGTCGCGACTCGGTGGCCCTGCACTTCACCTGGGTCGAGGACACGGCGGCCGTGCTGCCGGTCGTCCGCCGGGTGGAGGAGGCACTGGACGCCTTCGACCCGCGCCCGCACTGGGGGAAGGTCTTCACCGTGCCGCCGACCGTGCTGCGTCGACGGTACCCACGCCTGGCCGACTTCCGCGCCCTGGCCCAAACCCTGGACCCCACCGGCAAGTTCACCAACGCCTTCGTTCGGGGCGTCCTGGCAGGCTGACGGACAACCACGCGCGGCAGACTTTCTCCACCCCCTTTCCTAACCCCTTGTCGAAAGTCCCTCCCAGCCCATAGCCTGACGCCGCGCCGGTGCCGACCTCGCCCCGGTCTGATCCGACGGGATGGGAGGGGCAGCTCCGTGAAGCGCACATCACGTGACATCCGCACCGCGAACCGCTACGAGGTGCTGCGCCAGATCATCGCCGAGTCTCCCACCTCCCGGCAGGAACTGGCCGCGGCCACCGGCCTGAGCCTGGCCACGGTCGCCACGCTCGTCGGCGAGCTGCTGGACCTGCGCATGATCACCGAGGTCGGCTTCGAGGACTCCGCCGGCGGCCGCCCCCGGGGCCTGGTCGCCGTCAACGCGTCAGGGGGCGCGTTGATCGGTGTCGACATCGCGGAGACCTACGTCCATGTCGAGCTGTTCGACCTGGCGCTGAACGTGCTGGCCCGCGCCGACGAGGACATGCGGCCCGGCGAGAGCCGTCCCGAGCAGGTGGTCGGCCATGTCGCCGCCGCCGTCGGCTCGGTGGTCGCCCAGGCCGGGGTCGAGGCGGCCCGGGTGCTCGGTGTCGGGGTGAGCGTGCCGGGCCAGGTGGACCGGGACACCGGCGTCGCCGAGTACGCGCCCAACTGGAACTGGCACGACGTCCCGCTGCTCGACCTGCTCGCCGAACACATCGCGTACCCCCTGTACCTGGACAATCCGCTGCGCGCCTGCGCGGTCGCCGAGCTGTGGTTCGGGGCCGCGCGGGGCCGCGGGGACGCCGTGGTGGTCAACCTCGGCACGGGCGTCGGCGCCGGACTCGCGCTCGGCGGCGGGCTGCACCGGGGCGTGAGCAACAGCGCCGGCGAGTGGGGGCACACCACGCTCGTGCTGGACGGGCGGCTGTGCCACTGCGGCAACCACGGCTGCGTGGAGACGTACGTCGGCGCGCCCGGCATCATGCAGAACCTGCGCGAACTCAGCCCGCAGTCCACGCTGTTGCACCCCGAGGACCAGACGGCGACCATCGACGCGCTGGCCCGGGCGGTAGCCGTGGACGACCCGGTGGCGCTCAAGGTGGTCCGGGACACCGCCCGTTACCTGGGCGCCGGGATCTCCGACCTGATCAACCTCCTCAACCCCGAAGTGGTCGTGCTCAGCAGCTGGGTCGCGTCCCGGCTGGGCGAGCCACTGCTCGGCGAGGTACGCGCGGCCGTCGCCCGGCACGCGCTGCGGCGGCCGCTGGCCGCCACCGAGATCGTCCTCTCCCCGATCCCCACCGACCCGGTGTCCCTGGGCGCGGCCACGTTCGCGCTGGAAGGGGCTCTGCAGTCCGTCGGGCAGAGGACCGGCACGAAGCGCACCACCGCACCCGCAAGGAGCCGTACCGCACCGCCTTCATGACGACGGAAGGGATGCACGTGTCTCACCCCCGCACCGGTCACCCCCGCACCAGGAGATCCGTCCTGCTGACAGCCGCGGCCGCGCTGGTTGTCTCCGGAGCGCTCCTCACCTCCCCGGCCGCGAGCGCCGCCGAACCCGCGACGGCCGAGGTCTCCCCGCACGCCGCGCAGACCATCGACGACATCGGCGCCTCGGGCGCCTGGTGGGTCAACGACCTGAAGAACTTCGACCCCAAGGTCCAGGCCCGGGTCGCCAGGCTGCTGTTCTCGCGGCAGGGCCTGGACCTGAGCGCGTACCGCTACAACATCGGCGGAGGCGGCACCGGCGTGACGTACGCGCCGCGTGCCCCCGAGGACTTCCTGACCTCCGACGGCGGCTACGACTGGAGCAAGGACAAGGCCGGCCGGTACTTCCTGTACGCGGCCGCCGAGTACGGCGTCAAAGACCTGATCGGGTTCGTCAACAGCGCGCCCGCCGCCTGGAAGACGAACGGCAAGAGCTGCGGCGGCTATCTGAAGGCCGAGAACGAGCAGGACTTCGCCGAGTACATAGCCGACGTCACCGACCACTTCGCACACCAGGGAGTGAAGCTCGACTACATCAGCCCCTTCAACGAGCCGACGAACAGCTTCGACTCCTGCGGCCAGGAGGGCATGCTCGTCGACCCCTCCCAGCGGGACGACATCGTCCGCGCGCTCGGCGCCGCACAGCGGGCCCGGCACCAGAAGACGGGCATCATCGCCGACGAGTCGACCAGCACGGTCAAGTTCAACGAAGAGGTCCCCCAGTGGATCTCACAACCGGGCACGGCCCAGTACGTCTCCAAGCTGGCCCACCACACGTACGACAACCCCAGCGACGCCAACCGGGCGAAGGTCTACGAGACCTCCAAGGCGGCCGGAAAGCAGTCCTGGTCCACGGAGATCTGCTGCTTCGGCAAGGGCGGCACGGGCTGGGCTCAGGAGTACGACCCGACGATCGACGGCGGGCTGAACCTGTCGCGGATCATCTACAAGGACTTCGCGACCGCCCATGACTCGGCGTTCCAGTGGTGGGTGGCGCTGTCGGAGATGATCGGCAGCGACCCGCTGGCGAAGAACGACGACGGCTGGAACGACGGCCTGATCTACTACGACCCGAACTACGCCACGAACGGCAACCAGACCCTGTACTTCACCAAGCGCTACTACGCGCTGGGCCAGTACAGCAAGTTCGTGAAGCCGGGCTCGGTCGCGCACAACGTGACCGGGGCGCCGGACGGCGTGGAGGTGTCGGCCTACGACCGGGACGGACGGTGGGTGGTCGTGGTGAACAACCACAACACCACCGACACCCCGCTGGACCTGCACTTCAACAGCGCGACGCCGGTGCGGGCCACGCAGGCCGTGCGCACCTCGGCCGACGAGAGCTGGGCGAAGGTCGCGAGGCCGGCCGTCCGCGGCGGTACGGCCACGGCGACGCTCGCGGCCCGCTCGATCACGACGTACGTCTTCGACCAGCGGGATCACGGCAGTTCGGCGCTGACCGGAGCGCTGGTGGGCAAGCAGTCGGGCAAGTGCCTGACCGCCGACGCCTCGGGTGCGGCGCTCGCCACCTGCACGGGCGCGGCCGGACAGTCCTGGTCGTACGACGCCGACGGCACGCTCAAGGGTGCGGGCGGCTATCTGACGGCGGGAAGTTCGGGGCTGACCGCGAACGCCGCTACCGGTGACGGCACACAGCGCTGGCTGCTGAACTCCAACGGGCAGATCGTCAACGAGGCCTCGGGCAGGTGCCTGGACGTCAGCGGGCAGGCGACCGCCGACGGCAGCAAGGTGATCCTCTACAGCTGCACCGGCGGCACCAACGAGGCCTGGACCAGGCAGTAGTGCGCGCCGCCCCCATGACCGGGGGCCGCCGGCCACACCCCTGACCCGGCGGCCCTCATCTCCCGCCCCCCACAGCTCCGTTCGGCATTCCGAACCGGGCACAACGCTTCGAACAGACTTCGTCCAACCCCTTGCCGAAGCCTTAGCCGAAGATTAACGTCCCGGCACCGCAACGCAATTGAGCCAACTGGCTCACAGGCGTAGAGCCGCAGCAGCACTCGACAGACAAGGACGTCAGCATGTCGGCAATGAGCAGCAACTGGGACCGCCGATCGATATTCCGGGCCGCAGCGGGCCTGGCCGCCGCCGGCACGCTCGCCGCGTGCGGCGGCAACAACGGCCGCGGCGGCAGCTCCGGTTCGGGCAAGAACCTCGTCCAGTACTTCCACGCGTACGGCGAGGCGGGCACCGAGCAGGCCATCAGGCGCTATGCGAAGGCCTACTCGAAGGCCGACGTGACCACGCAGTGGATCACCGGCTCGAACTTCGAGAGCAAGCTGTTCGCGTCGCTGCTCACCGACCAGGCACCGGACCTGTTCGAGTTCCACCCGCAGATCCAGCTCGTCAAGAGCGGGCAGGTGGCGGACCTGACCGACATCATCGATCCGGTCAAGGACGACTTCAACCAGGCCGACATCAAGTCGCACACCGTCGACGGCAAGATCTACGGCGTCCGGATGATCGACGACCCGCAGTTCTTCTTCTACCGCAAGTCCCTGCTGGAGAAGGCGGGCATCCAGCCACCCACCACCCTGGACGAGCTGATCGAGGCGGCTGCCAAGCTCACCACGAGCAAGGTCAAGGGCCTCTTCCTCGGCAACGACCTGCACGCGGTGATCAACCCGCTGATCTGGTCGGCCGGCGCGGACACCCTCGACGACAAGAACCGGATCGCCTACCACACGGACGGCGTGGTCGAGGGTCTGAAGAAGATGCGGGGGCTCTTCACCAGCGGCAACCTCCTGCTCGACGCCCCGGCCGACTTCTGGGACCCGTCCGCGCTCAACCAGGGGCTGTGCGCGATCCAGTTCTGTGGCATGTGGGCCATGCCGCAGTTCCAGCAGACCCTCGGCGACGACCTCGGCATCATGCCGTTCCCGAAGGTCACCGACGCGGGCAAGCCGTCCGTCTACAACGGCGGCTGGTCGATGTTCGTCAACGCCAAGGGCAAGAACGTCGAGGCGGCCAAGGAGTACGTGAAGTGGCTGTGGATCGACCAGAAGAAGTACCAGGAGGACTGGGCGACCTCGTACGGCTTCCACATCCCGCCGCGCACCTCCATCGCGCAGTCGGCGAGCAAGCTGAAGTCGGGCCTGCCGGCCGAGGGCGTGAAGCTGTTCGACGAGTACGGGCACTTCGACAACATCGGCTGGACCCAGGCGATGATCACCGCCACGGAGAACGTCTTCGCCGACTGCGTCCGCAAGGGCGGTGACCCTCAGGCCGCGCTCGACAAGTGCGACAAGACGGTGAACGCCGAGCTGAAGAAGCTGTTCGGATAGGCCGCCGGACGGATCACGACATGTCGACGACCACCACGCGCGGTCTCGCGAGCCCCGCCCCGGCCGAGGTCACCAGGACCCGGCCGCGGCGGGGGCTGCGCGGCAGCCGCACCTTCAACTTCTGGCTCTTCACCAGCCCGTTCCTGGTCGGGCTGATCCTCTTCGTCTACATCCCCATCGTCTGGAGCGCCTACCTCAGCTTCTTCGAGGCCCGCTTCACCGTCACGCCCAGCGACTTCGTCGGCCTGGACAACTACCGGGACATCTTCTCGGACAGCCAGTTCACCGGCTCGCTGGTCACCTTCACCGTCTTCGCCGCCTTCATCGTGCCCACCACCTGGGCGGTCTCCCTGGGCCTCGCCCTGCTGGTGAACCGCCTGAAGTTCATGCGGGCGTTCTACCGGTCGGTGTTCTTCCTGCCGACCGCGTGCAGCTATGTCGCGGCCTCCCTGATCTGGAAGATGTCCCTCTTCAACGGCGTGCGCTTCGGCCTGGCGAACACCGTCATCGGCTGGTTCGGCATCGAAAACGTCGCCTGGCTCGCCAACCCGGACCCGCCCTGGTACTGGCTGGTCATCGTCACCGCCCGGCTGTGGCTGCAGTCCGGCTTCTACATGATCCTGTTCCTGGCCGCGCTGCAGAACATCCCGCAGGAGCTGTACGAGGCCGCCGCCATCGACGGCGCCAAACCCGGCTGGCAGACCTTCCGGTACATCACGCTGCCGCAGCTGCGGGCCACCTCCACGGCCGTGGTCCTGCTGCTGCTCGTCGCCGCCTACCAGGCCTTCGACGAGTTCTTCAACCTGCTGTCCAAGACGACCTGGGGCCGCCCGCCGCTCGTCGACCTGTACTACACCGCCCTCGGCCAGGACCAGAACTACGGCAAGGGCAGCGCCGGCGCCATGGTGCTGACCGTGCTGATCTGCGTCGTCACCCTGTTCCAGGGCAAGATCATGGGATTCGGAAGGGGTGACGAGTCCAGGTGACCACCACCGTGCCCGAGACCCGCAAACGCGTAAGGCGCGGCGGCGTGATGAGCTCCACCGGCCTGTACATCGCCACCAGCGTCGCCGCCCTGCTGTTCCTCATCCCCTTCTACCTGCTGGTCCGCAACGCCCTCTCCACGGACCCCGAGATCACCGGCGAGAACTGGAAGTTCTTCCCCACCCACCTCCAATGGGGCAACATCACCGAGCCGTTCGACGACCCCACGGTCGACTTCGGCCAGTCGATGTGGAACTCGCTGGTCGTCGGCATCCTGCACACGGTCGGCACGCTGCTCGTGTGCTCCCTGGCGGGCTACGCCCTGGCCCGCATCCCCTACCGGCACGCCAACAAGATCTTCTACGGCGTCCTGGTGACCCTGATGGTCCCCACGGCCGTCACCTTCGTCCCCAGCTTCGTCCTCGTTTCGTCCCTCGGCTGGGTCGACAGCTACCGCGGCCTCATCGTCCCGGGCCTCTTCAGCGGTTTCACCTGCTTCCTGTTCCGGCAGTACTTCCTCGGGTTCCCGAAGGAGCTGGAGGAGGCGGCGCGCGTGGACGGACTCGGCTACTGGGGAGCGTACTGGCGTGTCGTGGTGCCGAACTCGCTGAACTTCTTCGCGGCGATCGCCACGATCACCTTCATCAACGGCTGGAACTCCTTCCTGTGGCCGCTGGTCATCGGCCAGGACCCGAGCGCCTGGACGGTCCAGGTCGCGCTGTCGTCGTACATGACCAACCAGACCGTCAACTACCACCTGATCTTCATGGCGACCGCCATTTCCATCCTGCCCCTGCTGTTCGTCTTCCTCTTCCTCCAGCGCTGGCTGGTCCAGGGAATCGCGCAGACCGGCATCAAGGGCTGAGCTAGGAGACCGATGTCCCTCCGCACCACCACCGACTACGTCGAGGACGTCTCGCCGGGATCCGGGGCGCTGCCGCCCCGGGCCTGGTACGCGTCCTCGGACGCCACGTCCCTCTCGCTGAACGGCAGCTGGCGCTTCCGGCTGTCGGACACGGCCGACGCCGAGGACGACTCCTTCGCGCAGGAGGGGTACGACGCCGATGGCTGGGCGGAGGTGTCGGTCCCCGGCCACTGGGTCCTCCAGGGACACGGCTCCCCCATCTACACCAACCATCTCTACCCGTTCCCGGTCGACCCGCCCCGCGTCCCGACCGAGAACCCGACCGGCGACCACCTGCGCGTCTTCGACCTGCCGGCCCACTGGCCGGCCGACGGCGGAGCCGTGCTGCGATTCGACGGTGTGGAGTCCTGCGCCCGGGTCTGGCTCAACGGCACGGACATCGGCGAGTTCAAGGGCTCCCGGCTGCCGCACGAGTTCGCGGTCGGCCATCTGCTGAAGACCGAGGGCAACGTTCTGGCGGTCCGCGTCCACCAGTGGTCGGCGGGCTCGTACCTGGAGGACCAGGACCAGTGGTGGCTGCCCGGCATCTTCCGTGACGTCACGCTGCTGCACCGCCCGTCCGGCAGCGCCCTCGACTTCTTCGTGCACGCCTCCTACGACCACGTGACCGGCACCGGCACGCTGCGCGTCGACTCCGACGTGGACGGCCGGGTGACCGTCCCCGGCCTCGGCATCGACACCGCGACCGGCGAGCCGGTGACGGTGCCGGTCGAACCGTGGACGGCGGAGCGCCCGAGGCTCTACGACGGCGTGCTGGCCACCGAGGGCGAGCGGGTGCCGCTGCGCATCGGCTTCCGCACGGTGGAACTGTCGGACGGCCTGATCAAGGTCAACGGCAGGGCGGTGCTCTTCAAGGGCGTCAACCGGCACGAGTGGCACCCGGAGAAGGGGCGCGCGCTCGACCTGGAGACCATGCGGGAGGACGTGCTGCTGATGAAGCGGCACAACATCAACGCCGTCCGCACCTCCCACTACCCGCCGCACCCCGCCTTCCTCGACCTGTGCGACGAGTACGGCCTGTGGGTGATCGACGAGTGCGACCTGGAGACCCACGGCTTCACCGAGCAGGCCTGGCGGGACAACCCCGTCGACGACGACCACTGGACCCCGGCCCTGCTCGACCGCGCCGCCCGCATGGTCGAGCGGGACAAGAACCACCCCTCGGTCGTCATCTGGTCCCTCGGCAACGAGGCCGGCACCGGCCGCGGCCTGACCGCCATGGCCGAGTGGATCCGCGGCCGTGACTCCTCGCGCCTCGTGCACTACGAGGGCGATCTCAACTGCCGTGACACGGACATGTACTCGCGGATGTACGCCGACCACGCCGAGGTCGAACGGATCGGCCGCGGTCTGGACGGTGGCACCCACAGGCGCCGCGAACTCCCCTTCATCCTCTGCGAGTACGCGCACGCCATGGGCAACGGCCCCGGCGGACTCGCCGACTACCAACGGCTCTTCGAGTCGTACGACCGGCTCCAGGGCGGCTTCGTCTGGGAGTGGATCGACCACGGCATCAAGGACGAGCGGTACGGCTACGCGTACGGCGGCGACTTCGGCGAGGAACTGCACGACGGCAACTTCGTCTGCGACGGCCTGCTCTTCCCGGACCGGCAGCCCTCCCCCGGCCTGGTCGAGTTCAAGAAGGTGATCGAACCGGTCGTCATCGAGGGCGACGCCGGCGGCGACGCCGTCCGCGTCACCAACACGTACGACTTCGCCGACCTGTCCGCGCTGGCGTTCACGTGGTCGTACCAGGTGGAGGGCGAGACGGTCGGCTCCGGCGCCCTGCCGGTGCCCGCGCTGGCGCCCGGCGAGTCGGCCGAGGTGAAGCTGCCCGAGCCGCCGGCCGCCGCCGCGGCGGGCGAGGCCCACTGGACGGTGCGGGCGGTGCTCGCCGCCGACACCCCCTGGGCGCCGCGGGACCATGTCGTCGCCTGGGGCCAGTTGGCCGTGTCCGCGCGCCAGGCGCCGTCGGTCGCGGCGACCGACGGTCCGGTGCTCGGCGACGGCCTGATCACCCTCGGCCCGGCCTCCTTCGACGCCCGCACCGGCGCGCTCAGGACGGTCGGCGGGGTGGATGTCACCGGGCTGCGCCTGGACGTGTGGCGGGCGACGACCGACAACGACGACGGCGCGGCCTGGCAGACGGACATCCGCCACGGCCTGCTGTGGCGCAAGCTCGGCCTGCACCGGATGCGGCACCGCCTCGACGCGGTGGAACTGGGCGACGACGCGCTGACGGTCCGCACCCGGGTGGCGCCCGCGGCCCGGGAGGTCGGGCTGTCGACGGTGTACCGCTGGACGTCGGACGGAAATCGTCTGCGGCTGACCGTGTCCGTGACACCGGAGGGCGACTGGACCGTGCCGCTGCCACGGCTCGGCATCCGCTTCGGACTGTCCGCGGCCGACCGTGTGCGGTGGTACGGCGGCGGCCCCGGTGAGGCGTATCCGGACAGCAGGACGGCGTCCGCGGTCGGCCGCTGGGAGTCGAGCGTGGACGACCTGCAGACGCCGTACGTCCGTCCGCAGGAGAACGGCGCCCGGGCCGACGTCCGCTGGGCGGAGATCGGCGGCCTGCGCGTCGAGGGCGACCCGGAGTTCTTCTTCACCGCCCGCCGCTGGACCACCGAGCAACTGGACGCGGCGGCCCACCGCACCGACCTCACCCCGGGCACTGCGTCCGACAGCGGCTCCGCCGCGGGCGTGTGGGTCAACCTCGACCACGGCCAGCACGGCCTCGGCTCCCAGTCCTGCGGCCCCGGCCCGCTGCCCCAGTACTACCTGCGTGCCGAGCCCGCGGAGTTCTCGTTCGTCCTCTCCGAGACTCCCTCCTCGCAGACCAGTTGACCGTCAGGGTCCTGACGCGACCGTGGCCGGCCGGCGGCTGTCCGCCCGGCCGGCCGCGGTCGTGCCTG
Source organism: Streptomyces sp. NPDC001450 (assembly GCF_053597295.1). NCBI lineage: Bacteria > Bacillati > Actinomycetota > Actinomycetes > Kitasatosporales > Streptomycetaceae > Streptomyces > Streptomyces sp. NPDC001450. The sequence continues at coordinate 67,432 of NZ_JBSFHY010000020.1, forward strand.
GAGGCGGCCCTGTTCACCGCGGTAGCCTCCGCCTCGCTGCGCTTCCCGGCCGCGGACTACTGGGGCCGCCGGCTGGAGGAGCTGCTCGGCACGTTCGGCAGCTACCCGCTGAACGTGCTGCCGAAGGCGGTGGGCGGCTTCCTCACGTACGGCCTTCCGCTCGCGTTCGTCGCCTACTTCCCGGCCGCGGTCCTGACGGGCCACGGCCACACGACCGGCGCACCGTACTGGCTGGCGGCGGCCTCGCCGCTGCTGGGGCTGGTCGCGTACCTGCTCTCCCGGCTGCTGTGGCGGTGGGGCCTCGGGCACTACACGGGGGTGAACGGATAATGTTGAACAGTTTTCTCAACTATCCTTCAAAATCCCCACGTTGGCATGAACATGGTCCCCATGCGACCCATGAGAAGACTCCTCACCGCCCTCGCGGCGGGCGCCCTGACCCTCGCCGGACTCACCGCCTCCACCGGCACCGCCCAGGCCGCGGCCTCCGGCACGTTCAACGTGCTCACGTACAACGTGGCCGGCCTCCCGGAGGGCCTCAGCTCCAGCCATCCGGCCACCAACACCCCGCTGATCTCACCGCGGTTGGCGGGCTACGACATCGTGAACGTCCAGGAGGACTTCAACTACCACGCGGCGCTGTACGCGGGCGACAACCACCCGTACCGCACGGCCACCAGCGGCGGCGCCGGCATCGGCGACGGTCTCAACACCCTCTCGAAGTACCCCTTCGAGGACTTCGAGCGGGTCAAGTGGAACGACTGCACCGGCACCAACTGCCTGACCCCGAAGGGCTTCACCCTGGCCCGGGTGCGCCTGGCCGAGGGCGTCTTCGTCGACCTGTACAACCTGCACCCCAACGCCGACGACACCGACGACGCCCTCGCCGCCCGCCGTGCCAACATCGCCCAGGTGTCGGCGTTCATCAAGGCCAACTCGGCCGGCAACGCGGTGATCGTCATGGGCGACACCAACACCCGCTACACCCGCGCCGGCGACAACATCCGCACGCTCGTCGACGACAACGGCCTGACCGACGCGTGGGTGCGGCTGATGAAGGGCGGTACGGCTCCCACGCAGGGCGCCGACCCGCTGCTGTGCCCGACGTCGGCTCCGCCCAACGACTGCGAGGTGGTCGACAAGGTCCTCTACCGGAGCAGCGACCTGGTCTCCCTGAACGCGACCCGCTACAACGACGAGTGGGCCAAGTTCCTGGACTCCGGCGGCGGGAACCTTTCCGACCACTTCCCGCACACCGTCGACTTCTCGTACACCCTCAACACCAGGCTCCGCGCGAGCGACTTCTTCGGCGGCCCGCACGGCACGGCCTTCAGCGACGCCGACGACCTGCCCCCGTCTCTCTCGCCCCGCACCCTCACCCTGCGCGGCGACGCCCGCCTGGACGCGGTCTCCCTCACCCACGACGGCGGCACGACCCTCGCCCACGGCGGCACCGGTGGTACGGCGACCTCCCTGACCCTGGCCTCCGGCGAGCACCTCACCTCGGTGAAGCTGACGGAGGGCCAGAAGGACGGCCGTACCCGGATCTTCTCGGCCGCCTTCGGCACCGACAAGGGACGCTCCCTGTCCGCCGGTACGGCGACCACGGACACCGTCACCTTCACCGCGCCGGCCGGCTGGCAGATCGTCGGCTTCACCGGCCGCTCCGGCGACGAGATCGACAAGCTGGGGGTGTTGTACGCACCGATCAGCTGAGTGGGACGTCCGCCCAGACCGTCTTGTACACCCCGTCCGGGCGGAGTTCCACACCCCACTTCTCCGCCAGCGCCTCGACCATCAGCAGCCCGCGCCCACCCTCGTCCGGCTCCCCCTGCGCCCGCACGGGGAGCCGTTCCACGCGCGCGTCCAGCACCTCCACACGCACGACGTCCCCCTCCAGCAGCAGCCGTACCCGGAAGCCGCGCCCTCGGACCCGTCCGTGTCGTACGGCGTTCGCGGCGAGTTCGGCGGCGACGAGGATGACGGTGTCACTCACCTCGCTCCCGCGTGCGAACCCCCACACATTCATCCGGTTGGCGACCAGCAGCCGCGCCTGCCGGGCGCCGTGCGGTGTCGCGCTGAAGAGCTGGGTGAACGTACGTTGCATGCCCCAACCGTCCCGTCGGACACGGGAGTCGACCAGCGACAGAACTCGTACGCTCCACGCTGTACGAGTTCACGCTCTGGACAGTGGCCGTGACGGTCCGTGACCCTTGGTCGACATGACCGACAGCACCATCAGCATCGAGCAGACCACCGACGAGCCCGAACCGTCCGACAGCCTGAAGGCGTTCGGCGCGGCACACAAGGCCTTTCGCAGGCGGGCGGGTTACACGCAGGAGCAGTACGCGCCGCTGGTCCGGTACCAGCCGGGGACCGTCGCCTCGATCGAGCAGGGGAGGAGGTTTCCGCCCCGGGTGTTCGTGGAGCGGGCGGAGGAAGTCCTGGACGCGTTCGGCGTGTTGAAGGGGGTGTACAAGCATGCGACGAGGGAGAAGGGGCTGGCTTCGTGGTTCCGGCAGTGGGCGGAGCTGGAGGAGCAGGGGATCAGTCTGTACACGTGGGAGAACCGGTTTGTTCCGGGGCTGATGCAGACAGAGGCATACGCGCGGACGCTGTTCAATGAGCGAATCCCGATGTTCAGCGACTCGGAGATCGAGGCCCAGGTGTCGGCCCGACTGGAGCGTCAGTCGCTGCTCAAGGACCGCCCCAACACGTTGTTCAGCTTCATCGTCGAAGAGCATGTGCTCCAGCGGCTCACCGGCGGGGCGGACGTCATGCGCGAGCAGATCGAGCACATCCTGGAGGCGACAGAACCGCGCAACGTGGAGTTCCAGGTGATGCCGATGTCCCGCGGGTTCCACGCCGGCCTGAACGGCCCCGTCCAACTGCTGGAGTCCGCCGAGAACGAGTGGTTCGCCTACTCCGAGGGGCAGGAAAACGGCCAGTTCATCGTCAAGCCGAACACGATCAGTGTGCTCCACATGCGGTATGCGAAACTTCGCTCACAGGCTCTGCCCCCGCAGGACACCCGGAGCCTGTTGGAGCGGATGCGAGGAGCGCTATGAGCACCACGGAACTTACCTGGTTCAAGAGCAGCTACAGCGGCGACAGCTCTGGTGACTGCATCGAAGTGGCCGCCGCCCCCACCACCATCCACGTCCGCGACTCCAAGAACACCACCGGCCCCCAGCTCGCCCTCACCCCGGCCACCTGGACGGAGTTCGTGGCGTTCGCCGCCCGCGACCGCGGGTGAGGCCGGAACCCTTCAACCGTCGGGTGCGTCTGGTCGTCGAAGTACGCGACGACCGTGACGAACTGGAGCTGGCGGAAAGCGTGTTCGCCGCTCAGGGCTGGCGGGTACGCCCGGCGCGGGACGGCGACGCGGTCAGCGCGGACGACGGATACTCCGCGCTGATCGTCGAAGTCCCGCTCCGGGGCTCCCGCCTGACCGCCAGGTCGATGGCCTGCGAGCAGGTGACGACACTCGCCGCCCGGCGGAAGCTGGACGTCTGGGTACGCGAGGCCAAGCTCGTACGTCCCAAGCCCGCCGAGCCGAACACGACGTACCACGTCCATCACAAGGTGCCGGACGGCGCGAGCCCCGCTCTGCGGTGGCTCGCCGAGCACTGGATAGCCGTCGGCGGGTGGGACGTACGCCATACGCTGCATCTGCGCGGCGAGTACACCGAAGAGCAACGCGACCGCGCACTGGCCGAGTTGAGCGGGCGCAATCTCGGCGGCGCACCGTTCGACCCCGATGCGCACGACATCCGTCGGGCGATCGGTCCCCGGCCCCGCGACGGATCGACGGATCGACACCGTAAGGCGCTGCAGTTCGCCGTCATCGGTGTGGTCGTACTCGTCAGTCTCGCGTGCGGCATCGTCCTTGGGGCGTCGGCCACACCCTGGCGGTTCCTGGCGCTGGCCTGGCCGCTCGGTATGTGCTGGCCGGTGGGCACGTGGGTGTCCGCCAACGAGCCCCGGCCGTGGCTCGTCCGGCTCGGGATCGGCGTGGCCCTGGTCTGGAGCCTGACCGCCATCGGGTTCATCTGGGGGGACTCGCAGCCGGCGGGACTGTCCAGACAGTTCGCCGGGTTCCTCCTCACGCTGCTCATCGGCTTCACGGTCTTCGGCCTGTGGTACGCCCTGAGCGAGTCCTGGTTCAGCCGCAACATGCAGTGGTTCCTGCCCGTACTCGCGGCCCCGTTGCCGTTCGTGCTGCCGTGGGCCGGGTCGTATCTGCACTCCCTGTACCTGGAGGAGCGCTTCGGGATCCCGGCCGACTCGGTGCATGTGGCCTTCTACTGGCAGTACGCCGTGGCGCTGCGGCCGCTCGGGCTGGCCGTGGCGTGTTCGCTGGTGCTGGTCGCGATGGGCGGCTGGGCCCGTCACTTCAACCTCCAGACGGGGAGGAGCGGGCTCGTCCGATGGGTCCTGCCGTTGATGGTGCTGGTCGCGGTCCTGTCCGTGGCGATCGAGGCGCTGACCGGTGTGGACCAGGCCGCCGACAGAGCGATCGCGGACGCCACCGCCGGGAAGCGCTACCCGGCCGCGTACTTCGGCATCCGGGGCGAACTCGTCTGCGTCGAGCCGCTCAATCCGAGGATTCCCGTCATCAACGGTCCGGTACCGACGACCCACCCGGTTCTCGTCTTCCAGGCGAGCGGTGACACCGTCTGGCTCTGGGACCCGGACCCGGCCCGAGGCGAGGACACGTCCCGCCATGCGCTGCGCGTGAGGGCGGAGGACGTGCAGTTGGCCGCCGCCACCGGCAGGCGCTGCAGCGCCTGAGTGACACCCTGAACCTAGATACCCTAGGATTCTCCCTAGGTGACCAAGGAGGAGGTGTCCGATGGCCCGTGCGGGACTCACCGTCGACCGGCTGGTCGCGGCCGCCGCCGACCTCGCCGACGAGGTGGGCTTCGAGAGTGTCAGCCTGTCCGCGCTGGCCCGGCACTTCGGGGTGAAGGACGCGAGTCTGTACTCGCACGTCCGCAACCTGAACGACCTGCGCACCCGTCTCGCCCTGCACGCGGGCGGCGAGCTGATCGACCGGATCGCGGTGGCCGTGGCGGGCCGGGCCGGGAAGGACGCCTTGGCCGCGTTCGCGGGCGCGTACCGGGCGTACGCGCTCGACCACCCGGGCCGGTACGCGGCCACCCAGATCCGCATCGACCAGGCCCTGATCGCCGACTCCCCCGCGATGCGCCGCACGGCCGAGATCACCTACGGCATGCTCCGCGCCTACGGCCTGGACGAGCCGGATCTGACGGACGCGGTACGTCTGCTGCGCAGCACCTTCCACGGCTACTGCGCCCTGGAGTCCGCGGGCGGCTTCGGCGCGGCCCGGGACGTCCAGGCCTCCTGGGACAAGGCGGTCGATGCCCTGCACCTCGCCCTCACGCACTGGCCCCGGGAGAAGAGGAACGGAGAAGAGGAACGATGACTTGGCCCCTGTCCTACGACGTCACGGGCAGCGGTCCCGTCCTCCTGGTCGTGCCGGGCGGTGCCGGGCACCCCATGGGGCTCGGCCCGCTCACCGATCGGCTGGCGCAGCGCTTCACCGTGGTGACGTACGACCCGCTGGGCCTCGCCCACGGCCGCCTCGGCCTGCCGGTCCCGGACCAGCGCCCGGCGGACTGGAGCGAGGGGGCGCACCGGGTGCTGGAGGCAGTCCTGCCCCCGGACGAGCAGGCCTACGTGTTCGGGACCAGCTCCGGCGGCATCGCCGTCCTCGACCTGCTCGCCCGGCACCCGCGGCGCCTGGCGCACGTGGTGGCGCACGAGCCGCCGTGTGTGACGGTGCTGCCGGACGGCCGGGAGCGGCGGGAGGAGCTGATCGGCGCGCTGGAAGGTCCCGGACGGTTGCCCGCCGAGGGTGCTGACGCAACCCCGATGGGCGTCTTCCTCACCCACGTCCTACGCCCGTTCAGCACCTACGTCCCCTCCCCCACCACCCCGGAACACCGCCTCACCCTCGGAGTCGGCGCCGACTCGCGCGGCCAACTCCTCAGCGATACGGCAGAGTTGCTTGCCACCCGACTCGGCAGCCGCTTGGTGGAGTTCCCGGGCGGGCATCTCGGCACCCTGGATCACCCCGTGGAGTTCGCCGACGCCCTCGCCGACATACTCCTCTCCAGTGCGCGCACCTCGTCGTAGGACGGTGTCGTACCGCCCGGTACGCGCCCGGACGCGATGTCGGCCACCGCATCCAGGGCGGCGCCCAGCGCCCGCCGGTAGAGCAGCGAGCCGAGGCTGACGCGGCGAACGCCGAGGTCGGCGAGCTGGGGCACGGTGGGTCCGGCGGGCGAGTAGAGAACGTTGAGCGGGGCGTCGACGCGGCGGACGACGTCCGCGATCCGGCCCGGGTCGGTCAGACCGGGCACGAACACCCCGTCGGCGCCCGCCTGTTGGTACGCGTCGAGGCGGCGCAAGGTGTCCGTCTCGACCCCGTTGCCGTCGCCGTCGCCATCGCCCAGCCAGTACGTGTCCGTGCGGGCGTTGACGAACAGGCCGGGCACGGCGGCCTTCACCGCGGCGATCTTCGCGGCGTGCCGGGCGGTCGGCCCGAGCCCGTCCTCCAGGTTGATGCCGACGGCTCCGACGGCCCACAACTGGTTTGCCAGCTCGGCGACTTCGCCGGGATCGTCGGAGAATCCGTCCTCGGCGTCGACGGAGAGCAGATAGGGCTCCGAGCCGAGGGTGAGGGCGAGGCGCAGGGTCTGTTCTCGCGTCGCGGCCTGGCCGTCGGGCAGTCCGACGGCCGCCGCCACGGCGAGACTGGTCGTGCCGATCGCGGAGAACCCGCGGGCCGCGAGGACGGCGGCCGAGGCGTGGTCCCAGGCGTTGGGCAGGAGCAGGGGCTCGCCGGGGCGGTGGTGGAGTCCGGCGAAGGATGTCACGGCAGGCGCTGCGGTCTCTGCGGTCATACGCCCACGCTAGGGGCGGAACGTTTCGGCCCCGGCCGAACTGTGCACACCGGCCGACGTCCAGGTCCTCCGCCCCGCCACCCCAAGTCCTACGCCCCGCGCTCGGCCTCGCTGCGCTCCACGCAGAACTCGTTGCCCTCGGGGTCGGCGAGGAGCGCCCAGCCGGTGCCGTCGGGCTTGCGGTGGTCGTCGACCAGGGTGGCACCGAGGGCGAGCAGCCGCTCGACCTCCTCGTCACGGGTGCGGTCCTGCGGCTGGAGGTCCAAGTGGACGCGATTCTTGACGGTCTTGGGTTCCGGCACGGTCACGAAGAGGAGGCCGGCGGCCTCGATCAGAGCCTCCGGATCCCCCGGGTTGTCGTCCTCGTGCAGGGTCTGGCCCAGGGCCTGGGCCCAGAAGCTGCCGAGGGCGTAGGCGTCGGCGCAGTCGATCGTCACGTGCCGGATCTTGGAAGTCATGCCCCGGATTCTGGTGGGTGCCCCCGGGAATGGGAAACGAGTTCGGCAAATTCGCGGCCTGGCGGCCACCCACGGGCATGACATCTGCACGACGCACGACACGTCACCGCCGGGGCGGCGACGACCAGCTCCCCCGAGCTCACCGAGTCTTCTGAGTACGGATACTCATGTACTCCCCAGCCCGGAGGGCGGACAGTGGTATTGACCGGACGTGGTGGAAGGAGCACCAGTAGTGCGGCGTCATCCACGAACCAGGACGATCTGGGGCTCATTCTTCGCCGTCCTGGTACTGGCGGCCTCGGCTTGCTCGCCCCAGGACCGAGCCACAAGCCCGAAGACCGTTCGCAAGCTTGCCGGGAGCAGCGGGGCAGCCAAGGCCCGGCAGGCAGAGGAGAAACTTCTCCGGGACGTCGTGCGGGCATACGCCGAGCGGACCCCGCTCACCCTCGGCCTGGTCGTCGTGCGCGATGAATGCTTCGGCGGGACAGCAAGGCAGTGGATCGATTCCAACGGCCACGACCAGTACAAGATCAAATGCTCTCTGTCGGTGACCGCCTACTACGGTGCCGACCGGAAACACTTCGTCTCCGCCCTCGACGGCATCCTCACCGCAGGCGACCGGACCGGATCCGGCATCCCCTTCAACCACAGCTCTGACGGGCAGACCATCCACTACTACCGGCAGCGTGAAAGACAGGAGGCAGAAGTACCCCAGCTATCCAGCGCCTCCCACACCCTGTCCTGGGACCCCGTACGCGACCGGAACCGCTCTTACCTGATGGTCACGGAACCGGACAAGTGCCGGGCGAGCGACCCGCCTGTGATCCGGTGTCTGAGGGAACCGGAATCCGGCACGGTCGCTGCCATCCGCAGCCGGTACGGCACGGTGTTCAGACTCGACCTGGGTCGTTCCGACTACTTCACCGTGTACAAGGACGGCCGGACCAGCAGGAACTGACCACCGATCTCGTGGAGTTAGTCCCCATACCCGCCAAAGGAGCCAGCCTCCCCCCCTCTCCGACCACGACGTGCTGACCTACACCGGCGCCAGCCCGTAGGCGATCTCGTCGGGCCTGCTGCTGCACCGGGCCGGCCAGTGCCCGCCGCATGCGGTGGGGGACCTCGCCCTGACAGTCGAACTCGGCGACGGCCGACAGCCGGACTGCTGCCCATTGGTAGGCGCGAGGGCCTTTCGCGCCGTCGCCGCGCGAGATCCTCTGCCATGCTTCGGCCGGGGCGTGCGTGAACAGGCCGTCGATGCGGGGCAGCCCACGGTGGGGACTTTGGCCGGGCGGCAGCCGCGCCGACCGCCGCGGCGCCACAGTCATCGCCAGGCCGCCATCGACACCCCGGTCGCCCTGCTCCAGTACCGTGCTGCGACCGTCGTCGGGCTCGGGTAGCGGAGCCCTCCGCCTGACCAGCCCATAACAAGAGAATCACATCGGTCCGTCCCTTCTGCTGGTTTCGGCGGACGGCATCTAAGGTCACGCCAGCCGCTGCGCCGGAGGACCCCGGCAATGCGGCATGCGCCTCGAAGGGAAAGGACCGATCGTGCGCAAGCGTTCTCTCATAGCTGTCACCGCCGCGTTCGCCGCTGGAGCACTCTCGCTCACGGCGTGCGGTTCCCGTGACGCAGGATCAGCCGACGACACCTCCGGCGGTTCCACGGTCGTCACCATCGGTTTCGATGCCCCTCTGACCGGAGACCTGTCGGCTCTCGGCATCGGCATGAAGAACTCGGTCGACCTCGCCGTCAACCAGGCCAACAAGAGCAAGGAGGTGCCGGGCGTCACCTTCAAGGTCGTGGCGCTCGACGACCAGGCCCAGCCGTCTTCAGGCCAGCAGAACGCCACCAAGCTCGTCGCCGACAAGAGCGTGCTCGGCGTCGTCGGCCCGCTGAACTCCTCCGTGGCCCAGTCCATGCAGAAGGTCTTCGACACCGCCCAGGTGTCCGAGGTCTCGGTGAACACCAACCCCGCCCTCACCCAGGGTGACAAGTGGGACACGGGGGAGAAGGTCCGGCCGTTCAAGACGTACTTCCGCACCGCGACCACGGACGCCATCCAGGGGCCGTACGCCGCCGAGTACCTGTACAACACCGCCAAGAAGAAGAAGGTCTTCGTCGTCGACGACAAGAAGACCTACGGCGCCGGCCTGGCCGCGACCTTCTCCGCCCACTTCAAGAAGCTCGGCGGCACGGTGGTCGGCAACGACCACGTCAACCCCGACGCCAAGGACTTCTCGGTCATCGCCACCAAGATCAAGAACTCGGGTGCGGACGTCGTCTACTACGGCGGTGAGTACCCGGCGGCCGGCCCGCTCAGCGCACAGGTCAAGAAGGCGGGCGCCGCGATCCCGCTCATCGGCGGCGACGCGATCTACAGCGACGAGTACCTCAAGCTCACCGGCCCGCGCGGCAACGGCGACCTGGCCACCTCGGTCGGTGCGCCCGTCGAGGGCCTGCCCTCCGCGAAGAAGTTCATCGCGGACTACAAGGCGGCCGGGTACAAGGAGGCGTACGGAGCCTACGGCGGCTTCTCCTACGACTCCGCCTGGGCGATCATCCAGGCGGTGAAGGCCGTGGCCAAGGACGGAAAGCTGCCCTCCGATGCCCGCGCCAAGGTCACCGAGGCCCTGCAGAAGGTCTCCTTTGAGGGGGTCATGGGCAAGGTCTCCTTCGACGAGTACGGCGACGCCACCAACAAGCAGCTCACCGTCTACAAGGTCAGGGGCGGTGCCTGGAAGGCCGAGACCACCGGCACGTTCGCCGGCTGACCGGACCCGGTCACTGGGCGAGCCGCGGGCGACATCGGGCGTCTCGCCCTTCCGGGCAGGCGGCGGCCGTTCGCCCGCAACGACACGAGGCCGGGCTGCTCCTCCCCATGCGGGACGGGGCCCGGCCTCACCGGTACCGCGCCCGCGGCCGTCGGGCGCGCCTTCGTCCACGGCGGTACGGCCGGCCTCGACCGCCTTGTCGCTGCTCCGGTACACCTGGGTGGTCATGCCGTGCGGGTGGCTTTTGCCGGTGAGGGTGTACAGGGTCCACTGGGGACCGACGGCGTCGGGCCACCGCTTGCGTGCAGCCTGGCGGGAGATCCCTGTGGCCAGGCCCGGGTCCGCGTAGCTGGCCCCGGCACGGCCGGCGCGGCGGGATCAGGTGATCAGGGTGCGGGTGGCGATGTCTCTCAGCGTTCCGGCCCGCTTGGCGTTGTCCAGGTTCTCGGTAGTGGGCTCGCCGCGCAGCGGTCCGCAGAGCACCACCGGCCGTCGCCCCTCTACCGTCGGCCAGAAGGAATCGGGCACCGGGATGCCCGCACCCAGGTCGAACAGGCTCCCTCTCAACAGCGTTCTGCGCGTCGCTGAGGCGCACGATCTCGCGATCTGCTCGATGCGGCGGGAGGCGGCGTCGATGGCGACGACCCACCGGGGATCGCGCGGGACGGCAGGGGCCTGGAAAACCCCTGCATCGTCCGGAATTTGCTCACCCTGCTGCCGCCGGACCATGCGCGGACCGGCTCGCCTGCGAGTACTCCGCGCGGGACACGGAGCCCGATCACTGCGGTGGACGGCAAGCCGGTGAAACCCCCACCCGCGCCGCCCGCCGAGGCACGGTGGGCAGGGCGGGTGTTGTCGCTCGATTCGGTCGTGTGGGGGGTCAGTCGAGGAGGGTGGTGCCGATGCCGGAGCCGGGTGCGACGTCGTAATCCGTGGGGCCGAAGACGCTGGCGTTGCTGGTGCTCGGTCCGCTGCTGGTGCCGCGCAGCTGCCAGAGGGCGCCGCTGCCCTCGTTGTGGTACGGGTCTTCCTCGGGGGCGGAGACAGCGAGATCGGCTTTGCCGTCGCGGTTGAAGTCGGCGAGGCGGACCTGGGAGCCGAAGACGTCGTTGTTCTCGGCGCTGCCGGGGATACCGGGGGTGTCCTGTGAGTAGCGTGCCGCTCCGGTGGTGGTCAGCCCGCGGGCACTTCCGCGCAGCACCAGTACGTCACCGGCCCTGTTGGCCCGGCCGAAGGACTCGTAGGGTACGCCGATGGCCAGTTCGGCGCGGTGGTCGCCGGTGATGTCGGCGATGGACAGGGCCGCGCCGAAGTTGTCGTCGCTCTCGTTGGAGCCGGGAACGCCGGCGGTGTTCTGGTGGTAGACGTGGCCTGAGGGGGCGAGGCCGCCGTCGATGTCGGGATCGCCGTAGCGGACGGTGACGTAGCCGGCGCCGTGGCTGGGGTCGGCCAGGCCATTGGGGTGGAGGCGGGGGTCGTACAGGCTGATGGCGAGGTCGTCGCGGCCGTCGCCGTTGAGGTCTCCGGCCGCCACGCGGTCTCCGCCGGCGAGCCGGGCCTGGACGGTGAAGGAGTCGGCGTCGGTGGTGCCGGGGTTCTGGCCGTAGACGAGGGTGGTCTTCTGCTGGACGACGGCCAGTTCGTCCTTGCCGTCGCCGGTGAAGTCGCCGGCTGCGAGGTTCCAGCTTCCGGTGAGATCGGGGTCGGTCATGTCAGTCCCGGCTGGGGCTTTGGTGTGGGTGAACGTGCCGGAGTACAGCCGCAGTGATGTCTGGTCGCTGACGGCGATGTCCGGGGCGGAGTCGCCGGTGAAGTCACCCACGGCGATGTCGGCACCGAACAGGCGGGAGGGATACGACGGTCCCGACGGCAGGGTCAGGCCGCTGCGGAACGGGGAGGTGCCGCCCCACAGAACGGTCACCGAGCCGTTTCCCGACGTGCCGGCGGTGCTGTCTCCTTCGCTGCCGACCAGCAGGTCGGCGTACCCGTCGCGGTCCACATCGCCGCTGGCGAGGCTGCTGCCGAAGAAGTCCTGATACCCGGCCGTGCCGGGGATGTTGGGCGAGTTCTGGGTGATGTAGACGCGCTTGCCGGTCAGGCCGTGGGCGGAGCCGAAGGTGAGGAGAACAGCACCGGCGCCTGCCTTGCCGTTGATCGTCTTGCCGGGCATGCCGATGGCCAGGTCCCGGTATCCGTCGCCGTTGAAGTCGTCCGTCAGCCTGGACGGAGCGGCGACGGCACGGTCGGCCGAGACTGCCATCAGACTGCCGGTCAGAGAAGCCGCTACGGCCGCTGCCACGGCGAGACGGACTGAGAGACGCACGAAAACCCCCTGCACAAACGCAAACGCCCGACGGCGCCCGCGAACGAAATCGATGGCCCGCATCCCCGTGCCCCAGCGGGCCACCCGCTTGATCACGCGATGCGCAACGACGAACAGACTCCCCACCGGCACCGATGGTTGCACCGCGGCCTCCACCCTGGCCGGGAAGGCTGCGCTCGTACTCCCGCTACTCACTGGCTTTGTCGAGCAGTAGGCCCTGGTCCGCTTCTTGTGGTCGTCCACACAACGGACTCGATTCACGGGCCCCCCTCGATGCCGCACGAACCAGTCTGGCCCGCTGTACGAGGGACGCAGCGGCGCTCCCCCATTCGGGATTCGCGAAAGTGAACCCGGCTGCGCGCAGCCGGCCCGGCACCACCCGACGGCTCTTGAGCAGCAGCTCCGTGTCCGAGCGCAGCGCGAAAGCCCCCAGTTCGGCCATCCAGCGCGTCGCCGGCAGCCCCACCGGGACGCCCCAGGCCATGCGCAGCGCCCGCATGAAGTCGCGGTGCGGAAGGGGGCCGGGCGAGGCGAGGTTCACCGGCCCCTCGAGGTCGTCCCGGGCGATCAGGAACTCCACCGCTCGCACGAAGTCCTCGTCATGGATCCAGGAGACGTACTGCGCCCCGCCGGCCACCGGACCGCCCAGCCCGAGTCGCGCCAGCCGCGACAGTACGTCGAACACACCGCCCCGATCCGGGCTCATGACCATCGCCGAGCGCAGCGCCACCTTACGGGTCGCGGGAGTCGGCGCCTCGGCCTGCGCTCGCTCCCAGTTCTGCGCGATCTCGACGCTGTACGCCCAGTAGTCCGGCACCCCGGCCTCCGAGCCTCCGATCACTCCGGTCGCCTCGTCGTGTGCCGCGTCGAAGCGGTGGGCGTAGACCGTCGCCGTACTCATCTGCAGCCAGACGCGCGGTGGCCGCGCGGCGGCGGCGATCGCCTCGCCGACCACCCGCGCCGAATCCACCCGGGAGTCCATCATGGCTTGCAGGTTCTCGGCGGTGTAACGGCAGGAGACGCTGCGCCCGGCCAGGTTGATCACTACATCGCAGCCGTCGATCGCCGCGGCCCAGCGGCCGAGCGTGGCCCCGTCCCATCCGATGTGGTGCGCCCGCACGGGACGTCGGGTCACTACCGTGACCTCGTGGCCGGCCGCCGTCAGCGCACGGTCGAGAATCGTGCCCACCTGTCCGGTTCCCCCGGGCAGCACTACCTTCATCGAACCCCCTCGGCTTCGCTCGACATCAGCGTAGCCCTTCTTTTTGAACGCGTTCAACTTGGGCCCGGTGCACGTCGGGACGAGGTGGCCGACACTGGTGGGCGGATTGGCGTTCTCTTCTTAGAGGGCGTCCAGTTCGGCCGAGCCCGGTGGGGCTATGACTCGAACCGTGGCTAGCCTCGCGGGGCGGACTCCGATCGATCACTCGGGAACCGGCTTCCTGGACCTGCCCTTCCAGGCGTCGCCCTACCTCGCGGGTGGGGTCCGCCCCGATGGCTACCTGAGCTGTTTGCCGGTCAGAGCAGGAAGTCGACAGCGCAGCCGATGCGCTTTGCGAGGTCGCTTCGGGTGTACTCGCGTCCCTCCCACCGGGTGATGAAGAACGCTCCACGCTGGAGGTCCAGGTAGCGCATCCATCCGACCACCTTGAAGAGGTCAGTGAACATCCTTCCGCAACGACGCGATGAGGCGGTCAAGGTCCCCGCGTGCCGTGTACGTACGGATCGGGTCGATGTAGTCGCGTGACTCGATGATCTGACCGTCCCGGACACGCATGACGAAGACGCAGGGCACCTTGGCCATGGAGTCGTCCGGCAACGTGAACTCATAGGCGAACTCGGCGACGATCACTTCAGGATCGGCGGTCTCGTGAACGACGACATCGACGACCCGCCTCTTCGGCAAGGACTCCCGAACTTCTGGCGGCACCGTGAAGTGCTCCTGGAGCGCACGCCGACTCGTCAACGGCTCGGACTCCGGCGTCGCCATCGGATGCCGGACATCGGTGACCTCGCCATACAGGTCAGGCAACTCGTCGGAGTTCCCGTCGGCGACCCCATGAACAAGCCGGAGAAACACTTCGCGCGGACTCGGACTCACAAGACCTCCCCAAGTAATACGCACAGGCGGCTAGTGATCATTATCGCCTGATCCAGGCGGGTCTTGCTGATCAAGTGGTGGACGGCACCACTCCCGCTCAGCCGCCGTGTCAGTTGGTGTATCGCCGGTAGCAGATACGGGTGCAGCTCGCCTTCCTCGTCGTAGTCCTGCGCCATGAAGATCAGCAGGAGCTCACCACCCACGATGCCCCCGCGGCTCCCCCGCCCGAAGCCCTGAACCGGAAGTTCCTGACCTCGCCCGAGACCGCCCAGCGAACGGTCAGGTCGTAGTCCCCCCGCACCTCCACGGCCGCCAGGTCCCGGAGGGGCAGGGGGTCAGGTTCCGCGGTGAGGCGGGCGAGGGCTACGAACAAGGTGGGAACGTCACCCGTCACGCCGGAGAGGGCGAACCCGTCCGACAGGCCGTGGACCGGGACGAGTTCGGCCTGCTCGTCCTCCCACGGCACCCATCCGGTGACATGCACCTCGGTGCCGGGGTCCGCCCCCGCCACCAGATGGGCCCGGACCTCCACCGCGCCGTCGGCGACGACGAGGCTGGTCACCTCCGCCCCGGAGCCCACCGCGTACCGGGAAGCCGCCCAGTCCTCCCCCACACCCAGTGGCACGATTCCCGTGCGGATCGGGTCGCCGCCGACCATGACGATGTTGTCGGGCGGGGACCCGAGGGGCCGTGTGACCGTGGAGTACGCGAACCGCGTGTAGTACGGGTCGTAGCGGATGTCCTCGCTGCCGTGGTTGTGGAGGCGGACCACACCGTCCGAACGGGTTGACTGCAGAAGCCAGTTGGGGCCCGCGATCGACCAGACCGCGTCCGCCCGTTCCGCCGGGCCCGGTTCCTCGACCGCCGTCCACACTTCGTGGTCGGGAGGCAGCAGGAGCCCGAGGAAGCCCTTGCTCGCCCAGTACGGTGAAGCTGGGCCCGAGTAGGTCTGCAGGACGGACTCGTCCGGGCCGTGCCAGCCGAGCGTCAGCAGACCGTCGGCGTCCACGGCACCTCGGTCCAGGAAGTACTTCAGAGCTCCGGAGGCCAGCCGCCGTGTCTCGCCCGCCGCAAGGGGCGTACGGCCCGTGAGCGCGCCCAGACACAGCGGGGCCGCGGTCGCGAACCGGTACGTCAGCGAGCGGCCCTGGTGCAGGGGTGCGCCGTCGCCGCCGAACAGGCGGGCGTAGTCGGCGAGATGGCGTTCGAGGCGGCCGCCGTACAGCTCCAGCAGCTCGGGGTCGTCGGCCAGCCAGGCGTGCAGCACCGGATACAGGTGCATGGCCCAGCCGTTGTAGTAGTCGTACTTGCGGCCGTCGCCGTCGGTGTACCAGCCGTCGCCGACGTACCAGTCCTCGATGCGCTCCAGACCGCGGTCGATCGCCTTGCGGGACGCCTCGGGTTCGTGGCCGATCTCCGCGAGGAAGCCGCCGACGGTCACCGGGAACAACTCCCAGTTGCAGGGCCAGGGTTCGGCGGTGAGCGCGTCCGTGAGCCAGGCCGCCGTCCGCTCGCGCACGGACTCGTCCAGGCGGTCCCACAACAGGGGGCGGGTCAGCCGCAGGGCGAGGGCGATCGAGGCGGCCTCGACCAGCGGCTGGCTGCGGTCGGCGACCTGCGGCCAGACGCCGCCGGGACCGGCCGCGAGGCCCTCGGCGTAGCGGCCGAGCGCGGTCTCGTCCCGGCGGAAGGCGGCCAGCAGGAGGGTCCGGGCGTATCCCTCCAGGCCGTCGGAGAGGTGGCCCGCGTGGCTCACATGGTCGCCGGGGAGGTGGTAGAGGGCGCGGTCGGCGGTGGCGTAGGGCTCGACGGCGGCGAGCAGGGCGTCGGCGGCGGCTTCCCAGTGGGCGCGGGTGTAGCCGGTGTACGGGCTCGCGGAGCGGTCGTCGGCGGGCAGTTCGATCACGGGGTGGCTTTCCTTCCTGGCGGGCCTTCGGCGCCCGGGATCCGGCGGTCCTGGGACGCCCCGGTTCCGGTCGGGGCGCCCCAGGAGTTCATCCCACCCGCACCCTGCCCTCAGGCACCAGATGCTGGGCGAGGAGTTCGTCGCGGACCACTCCCGCGTAGACGGTGGCACCGTGTTCGGAGGTGTGCGTGTTGTCCCGCTTCTCGTTGTAGAGGTAGAGCGCCTTGGAGCCCTCGACTCCGAGGGACTCCACCAGCGCCTTGGTCTTCGCCGTGAGGTCGATCAGCGGGACGTTCCCGGCGGCGGCGACCGAGCGGATCACCGCCGGGTGGTCGACGCCGAGGCCGTTGACCAGCAGGGCGGTGTTGTTGTTCAGGGTGCCGTCGGCGTTGAACCAGCGGCGCACGATGGGGGTCACGAGCACCGGTTCGCCGCCCCGGTCCCGGATGCCGGCCACCAGGGTCTCGAGGTTCGCCCGGTAGGTCGCCTCGTCGGTGGACGAGAAGTTTCTGGCAAAGGTGCCTGGCTCACCCGCCCGGATCGGGCAGCGCCTCGTACTCACCGACACCTTGTGCCGCCGTGCCCTTGTTGACGCCAAAGCCCTGTGCGAAGCCCTCGTTGACGTGCTGCGTTAGCCGCCCGCGAGGGCACATCCTGACCGGCGGCCGCCTTGCGGGCGAACCCACCGCCAGAACGGATCCAGCACACATGAGGCCGGGAAACCCCGTGAACACGCGAGAACTACGGAGGGATGTTTTTCCAGGCCAGGCACCCTACAGCCGACGTTTCCACAGGTCAGGGCCTCGCCCAGAGAAAACTCCTGAAGCGGGTGCCGCAGGTTCGAATCCTGCCAGGGGCACAACGCATTACGTCGCTGAACTGGGATTTCTCCCCCGAGGAGGCACTCTGTTCGGCCTCAGACCCTTCGTCCGGGGCCGTTTGCGTGAGCGGACAGTCGGACATGCAGCAGACCGAACTGCGCTTCGACATCACGGCCTTGACCTGAGATCGATCTGCCAGGAATCTGACGCCATGTCTTCTTCATGGGTGGCCATCGACTTCGAGACCGCGAACGAACACAGGGGAAGCCCCTGTGCCTTCGGTATGACAAAGGTCGTTGAAGGCCGCATAGCCGACAGCTGGGGCACGTTGATCCAGCCGCCCTCCAGCCTGGGGAACTTCAACCCGTTCAATGTGGCTATTCACGGGATCACATCCGCCGACGTGGCGACCGCCCCGGTTTGGGCAGCGGCCCTCGCCGACGTCGTAGCGTTCGCTGACGGACTCCCGCTGGTGGCCCACAACGCGGGCTTCGACATGAGTGTCATACGTGCCGCCTGCGACGCCGAGAGTATGGCGTGGCCCGAACTGCGTTACACCTGTTCGCAGGTCGTAGCCCGACGCACCTGGAAACTGCTCTCCTACAGCCTCCCTTACTGTGCGGACGCCGCCGGGATCGCTTTCGCCGACCACCATGACGCAGGCGCGGACGCCGCTGCTGCGGCTGAGGTCATGCTCGCTGCCCTACGAACGGCCGAGGCGGAGTCACTCGACAGTCTGCTCGATGCCCACCAGATCCGGTGGGGGTGGATGACGCCGACGCGTGAGTGGCTGGGGAGCCACTACCGCGGCCACGGCAAGGGCTCGCGCACCCCTCTGCCCGGAGCCAATCCCGACGCCGACCCGGAAGGTGCACTGTACGGGGCGGTGGTCTGCCTGACCGGGAAGCTGACCTCCATGACCAGGGACGAGGCATTTGGCAAGATCGCCGAGGTCGGTGGGCAGCCGACGGAGAATGTCACCAAGAAGACCACCATCCTCGTCTCCGCCTCCCAGACCCAGCTCAAGCCGGGCGACACGCTGAGCGGCAAGACCAAGAAGGCCCAGGCACTATTGGAGGCCGGTCAGGACATCGAAGTCCTGGACGAGGACGAGTTCCTGCGACGTCTCTGTAACTGACATTGCCCCACGGCGATGGATCGCACCGGCGGCCCGTTGCGCGTCGAAGGACTGCCCACCAGAACGGATTCGGCACACATGAGACCGGGAAACCCCGCGAACACGTGAGAACTACGGAGGGGTGTCAAGCCCTGGGCCGCCGAGCACGAGAGCGGCCAGCGTACAGGCGACCAGGTAGCCGTAGTGGTAGTTCGTTAAATCCGGCGGTATAGGTCAATGCCGTGTCCGGTGGTGACCGCGTCGATCAGGGCCTGGAGCTCGGAGGGTGGGTCCGTGTCCGTCCACGCTTGCCACCATCGGTTGAGGGTGACGGCGGGTGTGAGCCAGGAACGGATGGCTCGTAACGCCCTGGGCCAGCAGGGATATTGGGGCTGGTGGGACGGTGCCGGTCCCCCTCTCTGGCGCCTCGTGGGGGCAGGGGTCCGGCGCGGTGGCATCCAGGGGTCCGGGTGGGGCGAACCATTGGTCCCAGCAGAAGGAGAAGGCGCAGTTGACCAGGGTCTGGTGGCGGCGGATGGCGCGGTCGGAGCGGACTTGGAAGTCGGCCCAGCCGAGTTCGTCCTTGATCTGCTTGTAGCTTTGCTCGATCCACGGCCGCAGGCCGTAGAGGCGGACGATCTCGGCGAGGTCGGCCGGCGGGTGGGGGCTGGTGGTGGCGTGGGGGGCGTCGGGGTGGGACAGGTTGGTGGCCAGGTACCAGGTGGCCTTCTCCGGCAGGCCGGCTGGGTCGGTGGTGGCCACCACCAGTCGGCAGGGTGAGTCGGGGCCGTAGCCGCCCAGGCGGGCGTCGGCGGCCCACCAGGTCTCGGTGTGTCCGTCGCGGAAGTGACGCTCCACGGGCGTCCAGTCTCCTGGACGCTTGGCATCAGGGACGCAGCAACGCCTTGATTGCGCGGCGTTCGTCCATGGCGCGGTAGCCCTCGGCGGCCTGGTCGAGGGGGAGGGTGAGGTCGAAGACCCGGCCGGGGTCGATACGGCCGTCGAGGACCGATGCGATCAGGTCGGGCAGGAAACGGCGGACGGGGGCCGGGCCGCCTCGGAGGGCCACCTGCGCGTCGAACAGCTCCCGGCCGTCGACCCGCACCCCGTGCGGAACTCCGACCATGCCGACCGCACCGCCGGGGCGAGCGCAGTGCAGGGCCTGCCGTACCGACTCGGGAGTGCCGACGCACTCCAGCACCGAGTCAGCGCCGATTCCCCTGGTGAGCTCCCTGACGTGACGTACAGCCTCGTCGCCGCGATCGGTGACGATGTCGGTGGCCCCGAACTCTAGCGCCAGCTTCCGCCGGGGGGTGCGCCGGCTCATCACGATGATCCGTCCGGCGCCCAGCTCCCGGGCGGCGAGCACGGCCGACAGACCGACCGCCCCGTCGCCGACGACCGCCACCGTAGCACCGGGGACGACACCGCCCGCCACGGCCGCGTACCAGCCGGTGCCCGCCACGTCGGAGAGGGCGAGCAGGCTGGGGAGGCGCTCCTCGGCCGGCGGGCCGTCCAGGGTTACCAGGGTGCCGTCGGCCCAGGGGATCCGGACGTATTCGGCCTGGCACCCGTCGATGAACTCACGCCGGGGGCAGGAGGTCTGGAATCCGTTGCGGCAGTTCTCGCAGGTGTTGTCCGAGGCGAAGAACGAACCGATCACGAACTGGCCCGGGGTGAGTGTCCGCACCGCGCTGCCGGTCTCCTCGACGACTCCGACGTACTCGTGGCCGATCGGATGCGGTCGGCCGATGGGGCGGATGCCCCGGTACTCCCAAAGGTCGGAGCCGCACACGCAGGTGGCCAGGGTACGGATCACCGCGTCGGTCGGCTGAAGCGGGACGGGGTCGGGGACGTTCTCCACCCGTATGTCGCCGGGTGCGTGGATGACGGTGGCTCGCATGGGTCTTTCTGGTCGCTGGACGTGGGTCAGGTGCCGGAGGCGGACGGCGGGACCCAGCCGTGGGCGGCTCCCGCGTGGATCAGGGACTGCGCGTACCGCCACAGCTCCCCGGACGCGTCCTTGATAAGGGACTTGCGGTCGAGGACATCGTCCACCGTGACTCCCCGGGTTCGCCATGTGCCCCCCCGGTTGCCGTAGTTGAGCAGCAGCGGCTGGAGCCGGTCCATGGCCTTGGCGAACCGTGCCTCGGGGGTGACCCGGGCCTCGAACTCGTCCCAGAGGCTCCGGAAGAGGGTGCTCTGGTCCGCGGGCAGGAGGCAGAAGAGCCTCTCGGCGGCGCGCTGCTCCCTCGCCTCCTGGTCCACGACGGCCTCCGTGTCGTACACGAAGGTGTCCCCGGCGTAGATCTCCACGAGGTCGTGGACAACGACCAGGGCGAGCACCCGGCCCACATCGAGGGGTTCGTCGGCGTACTCGGCGAGGACGAGGGTCAGCAGGGCCAGGTGCCAGGAATGTTCGGCGTCGTTCTCCCTGCGGTCCGCGGCCAGCAGCGGGCTGCGACGGAACACGTCCTTGAGCCGGTCCGCCTCCATGACGAACTCGATCTGCCGGCGCAGCCGGTCGGGGGTCGTGCCGGGCTGCGGGGGCAGGGAGGCGGCGAGCGGGAGCCGCTCGGCGTCCGGTCCGGCTGTCTGTGTTGCCCGGCGGGATTCGTCGTACGCCGGGGTGCCCAGGGGGCCGCTCACGCCGGTGCCCCCTGGGCCGGGACGTCCTGCGCGACCGGGCTGATGGTGTCGCCGATGTCGCCGAGGAGCAGGGTCGCCGGGGCGCCGGGATCCACCGAGTAGTACTTGCCGTTGAGCATGCCGGAGACATGGCCGACGTGGAGGGTGAGCGAGAGGCCCAGCGCTTGCGCGTACCGGGCCAGGGCGAGGGCTCCCTCCTCGGTCGCGTGGCAAGTGAAGACGTCGACCACCGCTCCGGGAGCCGCCGCCAGCTGCATCATCGCCATGAGGGTCACCCCGCTGGCCACGACGCCGTCGACGATCACCAGACGGTTGGCCGCGGCGGGAAGCTGTTCGTCCACACCGACGAGGAGGCCGCCGTCCACGGGCATGCGCTTGGCCTGCCGTGCCCAGCAGCGGTCGTGCGGCAGGACGCCGAGCAGTTCCGCCAGGATGCGTCCCTCGCGCTCCGGTGCCAGCACGGTCACCCCGGGGACGGACGCGGCGTCGGCCGCCTGGACCGGGAGCATGGCGTAGATGTCGAGCAGGGCCCGCAGGTAGCGGTTGCGGTCGGCATGCCGCTGGTCGGGCAGGTTGGCCACGGACGTGACCGTGGCCATGTGCTCGACCACGTCCGGACGGGCGTCGGACGCGACGCGCACGATTTCCGGCAGGACGCCCGGGGCGTGCAGGGACTTCAGTGCCTGCCGGTCGAAGTAGATCAGTTGACGGAAGCGGGTGCCGTACTGCTCCTCGTAGCGTTCCACCGTGTGCACGGCGTCCGGGAGGAGCTCGGAGCGCTCCACGAGGCGAGCTGTGTTCATCGGATGTGCCTCTGGCTTTCTTTCAGGGTGTCGGGGTCGGCTGCGGCATGCTCATGCCCGCGGGACGAGCTTCACGGGCAGCGAGTCGAAGCCCCACAGCAGGTTCGAGCGCAGTCTGCGTACGGGACCGGTCTTCTCCGCGACCTCGACCCGCCGCACGAGTTCCTCGAACATCACGGTGAGTTCCAGCTTGGCGAGTGCTGAGCCGATGCAGTAGTGGTTCCCCTGGAGGAAGCTCAGGTGCCGGTTCGGCGAGCGGTCGATGAGGAAGCGCTCGGGCTCGGTGAACACCTCTTCGTCGCGGTTGGCCGACGGCAGCCACGCGACGACGTGGTCACCGGCGCGGATATGCTGCCCGCCGAGTTCGGCATCCTCCCGGGCCGTGCGGAGGGCGTGCATGACCGGCGAGGTGTAGCGGACGATCTCCTGGATCGCCGACGGCATCACGGCCGGGTCCGTCCGCATCCTGTGCCACTGGTCCGGGTTCTCGATCAGGGCCAGCAGTCCGCCCACGGTCGCGTGCCGCGTCGTCTCGTTGCCACCGGACACCAGGGCGTCGCAGTTGTAGAAGATCTCCTGGTCGGTCAGCGGCACACCGTCGATCTCGCCGCATACGAGCGCGCTCATGAGATCATCCTGCGGATCCTTGCGCCGCAGCTCGGCCAGCTCCTGGAAGTAGCAGAGGATCTCCGTGTGGGCCTGTACCTTCCTGGTCTCGTCCGCCTCGTCGAGCGCCGTGGAGCTCCAGGCGAAGCGGGTGCGGTCGACCATGAAGTCCCAGTCCTCGGGCGGAACTCCGAGCATGTCGCAGATGACGGAGACCGGGAGCTTCTGCGCGACGCGTGTGAATTCGCAGCCGCCATCGGCGATGGCCTCGTCGATCGCGCGGGTGGCGGTCGTGCGCATGTTGCTCTCGAGCCGGTCGACCATCCTCGGAGTGAAAGCCGAGCTGACGACCTTCCGGATCTTGTCGTGCCGGGGTGGATCGGTGACGTTGAGCATCTTGCCGGCGGCCGCGGCCAGGACCCGCGGATCGGAGTCCAGCCGCATTCCGTTCTCCGAGCTGAACACCTTGGGGTCGGTGAGCATCTCGGTGCACAGGCGGTGGGTCATCACAGCCCAGAAGTACTCGCCATTCTGCCGCTGGTTGCGGTACACGGGGTGCTCGGCGCGCAGCCGCGCCCAGAGCGGCTCCGGGACGGAGTCCCGGTAGAGAAGGGGGTCGGACAGGTCGATGGACATGTGGGTGCTCCGGTTTTCCAAGGTGCTCCGAGTGGAGCGGCAGGGGGTGTCGTCAGTCCAGGCCGTTCAGCACGTCGTTGACCGCGCCGAGGACCTCGTCCCGGTGTTCCGCAAGGTAGAAGTGGCCGCCGGGGAAGGACCGGACCGTGCAGCGGCCGTCGGTCACTTGGGCCCAGGCGTGCAGGTCGTCGGCACGGACAGCCTCGTCCTCGCGCCCCGTGAAGGCGGTGATGCCGATCGGCAGGACCGGATCGCGGCGCCCGGTGTAGGACTGGATGAGCCGGTAGTCGTTGCGGACCGGCGGCAGCAGGACCTCGCGCATGTCCGGGTCGTCCAGCAGGTGCGTGCCGCCGGCACCCAGAGGTCCGAGCATGGCCACGAGCCGGTCGTCGTCCAGCAGGTGGGCCCCCTCGTGGCCCGCGAAGGGGCGCAGGCGGTGCGGGGCGGCGCACCCCGAGGCCACGAGGTGGCGCAGGAGGTGCGGTTCCCCGGGCTCGGTGAGGCGGCGGGCGACCTCGAAGCCGAGCGCCGCGCCCATGCTGTGTCCGAAAAGCACGGTCGGCGTGTCGGCATACGGGCGCAGTTCGTCCGCGACGCTGCGGGCCAGTGCGTGCATCTCGCCGACGAACGGCTCGCTGATCCGGTTCTCGCGCCCCGGATACTGGATCGCCCACAGGTCGACATCGGGTGCCAGGCTCTCGCTCCAGTCCCGGAAGAATCCGGCGGAGCCGCCGGCGTGCGGCAGGCACACCAGCCGCAGGCGCGCCGAGGGCGCGGAGCGGAGCCTGCGAATCCACCGGCTGTCCGGAAGCGGGCGCGGGCTCAGGGGACCCGTGGTGCGCGGGGGCCGGCCAGCCGTGTCATGAAGCATGCGTCACCGCTTCGGACTTCAGCTGTACCACCGCAGCCGCCAGCCCCTCGATCGTCGGGGAAGCGAATAGGACCCTAGCGGGGACGGCCACGCCGAGCCTGGAGCGCATCCGGGAGATGAGCGTGGCCGCCAGCAGGGAGTGCCCGCCGACTTGGAAGAAGTCGGCGTCGACACTGATGTCGCGCTGGTCCAGAACCTCCTCCCAGATGGCCGCCAGGGCCGCCTCGACCGACGTACGCGGTGCGATGTGACCGGGCTTCGGGGCTGCGCCCGGCCGGAGAGCGCCCAGGGCGGTCCGGTCGATCTTGCCGTTGGGGGTCATCGGGAAGGCGTCGATGACGTGGATGGCCGCGGGGACCATGTACCAGGGCAGGTGGCGCCGGACGTGGGCCATCAGCTCGCCGCCGGGCACGCCGGCTCCGTCGCGCGTGACGACGTGGCACACCAGCCTCTTGTCCTCGGGGTCGGTCTCGTCGACCAGGGCGACGCAGCCCCGGATGTCCGGATGGTCGCTCACCGCGAGTTCGACCTCGCCGAGTTCGATGCGGTAGCCGCGGAGCTTGATCTGGTGGTCGCGGCGGCGGACGAACTCGAGGCGGCCGTCCGCCGCCGAGCGGACCAGGTCGCCTGTGCGGTACAGACGCTGACCGGGTATGCCGGAGAAGGGGTCGGCGAGGAACTTCTCCGCGGTCATCGCGGGCTTGTTCAGATAGCCGACGGCCACGCCGTCGCCGCCGATGTACAGCTCACCGACGGTGCCTGCGTCGACGGGGCGCATGGCGTCGTCCAGCACATGGGCCCGCACGTTCTCGATGGGGTGTCCGATGGGCACGGAAGAGGCGTCGCCGCCGTCCCAGTCGGACCCCGGCTCGAAGAGGGTTGAGGTGATGGTTCCCTCGGTAGGGCCGTACACATTGCACCAACGGATGCCGGCGCCCACGCACCTGTTCCAGGTGTCCAGGGCGCGCCGCTCCGCCTTCTCCCCCGCGACGATGACGATTCGGAGCGACGATTCCGATGCCAGCCGGACCAGGCAGTCCTCTTCCAGGACCCAGCTGTGCCAGAACGCGGTCGGGATGCTGAGGAACGTCGTCTTGGTGTCGATGACCTGCTGGGTCAGGGCGCGGAACGTCTGGCGCAGCGGGTCCTCGCCGAGGACGAGGGTCGCGCCGTGCAGGAGCGGCGGGAAGATCTCCTCGGCGGCGGCGTCGAAACTGAGCGAACGGCACTGCAGGACCCGATCGCCCGGGGCGAGCTGGAAGATCCGGTTCACCGAGGAGGCGTGGTGTGCGAGTGAGCGGTGCGTCACCAGCACCCCCTTGGGCTTTCCGGTAGATCCGGAGGTGTGAATGACGTATGCGGCGCCCGCTGCGGTGGCGTCGGCGTCCGGCGCGACGGGCAGGCCGTCGATGTGTGTCTCCTCCCGGTCCAGCCAGAGGATCTCCCCCTCGTGGTCGCCGAAGAGGTGGCCCAGCGTCTGCTGGGTCAGCAGGAGGCGGGAGCCGGTGTCGGCCAGCACATACCGCAGCCGCTCCACCGGATACTCGGGGTCGAGCGGCACGTATGCCGCGCCGGCCTTCAGGATGCCGAGCAGGGAGATGATTGCCAGCGGCGACCGCTCGACACACAGGGCCACGAAGTCGCCGTGGCCGATTCCCCGGCCGACCAGGAGGCGGGCCAGCTTGCCGGACCTCTCGTGGACTTCGCGATAGCTGATCTCCTGGTCCCGCCAGACCAGTGCCGCCGCGTCCGGCGTCCTCGCCGTCTGTTCGGCGAAGAGCGTGTGCACACCCGACCCGGTGTCCGCGGGGTCCGTTCCGTCGCCGGCGGCACCGGCCAGGCTCCTGGGCCGGATGTCGGTCCAGCTTTGCTCGATGAAGGCCATGCAGTCCCGGTGGCTCGACTCCAGGTGCGCGACGCGCCATCCTGACGGTACGGCCAGGTGGCTCGCCCACAGCGAGTACTGCCCCTCACCGTTGACCAGGACAAGTGGCGATTCACCGATCGAGTCGGGCACGGGAAACATCTCCTCGGGTAGGGGTAGGGGTAGGGGGAGCCGACAGGGGTCGGAGAAGAAGCGTTTTCTCAGACAGCAGCGTGGGGTGAGCGCTGCGCGTGATGCGTCAGGCCAGGACGTCCGCCACAGCCTTCGGCACCTGGGAGAGCGCGTCGAGCAGGCGGGCGGGACGGTGTTCGGCGAGGGCGGCCCCGGTGTAGCCCCAGGATGCCCCGATGGGGATGACCCCGGCCGCCCTCGCTGCGGCGATGTCGCTGGGGCTGTCGCCGATGAAGCACGCGCGTGACGGATGGACGCCCAGCCGCTCCAGCGCCAGGGCGATGCCCGCACCGGAGGGCTTAGGTTCGGCGTCGCCCCAGCCGATCACGACCTGGAAGAATGCCGCGACTTCCGCGGGCAGGAGCCAGGCCAGCCGGGCGCGGGGCTGCATGGTGACGACGCCGATGGCGACCCCCTTGGACCGGAGGTCCGCCAGCACCTCCAGGGCGCCGGCGAAGGGAAGGGTGTCCCGAGCGGCGACCGCGAACGCCGTTTCCCAGACCGCTCCGAGGGCGGTCTCCTGGTCGTGCACGCCGAGGCGGGCGAGCACCTCGTGGTGTGGCAGGCGATCGGCCTCGGCCCCGAGCAGCGACTCGTCCACCCGTCTGCCCAGTGCCGCCGTCGCGGTGCCCAGGATCGCCCTGCGCATGGCCTCTCGGCTGTCCAGGAGGACTCCGTCGAGATCGAACAGAACGGCTTTGTCGAAGGTGTGCGTCGTTGGTTCAGTCATGTCGAGACACCAGAGGGGTTGCGGTCGGCAGCCGCGAGGGCGGGCTGTCGCTCCGTATGGGCGGCCTGGGGCCGCAGAAGCGGGATCATGAGAAGCAGGGCGGTCGTGGCGAGGAGGGCGTCGGCGGTCAGCGCCTGGGCGAAGGCCGAGTCCGGGGCGCCCTCCCCTAGGGGGGACTGGAACACGAGACCGACGACGACCGTCCCCAGAGCCGCGCCCACCTGAGCGGTGCTCTCCATAACGCCCGACGCGGCCCCTGCGTGCCGGCGCGGCACGTCGGACAGCACGGCGGCCATCAACGGGCTCACTCCCAGACCCTGCCCCACACCGATGACGGTCAGTGCCGTCAGCGGCGCCCAGGGCACACCGTCCCACGCCGCCCGCCCGTTCGTGATGAGGACGGCGAGGAAGGCGAGGACGCCGAGCAGGTTGACGCCGTAGGCGAGGGTCAGGACGTGGAGTCCGGTCCGGTGACGGATGCGGGGTGCGGCGAGGGAAGCGACGACGAAGGCCACCGCGAGCGGCGCGAAGACGAGTCCGCTCCGCAGCGGCGAGAAACCGAGGTGTTGCTGAAGATGGAGGGTCAGGATGAAGAACAGACCCGCGTTTCCGGCGAAGAAGGCGAGGGCCAGACCGTTGCCGACGGCGAAGACGCGCTGCCGGAACAGCTGGGGATCGAGCAGCGGCAGGCCTCCTGTGCGGGCCAGCCGCCGCTCCCAGAGCACGAACACGGCACCTGCCGGAACCGCCAGCAGGAGCAGGACGTACGACCACCAGGGCCAGCCCCATCCCGGGCCGGCCACCAAGGGCAGGGTCAGCAGGACCAGTGCGGCCGTCAGCTGCAGGACGCCCGGCAGGTCGAGGAGCGGGCGCTCGGTCCCCCGGTGCCCCGGCAGTGCGGCGGCGCCGGCCAGGGCCAGCAGGCCGAGGGGCACGTTGATGAGGAAGATCGGGCGCCAGGACAGACCGAACAGGTCCACTCCGACCAGCAGTCCGCCCAGCACCTGGCCGCTGATCGAGGCCAGTCCGACCGCGGAGCCGAAGAGCGCGAACGCCCTGCCCTTGGCCGCCCCGTCGAAGCCGGTCTGCAGGAAGGAGAGAACCTGCGGGTAGAACAGAGCCGCCCCGATTCCCTGCACCACCCGGAAGGCGACCAGGACACCGGCCGAGGGGGCCAGTCCGCAGCCCAGCGAGGCGAGGGTGAACAGCGCCACCCCGACGGCGAAGAAGCGCCGGTAACCGTACAGGTCGCCCAGCCGGCCGCCGGTGATCAGCACGGCGCCGTAGACCAGGGCGTAGCCGCTGACGGCGAGTTCCGTCTGGGACACCGAGGCGTGCAGGTCGTCGTGGATGGTGGTCAGTGCGACGTTGATGATGAACTGGTCCATGACCGCCAGAAAGGTGGCGATCATGGTGACCGTGAGGATGGATCGCTGCGCCCGGTTCATCGGAGGGTGCGCACGCCCGCGCGGTCGAGACAGGCCTGGACGCGGGACCGCAGCCGCTCGTCGTGGATGTCCTGGACCGGGCACCACCGGGCGTCGGTCACTTCCTCGGTCTGCAGCGCCAGTCCGGTGTCACGCGTGCGGAAGACGAAGCGGAAGTCGAAGTGGGTGTGCTCGGGTTCGGCCTTCTTCGGGTTCTCCGGGATGGTGTGCGCGTCGATGTCCACGGGCACCTGATCCACGAGCGCCACGGACGCGGCGGAGACCCCGGTCTCCTCGCACAGCTCCCTCAGGGCGGCGTCGGCGATGAAGGAGTCGCTCTCCTCGATGTGGCCGCCGGGGAGCAGCCACCGGTCCAGGGCCCGGTGGTGGATGTACAAGACGAGGCCCTGCTCGTTCGCCAGGACCGCTCCGGCGGTGACATGGCCGCGGCACTCCTTGCGCGACGTGGGGACCGCGTCAGGCGTGTCGAGCACCTCACGCAGGCCGGCGAGAGGGAGTCGGTCCTCAGGGTGCCGGTCGAGGTGGGCGTCCAGCAGGGCCCGTATCTGATGCTTGTCGACGCTCATGACATCCGGTTGTTGAAGTGGGTGAGCCAGGTCGCGGCGATGGCGGCACGGTCCCCCGCCGCCACCTCGTGCAGGCCGGGTGCGAGGTCCCCGCGGGACAGCGCGCTCAGGCCAGCCAGGATCTCGGCCTGGACGAGGAAGATGAAGGGTCCGACGGAGGCGCCGTGCAGGAAGTTCACGGCGTTGCCCTCGTTGCACAGGTAGAAGTGCCGGTCGTCCGACGCGCAGTGGGTGATGTGCTCGCCCACGGGAGTCAGGGTGTGCGTCTGCGGCAACCGGGCGAGGTCGAGTTCGTCCTCGGCGCTGGTGACGGTGGCGACGAAGGAGCCGTCCTTCAGCAGCGCGAAGTCCTCGTGGCCGAGGGCCTTGGCACCGGTCGCGCAGATCGTCACGTCGGCGGACTCCAGGGCGGCCTCCAGTGACGCGGCCA
This sequence comes from Streptomyces sp. NPDC001450, assembly GCF_053597295.1. NCBI lineage: Bacteria > Bacillati > Actinomycetota > Actinomycetes > Kitasatosporales > Streptomycetaceae > Streptomyces > Streptomyces sp. NPDC001450. The sequence continues at coordinate 96,660 of NZ_JBSFHY010000020.1, forward strand.
CCGCGAAGCCCTGTGACAGAGCCTGTGTGCTGCGCACCGGATCGGTGTCGTAGACGGTGACCTGGACACCCTTGGCGTGCATCAGGCGGGCGATACTGGAGCCCAGCTTCCCGAAGCCGATGACCGCGGTCTTGCGGCCCACCAGGATGCCGCCCCGGGCCCGCAGGAGAGCCTCGGTGGAGAACACCACCGACTGCCCCACGAGGAAGTCCTCGGGATCCTTGAGCGGGGAACGCGCCACGGAGATGACCGGGCAGGGAAGCTTGTCGAGTTCGGCGTAGCGCTGATGGCCGTTCTCGGTGTCCTCGACGACCCCGAGGATCTGTCCCGAAAACCGCTTGCAGATCTCGGAGAGCGTAGGAGCGAAGTATCCGCCGATATCGAGGAGGACGACCGGCATCCCCGCCGCCCGCGTCTCCAGATAGGCCAGAGCCGCCTCCGGATCGCCGAAGACCTCCCGAGACAGCGGATCGCACGGTGTCGCGCGCTGTACGGCCGCCAAGGCGTCCGGGGATATCGATTTCGGTTTCGGAAGTACGGCCCGCAGATCCGACATCCGGGCCACCGCCTGAACAAAGGCCGGGCGCTCCGGAAGCAAGTGTGTCACCAAAAGGCTGGCTGTCGGATACTCCACCGGAAACTGCGATATGACATCGTCGAAATATGCGCCGAGGCGCCGCATTTCTTGATTGTTCACTGATTTCTGAGTTCTTTTCATGATCCGACTGCCGGGCAAGTCAACCCGCACCGGAAACTGGCGACAAGAGCAATAAGCGAAGGCGTACGTGCACCCGACTCACCACATCAAGCCTGATCACCTGCCCCGCAGACAGGAAAGAGCCGCGGGCATGGCGAAGGATCAAGGGTCATGGAATGGTGAGGAGAATAGAAGGACCGGAGTTTCACGTGCTGGCGCGGATCGCCTAACTCGCGGCATTGAGCGCGCGTCTGCGCATGTGAAATACCTCTCACCCATCGTTTGGTAAGGGCGGGGTTAGAACAACACCCAACCGGAAGCTGGACAGCGAAATCTCCGCCGTGCTCGACAGAGCTAACACTACCCCACTTGATCTCGTCGATGATCTTGGTTTGGCGCTGAATTAACTTTACGCGCGTAGAATTCAATAATCCCTACATAGGGTCAAAGATTGGTGCGTACCGGACACGACTTGTTCAAGCCGATTTCTCGTCAGAAGGGCACCCCGGGGCGCCCGCGCCCGAGAAGTGACATGGGGGTACGTGCTTGGTTCCCGCGACCCGCACCAGGTGATAGACACAGCGGGGGTCCTGGCCAGAGCGTGCCTTGGGAGTAGTCATCACCTTCACCGGGGCCTGTCCGAGCTCTTCGCTGGGTGTGATCGCCAGTAACTGTCACGCCGCGAGGATCGACAGGTGTGTAGCGCCGAGCCCGGGACCGCAACATCCAAGCTACCCGCGGCCCGCGAGGGGCCCCACAGCACGACATTTGCCGTGGCCGTCGCCGCCGGGCGGCCCGGCTCGGACAGCAGAGGCAGGTCCACGTGCAGGCGCACACTCTCTCGTGGCACACTCCCCTGCGCCAGGCCGAGCGCCGCGACAACGACATGCGCGCAGGTGATCGCGTGGCGGTCGTCAACCAGGAAACCCACGCCCAGCGGACCAGCTGCGACATCCGGATCCGGCGGAGACGCGAAGATCCGCAGGATGGCTGTGTCCGGGAAGAACGTTGCGGGTGCCGATAAATCATCTGGCCTGGTCACGCGGCACGTCGGTACTCATGAAGGATTCCGCTGAGTCGGTCTCGTCGGCGGACCTCCAGGTACCTGCTCTGTGCTGGCACGCTGATCGGTTCGGGTAGCGATCGGAGTGGTGCGGCTTGGTTCAGCGCTCGGTGCGGCCGATGGCAGTTGTAGAAGGTCTCGAACTCGCGGAGCACATGAAGGAGGTGGCTCTGGTTCCAGATCAAGGTGCGGTTCAGGAGCTCGCTGCGGCAGGTCTGTATCCAGCGCTCCACGATGGAGTTCATTCGGGGTATTTGTATGCCGGTGGTGACGACTCTCAGTCCGGCGTCGGCCAGCAGGGCGTCGAAAGCCTGCGTGAACTTCGCGTCGCGGTCGCGGATCAGGAATCGGGCCTGGCTGCCCGCGTCCTCCAGGTCCATGAGGAGATTGCGTCCGAGTTGCACGACCCAGTCCGCGGTGGGGTGCGCGGTGGCGCCGAGGATCCGGATGCGCCGGGTGGAGTTGCTCGATGACGGCGAAGACGTACAGACGCGCCCCGGTCAGGGTGCGGGTCTCGAAGAAGTCGCAGGCGAGCAGCGCGCCGGCCTGGCTGCGCAGGAAGTGGGCCCAGGTCGTGCTCTGCCGTTCGGGCGCGGGTGGGATGCCGTGCTCGCGGAGGATCTCCCAGACGGTGGAGGCGGCGACCTTGATGCCCAGCACCGCGAGCTCGCCGTGGATCCGGCGATAGCCCCACGAGGAATTCTCGTGAGCCAGGCGCAGGACCAGGGCGCGGATGGAGCGGACCGTGGGTGGGCGTCCGCGCCGCTTCGGCACGCAGGTGGCTGCGTGTCGTCGCTTGAGCAGGTTGCGGTGCCACCGCATGATTGTGTCCGGGCGTACCAGCAGCAGGAGCTGGCGCAGCTTCTCTCTCGAGTGGTGATGGAGCAGGCCGGCGAGGACAGCGCGGTCGGTGTCTGTGAACGTTGGCTTGCCGACCTGGCGTTGCAGTACGAGCAGTTGGTGCCGCAGGGCAAGGATCTCGATGTCTTTGTCCCGGTCGCTCATTGGCAGCAGGCGCAGGAGCGACAGGGTGTTGGTCGCAGCGAGGTAGGCCAGGCGCAGCAGCACGACAGATCATGATGCCGTCCGCGTCTGTCCACGTGAAGACATCGGAGTTGTTGGCGAGCGCGGCCTGAGGGGCCAATCGATCAAGGCCTCCACCTGGGTGGATGATCTATCGGCACCCGCAATGCTCGCATGCAGACTCTCGTCCGAGTACTCGTGACCATCGCCTCCAACATGATTGGCGGCGGTGCCTTCGGTCTAGTCTCCGGAGCGTTCGGTTGGCTCCTCGACGACCCCACGGTGGTGGCTGGGACGGCCGTCGTCGGCTGCTGCCTCGGCATGCTGCGCGCCTCGTGGGTTCTTGGCGCAGCGAGGGGCTGAGTGGAAGCGGTGAGACGAACCCGGCTGCCGCGGCCTCGGCGCCCGGCAGCCGAAGGTCGAGGGGCGCGAGGCCCCGGCCGGCGCCTCGCGCGCCCCGCTTCCCGGCCCCACCTGGGGCGGTGGCCGTCAGGTCGCGCGTATGCCGTAAGCTGGGCGTACCGACGCGGGGTGGAGCAGCTCGGTAGCTCGCTGGGCTCATAACCCAGAGGTCGCAGGTTCAAATCCTGTCCCCGCTACTAACACGCACCGGCCCCCCTCGACACCAACGTCGAAGGGGGCCGGAAGCATCTGGGGCGCTGGGCCTACGGGGCGGGCAAGGCTGCCGCGGGTGGCCGGGTGGCGATGCGCATCCGATCGCCGTCGTATTCCACCACCTCGCCGGGCAGGATCAGCAGCCCCGGCTCCCCGTCCTGCCACGCCGCGCCGATCCGGCGGATCTGAACGGCCGGACCCCGCGCGCCGGCCATGAACACCGTGGGATCGACCTCCCACCCGTGCTCGCCGAGCCACTGCTCCAGGGTTGCGGAGTCCTCGCTGCTCGCATCGCGCGGCCACTCGTACGTACTGGTCACGACTTCCCCCTGTCCGTGAATGGATCACAGGGTCGATCCTGCCACCGGGCACTGACAGCCCGGTCACATGAGATTTCGACTCGGCGCTCGTGTGACTGAGCACGATGGTTGTCACCGTGACCGCGACAACTGTCACCACGGCCCGGCCCGGGCCATGTCGCCGAATCCGCAACGCGAGTCGCCGCAGATCGGAGCCGCTGCGCATGATCAACGCTGGTGACAACCAGCGCGCAAACGGCGGGCTGGTGACAGTTAGCACGCTCATCTGGTGACAACAACCATGCACACGTACGCGGAGAACGCCAGGTCACGCCGAGGTGCCGGTGACAACCATCGTGCTCAGTCACACCATGCTGGTTGAGGATCACTCACCGCAACAGCGTGCCCTAAGGTCAGGCGACGGGGCGATGTCAGTCGCGCATCGTACGGTCCTCGCATGGGTATCGCCTCGGCCTGGTCCATCAGCGCCCACGACGACGCCTTCATCGCCACTCTGGCTCCGCGGCTGCTCCCGCTGATCGCCGAGGAGCGGGACGCGCCGCTGGCACGAGAGCGCTGGGACCGCTGGCAGCGAGAGCCTCTGCCGGACTTCCGGACCTGGTGGAAGCCCTTGGGCCGCTCCTGCGGCCGGGAGGCGGACGCACACCAGTAGCAGTAGTTGTGGCCGCCGTAGTGAGGGTCGCCTCTGTGGTGTAACCGAAGCAGCGCGGCTGGGTCGGCGGCAGGCCGCGCTCGACGCGCTGGCGCATCTCCTGCTGCTCCCGCTCCGACATCTGCTCGACTTCGAACGTGTCGACCTCGCCGAGGAGGCGGCCAGCGGCCGTCGTGAGGTCCAACTCGGGGCCCTTGGCGCCACAGTACGGACACCTCGTGCTTGCGGAGGATCTCGATTCCCTCGGCCCGTTCGCGCCGGTTCCGCCAGAGCCGGCCGAGCATGTAGACGATGATGACGTCGACTTCGCCGCGCTGTGCGGCAGCCATGAGGAGCTCGTACTGGGGGCGGTGCTTGCCATGGGTGGCCGACTTGTCGTTGTCCCGGAAGCGGCGCCCCTGGAGGGGGATTCCGCGCCGTTCGGCCGACTCTGCGCTGTCCTCGCCTTGACGGATGACACCGTCTTCGTCGCCCTCATCCGCCTTGCTTATGCGCTCACATGACGCACCCTTACTAAACGGGGTCACACATTGAAATATAGGTGCGAATACCCTCTGGCCTGCGTGTTCCTTGATCACGACCTGGTGACTCAACGTGTACCAATAATGGAGACAGGACGGTGGTCTTGTCGTTGTGGGCGAGCTGCACGAGGACGAGGTCGCCGGGGCGGATCAGCGGCTGGACGGTGGCCCACAACTGCGGGTTCCGCAGATAGGTGACCGTACTCTCCCCGGAGTCCGCGTAGTTGGCGACGGAGACGCCCTTGCGCAGGTACTGCGGGAGCTGCTGGCCCCAGCCGGAGTACGGGTCGCCGGGCTGGTCGCAGACCGTGGAGTCGCCGATCAGGATGATCTGCCGGGCGTGCCGGGCCGGGGTGACCCGGATGCCGGCGAGGGCGGGGGCGGTGCCGCCGAGGGTGAGGTCGAGGCCGGGGGTGCCGCCGGGGCCGGTGGGTTCGCCCTCGGGGGTGCGGACGTTCACGGTGAAGCTGCGCGTGACCCCCGTGCCGGCCGCGACGGCGGTCTCCGGGACCAGGGAGCGGCGCGTCTCGCCGCTGATGCTCGTGCTCGACGCCGCCTCGCCGCCGAGGGTCACCCGGACGTCGTACGTGCCGGGCGGGACGTCGAAGTGACAGGCGGTCGCGGTGCAGTGGTCGATGCCGAGGGGCGGCTGCCGGTCGTGCGCCTGCGCGGGTGCGGCCGACAGCGCGCCGCTCAGGGTGACCGCCGCCAGCAGGGCGACGCTGAAACGTCTCACTCCGGGCTCCTCCGTCACGCCGACAAGGTGGCGGCTGAACCGTATCGCCTTTGGCAAGCGCTTTCTAGTTCCTGGACAGACTTCACAAGACTACCAACCTTCCGCACGCGAAAGCCCTTTCGCGAAATCGATTCAACTGCCACTCTGCCAACACCCGCACCCCCACCCCGCTTCCGAAGGAGGCACCCCCATGTCCGCAACGGAGAGCAGTTCGGTCGGACGCCGTACCTTCGTGCTCGGCGCCGCGGCCGCCGCCGGGTCCGCGGCCCTCGCCGGTCCACTCGCCGGCACCGCGTCCGCCGCCGGCTTCGGCTGGAGCGACGACGGCTCGAACTACGTCGTCGACACCGGCGCGAACCTCGTCTTCAAGGTCAGCAAGACCAACGGCGACCTGACCTCACTGGTCTACAAGGGCACCGAGTACCAGGGCTACGGCGGCAAGAACTCGCACATCGAATCCGGCCTCGGCACGTCGACGGTGACGATCACTCAGTCCGGCTCGACGATCCTGATCTCCGTCGCCTACGGCACCCTCAAGCATTACTACGCGGCCCGCGGCGGCGAGAACAACGTCTACCTGTGGACCAACAAGGCGGACACCTCCGTCTCCGCCACCCGCTACATCGTGCGCGTCAAGGCGGGCCTGTTCCTGAACGACGAGCCGGACTCCTACGCGTACACGACCAGCACCATCGAGGCCTCGGACGTGTTCGCGAAGTCCGACGGGCAGACACGGTCCAAGCACTACTCGAAGCTCCGGGTCATCGACTACGACTACATCGGCTGGACGACCGGCAGCGTCGGCCTGTGGATCGTCCGCAGCAACCACGAGAAGGCCTCCGGCGGCCCGTTCTACCGCTCGCTGCTGCGCCACCAGAGCTCGGACGGCGGCGGCCTGTACGAGATCCTCCACTACGGCGAGAACCAGACGGAGGACCAGCGCTTCGGCCTCCAGGGCCCGTACGTCATCGCGTTCACGGACGGCGGCGCCCCCTCCTCGTCGCTGTGCCACGCGAACCTCACCACCTCGTGGGCGGACTCGCTCGGCATCTTCGGGTACGTCGGCGCGAGCGGCCGGGGCCGGGTGGCGGGCGTCGGGATCTCCGGCCGGAACACGGCGTACGCGTACACGGTCGGGCTGGCCAACTCGGCGGCGCAGTACTGGGGTTCGACGCGCTCCTCGGACGGCTACTTCTCCGTCGCGGGCGTGCTGCCCGGAACGTACACCCTCACCGTCTACAAGGGCGAACTCGCCGTCTGCACCACCTCGGTGACGGTCACCGCCGGCGCGACGACCACCCTCAACACGATCACCGTCCCGTCGTCCAACGACCCCTCCAACGCGACCGCGATCTGGCGCGTCGGCGACTGGAACGGCAGCCCGAGCGGCTTCAAGAACGCGGACCTGATGACGTACGCGCACCCGTCGGACGTACGGGCCGCCGCCTGGACCGGCAACGTGGTGATCGGCAGCGGCAACGAGACGTCCGCCTTCCCCTGCTACCTCTGGAAGGACGTCAACAGCGGCCTGCTGGTCTACTTCAAGCTGACCGCGGCCCAGGCCGCCGCCGCGCACACCCTGCGGATCGGCGTGACGACGGCCTACGCCAACGGCCGGCCGCAGATCACCGTCAACGACACCTGGACCTCGGCGATCCCCTCCCCGCCCGCCCAGCCCAGCACCCGGTCCCTGACCGTGGGCTCCTACCGGGGCAACAACCACACGTTCACCTACAGCGTCCCGGCGAGCGCCTGGCTCACGGACACCAGCCAGTACAACGTGCTGAAGATCGACGTGGTGAGCGGTTCGGGGACGACGAGCTATCTCAGCGCGGGCACGGCGATCGACGCGATCGATCTGCTGGTCTGACCTTCGTCAGGTGCCTCGCGTCCACTGCTGGTTCGTACCGCCGTTGCAGGTGTACGTGATGATCGCGGCGGAGTTGGCGGTGGACGCGCCGGACACGTCCAGGCACTCGCCGCTCGCGCGGGCCTTGATGTTCACGTAGGAGCCGGAGGTCACCGGTGACCACTGCTGGGTGGTGGCACCGGTGCAGTTCTCCTGGGTGACGCTGGAGGCGTTCTCCTGCAGGCACAGGGAGCTGCCCCGGCCCATCAGCTCGTAGTAGCCGTTGCCCAGGTCCTTGAACCACCACTTCTGGTTGGCGCCGCCGTTGCAGGTGTACTGGCTGATCGCGACGCCCTGCCAGAGGGACTGGTTCGGTACGTCGGCGCACTTGGAACTGTGCCGTGCGACAAGGGTGTTGTACGTGGCGCTCGCGCCGGTGACCGTACCGGTGGTGGTGTCGACCGTGATCTCCGGGGACCAGGACAGGGACATCGAGGTGGAGGCCGGGAAGGTGAGCGGCAGCCACACGTACCGGGAGTCGTTGACCGTGCCGCCGAAGGAGTTGCCCCAGCGGTCGCCCATGTACAGGTACGAGGTGCCCGAACCGCCCTGCACGGGAAGGACGTACGCGGTCTGGGAGCCGTAGGCGGTGGAGTCGCCGATGTTCGTCCACGCGGTCCAGGGGCCGGCGAGGGAGGTGGCGGTGGCGTACTGCTGCTGGTTGGGGTTCCAGCCGGTGGCGCCCGACGTCAGCATGAAGTACACGCCGTTCCGCTTGAACAGCGCCGGTGCCTCGCGGTGGCCGCCGGGCCAGGGGTTGGCGAGCAGGCTGTCGATGCCGGTGTAGTCGGCGGTCAGCCTGTAGATGTTCAGGTCGTAGTTGTTGTTGGCGGCCGAGACCATGTAGGCGGTGCCGTCGCTGTCGACGTAGGTGGTCAGGTCGCGGGACATGTACTGGCCGAGCGGGCGGAAGCTGCCCTGGTAGGTGTAGGTGCCGTCGACCGTGTCGGAGACGGCGACGGCGGCGCGGGCCTCGCTGTAGTCGACGCCGTTCTCCTTGTGCATCCACATGACGAACTTGCCGGTGGACGCGTTGTAGATGACCTTGGGGCGCTCGATGTAGGCGGTGGCCAGCTCCGCGGCGGAGGACTGGGACAGGACGTGGCCGCGGAACTCCCAGCTCTTCAGGTCGGTGGAGCGGTAGGCGTCCACGTAGCGGAAGGTGTTGTCGGAGTTGCGGTCCTCGCCGAACCAGTAGTAGGCGGAGCCGACCTTGATGACCCCGCCGCCGTGGGCGTGCAGGGCGTTGCCCGAAGTGTCGGTGAACTGGGTGCCGTTGGTGATCGTCTGCGGTGCCGCCTGGGCGGGTCCGGCGGTCGCCAGGGCCGCGGCGAGCGCACAGCACAGGGCGAGCAGGATCGCGTACGCGCGTCTCATCTCACGCACTCTCCTTCACGGTGTCGGCGACGGGGATGCCGAAGTCCGGGGTGCCGTCCGGCTTCCAGCCGAGCCGCTGGATCCGGGTGTGGCGGTTGGGGTCGTGCAGCGGGTCGCCGGTGATCTCCTCGTACTGACGGGCGTGGTAGACGAGGACGTCGCTGTGCCCGTCCTCGGCGACGGTGAAGCAGTTGTGGCCGGGCCCGTACTGCTTCGTGATGTCGTTGCTGGTGAAGACCGGGGTCGGCGACTTGGACCAGCTCGCCGCGTTCATGAGGTCGCTGCCGGAGCCGGCGGTGAGCAGGCCCATGCAGTAGTGGTGGTCGGTGGCGCTGGCCGAGTAGGTGAGGAAGACGCGGCCGTGGCGCTGGAGGACGTACGGACCCTCGTTGACCTTGTAGCCGACGCACTCCCAGTCGAACTCTGGTGTGGAGAGCCGCACTTGGGGCCCGGTCAGGGTCCAGGGGTTGGCCATCCTCGACATCCAGAGCGCGGTGTTGTTGTCCATGCCGGGCTCGTGCTGGGCCCAGACGAGGTAGCGGGTGCCACGGTGCTTGAAGGTGGTGGCGTCCAGGGAGAAGGTCTCCCAGGCGGTCCTGATCTGCCCCCGCTCCACCCAAGTCCCCCGGAAGGGATCGGGGTTGGCGTTCTCCAGCACCCAGATGCGGATCGCCCACACGTCCTCGGCGGGCGCGGAGGCGAAGTAGATGTACCACTTGCCGCCGATCCGGTGCAGCTCCGGCGCCCAGATGTGCGCGCCCATCGGACCGGTGGCGTGCGCCCGCCAGATGACCGACTCGGTGGCGGTGGCCAGCCCGTTCAGGGTGCGGGAGCGGCGCAGGACGATGCGGTCGTACTCGGGGACGGTCGCGGTGAAGTAGTACCGGCCGTCGGTGTGGCGGGTGATGTGGGGGTCGGCGCGCTGGAGGACGAGGGGGTTCACGAAGGGGGCCGCCTCGTGGGACGTGGACGGGGACGCGAGTGCGGGGATCGTGGAGGTCACAGTGGAGGCCGCCAGGGCACCCGCGGCCGCGGCACCCTTCAACAGCAGGCGGCGGGTGGGGGGTTGGGCAGGGTGGGGGTCGCGGCTCATGCGGGCTGCCTCTCGGTGGGGAAAGCGAGGAGGGGTTCAAGGGGTTCGATATCGCGAACGCCATCTGTCATACCGAACGCCGAAAAGGTAAGGGTGGGCAACCAGGAGGTCAACGGGTCCGACGAGACAGGGGGACAAGCGATTTCCGGCGGTGCGTGAATTTCTGTTATCGGCCCACCGCTTCGCGCGTCTCCCAGACGTGCGCACCCACACCCACAGGACAGCAGCGGCCGCAGGCGCCCTCGCGGCCGTCGCCTTCACGATCGGCGCCCCCTCCCCATCCGCCGCGGCCGGCACCCGGGACGTCACCGCCGACGTCCTCGCCGGGCGGGACGTGACGCTCGCCTCGGACGCGGTGGTCACCGTCCCGTCCGGGACGACCACGTACGACGGCGTCTTCCGCGGCCAGGGCACGCTCACCGTGCGCGGCACCGGCACGCTGATCCTCACCAGGGACAGCGACTTCACGCTGCCCAAGTCCCGGCAACGGCAGATCGTGCGCACCCAGGGCGGCAACCACCCGTACACCACCGTCACCCGCCCCGACCCGCCCGCGATCACGGTCGAACGCGGCGCCACCCTGCAGTACGGCACCGGCGGCGGCACCGGCCTGATCGGCCACTTCCCGTACCACACCCCCGGCTACCGGCTGAACCAGCTCAACATCCGGGTCGACGGCACCCTCCGTCTCTCCCTGACCCGCACCTTCAACATCGGCACCATCAGCGGCTCGGGCCTGGTCACCCAGCCCCGCAACATGTGGGGCACCCTCGACCTCGCCGGCACCCACCCCTTCTCCGGGGTCATCGACAACGGCACCGGGATGGCCGTGGGCCGCCCCGAGTACCCGGTGGCACTGCCCCATGCCCGCGCGATCCTCAACCAGGGCTCGTGGATCATCGACACCCCGCTGTACCGGACGATCACCCTGCGGCAGGACTTCTACCAGCGGGAGTACGGCAGCGACATCAACGTCCACACCCGGCCGGGCGGCAAGGTGGTACTCACCGGGCAGTACAGCTACAGCGACCGGGGCGGCGACACCAACCCCTCGCTGAGCACCCCGTCCCTGAACTGGCGTCCCGTGCCGCACCGGTCGAACAAGCGGGGTACGAACATCGAGGGTGCCGATGTGCGGTGGGGCGACGGGACCACGCACCGGATCTTCATGCCGGGCACGCGGGACACCGTGTACATCAATCTGCACGCCGCCAGTGGCCGACGGTCCCGGCTGACCCTCGACTACAACGGTCCGGTGACGCTGGGCGCCCCCATCGGCGGCGGCAGGTACCACGACACGCTGGCCGCGCCCGGTGCCGGGGACGTGGTGATCGCGGGGACGCGCGGCAACGACGTGACCTTCGCGGCCGCGCAGTACTACGACGGCTCGACGACCGTCGGGAAGGGCGCGGTGCTGCGGCTGGGATCGGGCGCACGGGGCGGCGACGGCTCCCTGCTGACGGGAACGGCACGCCGGCGGATCGTGAACGACGGGACGCTGTACCTGCGCAACGACTCGACTCCGGTGCGGCTGGCCCACGTCGGCGGAAGCGGCGCGCTGGTCCAGTCGGGCACCGCGACGACCACGCTCACGGGCGACGCGGTGACGTACACCGGGACGACGACCGTCTCGAAGGGCACGCTGGCCCTGCGCTCCGGGGCGACTCTGCTGCGCAGCAGGGCGATCAGGCTCATGTCGGCGGGCGCACGGCTCGACGCGGGCACCTCCGGCCTGCGGGTGGCCACCTCGCTCACCGGCATGGGAACGGTGCGGGGCGCAGTGACGAACGACGGCCTGGTGGCGGGCGGTCCGACGGTGACCGGGGACTACACCCAGCACGCGAAGGGCGAACTGGTGCTGCGGGCACGGCCGTTGAAGGTGGCGGGCAGGCTGCGGCTCGCCGGGTCCTTCGGCCTGTCCGCCGTCGGCGCTCATCCGGCGCCCGAGATCACCGTCGTCGAGCACGGCGGCCGCACCCGGACCACGGGCGCCTTCGACGGCCTGCCGGACGGCGCCCGGCTGAAGCTCGCCGACACCGACTACCGGATCGGCTACAACGGTGGCGACGGCAACGACATCGTCCTGACCGTGGCCGGCCGCAGCCCCGCCCACGGCGCCCACGCCGAGGCCGCCACCGGCCCGGGTGCCGTGAGCCCCCGGACCGCGAACACCGCGGCCGACCGCTTCGGCTGGTGGCCGTACGTCCTCGCACTCGGCCTGCTCGGCGGCCTGGTGTTCCCGGCGACCCTGCGCACCCGGGGCAGGGGACGGCGCGGGGGCGGCCGGCACGCGGCGCAGGAGTAGGGGGCATACGACAGTGGTCCCCGGCGGAACAGAATCCGCCGGGGACCACTGCCTGAGCGCGTATGTGCCCGCGGACTCAGTCCGTGCCGGACTCCATCGCGGCGCGGTCCAGCATCGTCTCCTCGTCCGCGGCCTCGCCGCGCGAGGCGATCGCCTCGGCGCCGCCCTGGTCCATGGCGCCGATCAGACCGGTCGAGGCCGCCTGGGCCGCACCGATCGGGGCCGGGTGGTCGGTGCCGACCAGGCCCAGGGTCGCGTACTGCTCCAGCCGCGCGCGGGAGTCGGCGATGTCCAGGTTCCGCATGGTGAGCTGGCCGATCCGGTCCACCGGGCCGAACGCCGAGTCCTCGGTCCGCTCCATGGAGAGCTTGTCCGGGTGGTAGCTGAGCGCCGGGCCCCGGGTGTCGAGGACCGAGTAGTCCTCGCCGCGCCGCAGCCGCAGGGTCACCTCGCCGGTGATCGCCGCGCCGACCCAGCGCTGCAGCGACTCACGGACCATCAGCGCCTGCGGGTCCAGCCACCGGCCCTCGTAGAGCAGCCGGCCCAGCCGCCGGCCCTCGTTGTGGTACGCGGCGACGGTGTCCTCGTTGTGGATCGCGTTGACCAGGCGCTCGTAGACGATGTGCAGCAGCGCCATGCCGGGCGCCTCGTAGATGCCGCGGCTCTTCGCCTCGATGATCCGGTTCTCGATCTGGTCGGACATGCCGAGCCCGTGCCGGCCGCCGATCGCGTTGGCCTCCATGACGAGGTCGACCGGGGAGGCGAACTCCTTGCCGTTGATGGTGACCGGGCGGCCCTGGTCGAAGCCGACCGTCACGTCCTCCGTGGCGATCTCCACCGACGGGTCCCAGAACCGCACGCCCATGATCGGGTCGACGGTCTCGATGCCGGTGTCGAGGTGCTCCAGGGTCTTGGCCTCGTGCGTGGCGCCCCAGATGTTGGCGTCCGTGGAGTACGCCTTCTCCGTCGAGTCCCGGTACGGCAGCCCGTGCGCGAGCAGCCACTCCGACATCTCCTTGCGGCCGCCCAGCTCCGTGACGAAGTCCGCGTCCAGCCAGGGCTTGTAGATCCGCAGGTGCGGGTTGGCGAGCAGCCCGTAGCGGTAGAACCGCTCGATGTCGTTGCCCTTGAAGGTGGAGCCGTCGCCCCAGATCTGCACCCCGTCCTCGAGCATGGCCCGCACCAGCAGCGTGCCTGTCACGGCACGCCCCAGCGGCGTGGTGTTGAAGTACGGACGCCCGCCCGAGCGGATGTGGAACGCGCCACAGGCGAGCGCCGCGAGCCCTTCCTCGACGAGCGCGGCACGGCAGTCCACGAGCCGGGCGATCTCGGCGCCGTACGCGAAGGCGCGGCCGGGCACCGACTCGATGTCGAGTTCGTCGTACTGGCCGATGTTGGCGGTGTAGGTGCACGGGACGGCGCCCTTGTCGCGCATCCAGGCAACGGCGACCGAGGTGTCGAGCCCGCCGGAGAAGGCGATACCGACGCGCTCGCCGGTGGGGAGGGAGGTGAGGACCTTGGACATAGCAAGACTATGCAGCATCTCGCATTTTCATGCAACTGTGTGTCCCGCGGCCCCGTCGACTAGCGTCAGGACATGAGCAGCAACACCTCCCCCAGCCTCGCCGAAGCCCTCGCCGCCGGGACGGTCGTGCTCGACGGCGGGATGTCCAACCAGCTGGAGTCCGCGGGGCACGACCTGAGCGACGAGCTGTGGTCGGCCCGTCTGCTGGCCGAGCGGCCCGAGGCGGTCACCGAGGCGCACCTCGCCTACTTCACGGCGGGCGCGGACGTGGCGATCACCGCCAGCTACCAGGCCACCTTCGAGGGCTTCGCCAAGCGCGGGACCGACCGCGCGGAGGCGGCCCGGCTGCTCGGGCTGAGCGTGGAGCTGGCCCGGGACGCGGTACGGCAGGCACGGGACGCCGGGGTCGCACGGCCGCTGTGGGTGGCCGCGTCGGTCGGCCCGTACGGGGCGATGCTCGCGGACGGCTCCGAGTACCGGGGGCGGTACGGGCTGAGAGTGGACGAGCTGGAGACCTTCCACCGGCCGCGTCTGGAAGTACTGGCCGCCGCCGCTCCGGACGTGCTGGCGCTGGAGACGATCCCGGACACCGACGAGGCGACGGCGCTGCTGCGGGCGCTGCGGGGACTCGGGGTGCCGGCCTGGCTCTCGTACACCGTCGACGGTCGGCGCACCCGGGCCGGGCAGCCCCTGGAGGAAGCCTTCGCCCTGGCCGCCGACGTCGACGAGGTGATCGCGGTCGGCGTGAACTGCTGCGCCCCGGAGGACGTGGAGTACGCCGCCGGGGCCGCGGCCCGGGTCACCGGCAAGCCGGTCGTCGTCTATCCCAACAGCGGGGAGGCGTGGGACGCGGAGGCACGCGCCTGGAAGGGGCGGACCACGTTCGGCGCCGAGCAGGTGAAGAAGTGGCGGGATGCGGGGGCCCGGCTGATCGGGGGGTGCTGCCGGGTGGGGCCGGAGGCGATCGCGGGGATCGCCGGAGCGCTCACCGCGTAGGGCGGGCGGGCCGGTACTTGTGCGTCCAAGGACGCCGGACGTCGGTGGGCGGTGACACCGCCGCACGTCCGGGCCGCGGTCTGTGACGGCTTCAGCGAGGGTCTGGGGCACGTCTGCCCCGCTGATGGATCAGGCGGTGTCACCGGACCCGGAAGTGCTGGTCGAGAGGGCCGGCTCGACGGAAACGAGTTCCTGGCAGTGCCCGCCAAGGAGCGCTACGGCAATGCCCCCCGACTACCCGCCACCCGAACTCGACAGACACCTCGCCGATCCGCAGCGGGTCCGGCTGGACCCCTGAGATGCCCGGCTCACGGCCCTGTGCGACACGCTTCAGGCCTCCGCCTCGGCCTTCACCCCTGCCAGGGTGGCCTCGATGCCGTCGCGCAGCTGGGCCAGTCGGCCGGCGACGATCCGCTCCTCCCTCTCGGGAGCGCTCGCGACGAACTCCTGCAGGGGTCCGCGGGCGGGGCCGATCCGCATGCCGTGCCGCAGGCGGGTGCCGGACCCGTCCGCGACCGGCGCCAGCGTGTATGTCCAGATGGTCAGCGCCTCGCCGTTCGACCGGTCGTCCTCGCGGACGACCTCCCACCGGAAGACGAGCGGCTCCACGAACTCGGCGATGCGGCTGACGGATCGCCACTCCCCGAGGCTGTCATTGCTGTTGCGGCCGACGAAGCACGCGCCGACGGCCGGCCCCTCGGCACCGTCGAGCCACTCCACCTCCTGCAGCTCCGGGCTGTACCGGGCCGAGGTGGAGATGTCCGACACCAGTGCCCACACCCGCTCCGGCGTAGCGGCGACCTCTATCTCGCACTCCACCTGGGGGTCATCGGCAAGACGCATCGTTTCATCCTTCGCAATAGGGGTTCTGGCAAGGGTGGTTGACTGTTGTCACCGAAGTTCGGCGGCGGTTGTCCGGACAGCACCGGAGGCCGGTGTTCCCGGGCAGGTTCGGTCAGCGGAAGGTGCTCAAGCGCTCCGTGAGGTGTGCGGCCGCGCCCTCCAGGAGGGTGTCTGCGATGGCCTCGACGGTACGGGCGCGCCAGGGCTGGAGCCGGGTGCCGGCGACGACCTGGTTGAACGCGCCCATGGCGGGCCCGCAGTGGACCAGGTAGTCGACCCTGGCACGCTGGTCGCCGGTGACGGCGAGGCGGAAGCCGCGCTCGAAGTAGTGGCGGAAGACGGACGCCAGCTCAGCCTTGGGGTCGGCGCCGGGGGCCGGGACAGGCGCGGCCTCACCGCCGAGGTAACGGTCCAGCACCTGGCTCCTGGTCTCCGGGTCGAGCTCGGCGAGGGAGCCGTGCCGACGCCACAGCTCGTGCAGCCGGGAGGCACGGGCAGGAAAGAACAGTCCGCGCTTGAGGTAGCGGGCCTGCACGCCCAGCTCGAACATCTCGCCCCAAGGTGCGGTCTCGACGTCGAACTCGCGGGTCTCCTGGAGGATGTCCTTCACCTCCGGGCTGGTGGCCGCCTCGACGGAGCACTGGTTGACCGAGCCGGTCAGGATGAAGTCGGCGCCGAGCAGAAAGGCCGCGGCGGCCGCCTCCGGGGTGCCGATGCCGCCGGCGCAGCCGACGTGCACATGGTGGCCCGGCATTGCGTGCTCGTCGCGCAGGCGAAGCACGGCGGGCAGCAGGGTGAGCAGGTCGGCGGTGCTGCTCAGCCAGCCGCCGTCGGCCTCCACGCACAGGTCGTCGGCCATCGGCCGGCCTGCGGCCGCGCGGGCCTCCTCTTCGGTGACCTGTCCGTCCGCGATCAGCCGGGTTACCAGACGCTCGGGCGGCGGGGCGAGGAACTCGGCGGCGACATCGGTGCGGGAGACCTTGGCGATGATCCGGCCGCCCTTGAGGCGGAAGCGCACCAGGGCCGGAGTGATCAGGGGGAAGCCGGAGCACTCGACCAGGTCGACGCCGTGCCGCAGCAGCACGTCGACCATTGCGTTCTCCTCCTCCGGCGCGCCATGGCGGTAGAGCAGGTTGGCGCCGAAGGCCCCGCCGAGACCCAGCTCGGCCGTGAGCCCCCGCAGTTGCCGGTCCACCTCGGCCAGGGGGAGCCCACCGGTCCCGAGGAAACCGAGCAGACCGGCCTTGGTGAGCGAGCGCAGCATCTCCTGGCCGGAGATGCCACCGTGGAGCGAGCCCGCCAGGTAGGCACGGCGAAGCCGGTACCGCTCTCGGAAGCTCCGCGCGCCGAGGCTGTCGGCGCCCATCCCCGACGCGGGCACGGCAGGCGGTTGCGGAGCCGACGGTACCGGGGCCGGCAGGGACTCGGCGACGGCACGAATCCGGGTGACCAGACGGGTGAGCACCCGGCCGGGGCCCAGCTCGACGAACTCGAAGTCACCATGGCCCATCAGCCGGCGCACGGTCTCGGTCCAGCGGACCGGGGAGGCGATCTGCGCGGTCAGGGTCTGCGCGATCGCATCCGGCCGGTAGGGCTGGGCGTCCACGTTGGCGAGCACGGGGACGGCCGGCGGGTGCAGGGTGAACCGGTCGAGGAACGCACCGAACTCCTCGGCCGTGCCGCGCATGTAGCGGGAGTGGAACGGCGCACTGACATTGAGGCGGACGGTGCGGGCGCCGGCGGCCTCGAAGGCGGTGCAGGCGGCGTCGATCTCCTCGGTCGGGCCGGAGAGGACGAACTGGTCCGGGGCGTTGTGGTTGGCCAGGTCGAGACCGCCGACGCCGGACTCGGCGAGGACGCGGGTGACGGTCTCCTCGTCGCTGCCGACCACCGCGGCCATCCCGCCGCCGCCGGCCGCCGCCATCAGCGCCCCGCGCCGCTGCACCAGACGCAGGCCGGTCTCGAAGTCGAAGACGCCGGCCGCGAACAGCGCCACGTACTCGCCGAGACTGTGTCCGATCAGGTAGTCCGCCGGCTCCGGGTCCTGGGCGACGTGATCCAGGTACGTCAACGCGCCGACCACGTAGAGGGCGGGCTGGGTGTACTCGGTGCGGCCGAGCCGACGCTCGGGGTCCGAGACGCACAGCTCCTCGACCGAGTAGCCGAGCACCCGGTCCGCGATGGCGGTCTGCTCGGGGAACTTCTCGAACAGACCCTTGCCCATGCCCCTCTGCTGGGACCCCTGGCCGGGGAAGCCGTAGACCTTCATGGCGCGTGCCTTCCTGAGTGCTGGTGTGTCGGGAACGGGTGCGGTCCCGGAAGCGGAAGCATGTTTCGGGGCGGCGAGCGCCAGGGCCCTGGTGAACAGGCCGGGGTCGTTCCCGAAGGGACTGAGCAGCGGCAGGGAGACCGAAGGCCCACCGGCCGGCAGGTTGCCGCGTGCGAAGTTGTACAGGGTGCCGGAGGGGCCGAGGTCCAGGTAGAGGAACTCGCCGCGCCCGCGCAGCGAGGCCATCGCCTGCTCGAACTCGATGGGCCGGCGGGCAACCTGCCAGAAATGCTCGGCGGTGGCCCGCTCGACCCGGCGGCCGTCCACGCTGGAGATCCAGGGCAGGCGAGGCGGCGCGAACTCGACACCGTCGAAGACGCCACGGCAGGCGTCGAGCACCTCGTCCATCATGCTGGAGTGGTAGCCGTACTCGACCGGCACGCGCTGGTGCATCACGTCGGCGGCGCTCAGCGCGGACTCGGCCCGGGCCAGCGCCTCAGTCGTGCCGGCGACGACGAAGTGGCCCGGATAGTTGCGGGCGGCCACCTCGCAGGCGCGCAGTGCGGGCACTCGGTCCAGTACCTCGGACCCACTCAGCACGGCGAGCATCCCGCCGCGCGGCCCCGCCCGCAGCGCGTCGGCCTGGCGGACCAGCAGCCGCAGGCAGTCCCGCGAGGAGATGCTGCCCGAGACGACGGCCGCCGCGTACTCGCCCAGACTGCAGCCGAGCAGGTAGTCGGGCTCGATGCCCGCCGTCCGCAGGGTCTCCGCCAGGGCCAGCTCGATCATGACGATCGCCGGGTGGGTGATCCGGGTGTCGGTGAACAGGTCGTTCTTCCGCTTGGCCGGGTCGAACATGTGGGCCAGGACCGACTCACCCAGCGCCTCGGCGGCCTCGGCGTCCAGTCGGCGCAGCACCGTACGGAACACGGGGTTGTCGTCGAACAGCTCCTTGCCCATCTGGTAGTACTGCGAGCCCTGTCCGGAGAACATGAACACGACGGGGAGGGAACCGGTGGGAGCCTGCCCGGCCCTTGACGCCCTCATCGGTACGTGTCCCAGAACAGACCCCCCGCGGGGGCGGCGGAAGCCTGTGGGGCCGACGGCTCCGCGACGCCTCGGACGACCACCCGCCGGTTCAGCGCGGGCTGCGGCAGCGGGGACCGGCCGGGGTGGTACCCGACCGGGGCGGGAGCGAGCAGCAGGTGGACGTTGGTGCCGCCGTCGGCGAAGCAGTTGAGCGCGGCGAGCTGCGCCGAGTGGGGCCACGGACGGGCCTCGCGCGGGAGGTACAGCGGCGAGGCGGCCATGTCGAAGTGGTCCAGCGGCACCTGTCCGGAGCCGAACGGCACCTGCTCCTGGTGGTGCAGCATCATGACCACCTTGATGAACGCGGCGATGCCCTCGGCGGCCAGCGGGTGGCCGATGTTCGGCTTGATCGAGCCGACGGCGACCGGCTGCCGCGATCCGTTGCGGTAGACCGACTCCACGGCCTTGAGTTCGAGCAGGTCGGTGACGGTCGACCCGGACCCGTTGGCCTCGACCCAGCCGACGTCCTGCGGGCCGTGGCCGCTGCGTGCCAACGCCTCGGCCATGACGTCCTTCTGCGCCTGGAGGTTGGGCGTGGCCGGGCCCGCGGTCCGGCCGTCGTTGTTGATGGCGATGCCGCGCAGGACGGCGAGCACCTGGTCCCCGTCGGCCCGGGCCCGGTCCAGCGGCTTGAGGACGACGACGCCGATCCCCTCGCCCAGCACCAGGCCGGCCGCCCGGCCGTCGAACACGTGGAATTCGGCGCCCGGGTTGAGCAGTCCGCGCTGCCCGAAGACCTGGTGCGCCCGGTCGTCGGCGAGCAGGCTCACTCCGGCGACCACGGCGGCCTCCAGGTCGCCTGCCCGCAGGGCCTGCACGGCCATGTCCATCGCCACCAGTGCCGAGGAGCAGGCGGTGTCGACCACGACGCTGGGGCCGCGGAGGTCGAAGAACTGCGAGATGTTGGCGGAGAGGTAGTTCTGACCGGTGACCACCACCGGGTTCCTGGCCTGCTCCAGCGTCACGGTGTCCGGTGTGTGGGTGGCCCGGCCGCCGACGTAGACGCCGACCCGGCGGCCCTTCAGGTCGGCCGGACGGTAGCCGGCGTGGTGGACCGCGCGGTGGGTCTCCTCCAGCAGCAGCAGCGCCTGCGGATCCATGGCCGCGACGTCGGACTCGGAGAGCAGGAAGGCTTCCGGATCGAAGGACAGCACGCCGGGGAGCAGTCCGGCGTGGTAGCCGACCGGATGGCCGAAGCGGCCCTCCGGGATGGGGCGGAGCGCCGAGCGGCCCTGGCGCAGCAGCTCCCAGTACGCGTCGGCCGAATCGGCGTCCGGGAACCGGCAGGACAGGCCGACCACGGCGATGTCGCCACCGGCCGCGGGCGTGCCGGACGCGGCGGGCTCCACGGCCGGTGCGACGCGCTGCGCGGGGAGGCCGGCCGGCCCGGCGGTCGCGGCCGGAACGGGCACGGCGGAGGGTACCGGAGCCGTGGCGGGGGCCGCGGACGCAGCCGGTACGGCGTCGCCGAACGCGGTCAGCAATGCCTCCTGGTGCGCTTCCGCGAGGTACTGCGCGAAGCCGTCCGTCGTGGGGTGCTCCAGCAGGGCGGAGGGGTCGACCGTGACGTCGAGACGCTTGGCCACGGTCTGGACGAGCTGGGAGACCATGATCGAGTCGATGCCGAAGTCCTGCACCGGCACGTCACCGCTCAGCTTGCCGCGCTCGAAGCGCAGCTCTTCCGCGAGGCGATCGAGCAGCCAGGAGGAGGCCGCCGCGGCTGCTTGGCGTACCGCCGCCGACGCGTCGGCCGCGGCGGGTGCCGGCCCCGGCTCCGTGGCCGGTGCGGCAGGAGCCGTGGCCCCCTGCGGGACCGCGGTCCCCAGCCTCCGGTCCATCAGCCGCTCGGGACGCCACGCGGCGTCGGGCCGCGCGATCGCCGGCAGCACCACCCGGGCGCCGCTCGCCAGCGCCCGCTCCAGCAGGTCGAGGCCCTGCCGGTCGGTGAGCGTGGCCAGCCCCGAGGCCTGGTAGGCGGCGCTGCGCGCCTCCCCCATGCCGGTGTCCTTCCAGCTCGGCCACTGCACGCTGACCAGCGGCAATCCGTACGGACGGGCCTCGGCCACGGCGTCCAGGTAGGCGTTGGCCAGTGCATAGTCGCTCTGGCCGACGGCGAGCGCGGGGACGGTGGCGGCGACCGACGAGTACAGCACGAACAGACGCAGCGGCTCGTCGCGGAAGACCTCCACCAGCGTGTCGACACCGAACACCTTGGGGCCCATCACCCGGTCCATGCCGGTCTGCGGCTTGCGTACGAACGCGGGGTTCTCGAAGTCGGTGAAGCCGGCGCTGTGGACGACCCCGCCGACGGGGCCGAGCCGCAGCTTGACGTCCGCCAGCGTCTTGGCCAGCGCCTCCCGCTCGTCCAGCGGAACGGCGATCACCTCCAGCTCCACGCCCTGGTCGACGAGTTCTGCCAGCGGGCGGAGTTTGCGCCCGAGCGGGCCGCCCGCCGCGATGTGCGCGGCCCACTCGCCGCGCGGCGGCAGTTCCTCGCGGCCGGTGAGGACAAGCTTGCGCACTCCGTGCTCCGCGACGAAGTGCCTGGCCGTCAGCAGGCCGATGCCCCGCGTGCCGCCGGTGATCCACAGGACGTGCCCGGCCGGGAACCGCGGCGCGCGCGCCGGGCCCGCGGGCAGCTCCCGCAGCTCGGCCCGGTGCCGCACACCCCTGTACCAGGCGGTCTCGGCGGGCTCGTCGGCGCTCCTCAGCTCCTCGGTCACCGCGTGGACCACCTGCTCGTCCGAGGTGCTCCGCTCCAGCTCGACATGGCGGGAGCGCAGGTGGCGGTACTCGCTCTGGAGCATCCGGTACAGGCCGACGCGGGCCGCGCCGCCGAGACCGGCGGGGCCGCCGTCGGGGTCGGGCCGCGCGCCCCTGGAGACCAGCAGGACCGTCAGCTCGCGGCTGCCCCGGTCGACCAGGTGCTGGAGCCAGCGCAGCCAGGTGGGCAGAACGGAGTGCATGGGCGGCAGCGCCGGGTCGGCGCAGCCGGCCAGGTCGACCACCGCGTCGAACCGCTCCCAGCGGGCGCCGGGGTCGGCGAGTTCGCCGGTGAGGAGATCAGGGGTGAGCACCTCGGCGGCCGGCAGGGCCGCGGCGAGCCGGGCGGCCAGCGCCTCGGTGCCGGGCAGGGCCAGGACGGCGGTCCGGGCGGGCGGCGGGGTGCTGGTGGTGGACTCGGCGGGAGTCCACTGCCGGGTCAGCAGCAGGCCCTGCCGGGCGCGGTCGGTGTCCAGCGCGGCCAGCTCGGCGTCGGCGGCGGCCAGCCAGATCCGCTCGCCGTCGAAGGGGTAACCGGGCAGCGCGACCGGGCCGGGCCGGGTCCCGTGGTGCAGGACCGTCCAGTCCACCCGGTGGCCGGCGATCCAGGCGGCGGCGTACGCGGCGGGGTCGGCCGACAGCGTGTTCCCGGCGCCCGGGCGGCGCGGGTCGACGGTGCCGGTCCAGCTGTCGGCGGGCCTGCCGCCGGCCGCGAACTCCTCCAGCCGGTCGACCAGTTCGTCCAGGTCGTGGAAGAGCACCGCGAACCGGTGGGCCATCGCCTCGCGGCCCGTCTGGAGGGTCCAGGCGACCTGCTGAGGGGCCGGGCCGGTGCCGTCTGCGGCGGCGGTGCGCAGGTGGGCGACGAGCCGGCGGGCCTGGCGGGCCAGCCGGTCGGCGTCCCGGGCGGAGAGCACCGCCAGCTGCGGGCCGGCCGGGACCGCGGCGGCCGGGGTCTGCGGCTCGCCGACGTACTCCTGAAGGATGATGTGCGCATTGGTGCCGCCGGCCCCGAAGGAGCTGACGCCGGCGGTGCGGGGCCGTGGGGTGCCGTCCGGGTCGATCCGGCGCGGCCAGGGCGCCCTTTCACGCTGCACCTCGAAAGGCGTCGCGCCGAAGTCGATGTTCGGGTTGAGCCGGTCCGCGTGGAGCGAGGGGACCAACTCGCCATGGCGCAGCTGGAGCAGCACCTTGGTGATCGCCGCGATACCGGCCGCCGACTCGGCGTGCCCGATGTTGGACTTCACCGAGCCGATCGGCAGCCGCTCGGGCAGGTCCCCCTCGAAGGCCCGCAGCATGCCGTTGACCTCCACCGGGTCGCCGAGCGCGGTGCCGGTGCCGTGCGCCTCCAGGTAGTCCAGGTCGGCGGGGCGCAGCCCGGCGCGCTCCAGCGCGGTCCGCACCAGGTCGCCCTGTGCCTGCGGGTTGGGCACGCTGTATCCGGCGCCCGCGCCACCGTGGTTGACGGTGGAGGCCTTGACGACGGCCAGGATGCGGTCGCCGTCGGCCAGCGCCGCGTCCAGGCGCTTGAGCAGCACGGCACCGGAGCCCTCCGCGGGGACGTAGCCCGTGCCGCCCTCGCCGAAGCTGCGGCAACGACCGTCCTCGGCCAGGAACCCGCGCTGGGCGAGCTGGAGGAACTTCACCGGGTGGCTGGAGATGTTGACGCCGCCGGCGACGGCGACCTCGCAGTCCCCGTTACGGATGGCCAGGCAGGCCTGGTGGATGGTGACCAGCGAGGAGGAGCACATGGTGTCCAGGGCGACGCTGGGCCCGGAGAAGTCGAAGAAGTAGGAGACCCGGTTGGCCACGGAGGCGTAGGAGGAGGAGGTGGCGAAGCCCTCGCCGCGCAGTGCCTCCTGCACGCCGTACAGCTGGTAGTGGCCGTACATCATGCCGACGAAGACACCGGTGCGGGTGCCGCGCAGCTGCTCGCGGGTGTAGCCGGCGTCCTCCAGCAGGTGCCAGACGGTCTCCAGGAACACCCGCTCCTGCGGGTCGGTGTGCTCGGCCTCGATCTGCGACATGCGGAAGAACAGCGGGTCGAAGCGGTCGGCTCCGGGGACGAAGCCGCCCCACTTGCCGTAGGTCTTGCCGAAGACGGACTTGTCCGGGTCGTAGAAGACCCCGTGGTCCCAGCGGTCGCCCGGTATCTCCTCGACGTTGTCCCGGCCGGCGCGCAGGTTGCGCCAGAACTCGTCCACGTCGTCAGCCTGCGGGTAGCGGCCCGCGACACCGATGATCGCGATGTCGTCGGTGGCGGGCCGGACGGGTGCGCCGGCCGGGCCCTCGGGGGCGGGCTGTGCGGCGGGTTCCGGGACACGCGGGGCGAGTGACTCCGGCGCAGGGGCCGCGGGGATCTCGACGGCGGGCGCGGTGAATGCCTCCGGGTGCGCGGCGGCCAGATGGCCGGCCAGTTCACGGACCGTCACATACTCGAACAGCAGGGTCTTCGACAGCGGGCCGCAGTGCTCCTCCAGCCGTCGGATAAGGCTCATGGTGATCAGCGAGTCCACGCCGTAGCGGTCGAACGACTCCGTGACGACGATCTCCGTCTCCGGGAGCTTCAGCTCCTCCGCGAGCAGCCGGAGCAGCAGCCGCTCGGCCTGGCCCTGCGCGGCGGCGGGGGCCTTCGGTGCGGCGGCGGCTTCCGCCTTCGGGCGCAGGGCCTCGCCGTCCAGCGCGGCGAGCACTCGGGACGGCTCGCCCGGGGCCAGCAGCAGCCGCGGCGCAGCGGTCGCCAGGGCGCGCTCCAGTGCCTCCGTCCCCGCTGCGGTGAGCACCGGACGCATGCCGAGCACCCGCGTCATGTACGTCTCGGCGGCGGCGTCGATCCGCATGCCGCCGTCCGACCAGACCGGCCAGGCGGCGGCGAGGGTGCGGCCGCGCCGAGCGCCCTGGCGGCGCTGCTGTTCGCGCCGCTCGGCGAAGTGGTCGAGGAAGGCGTTGGCGAAGGCGTAGTCGGTCTGGCCGGCGTTTCCGAACACGGCCGCCGCGGAGGAGAAGGCCACGAAGTAGTCCAGAGGTTCGTCTCGCGTCGCTTCGTCCAGCAGCACCGTCCCGTGCACCTTCGCGGCCAGCACCGCCTCGGCGTCCGCCCGGTCCTTGCGCAGCAGCAGGCCGTCCCTGAGCACCCCGGCGGCGTGCAGGACGCCGCTCACCGAACCGTGCGCCCGGCGGGCCTCGGTGATCAGTGTGCGCACGCCGACGGCGTCGGCGACGTCGGTCTGCACGACGTGGGCCGCGATGGCCTCGATCCGGGCACGCACCTCGGGCCGGGGAGCGGTCCTGGCCGCGAGCACGATCCCCCCGCCGGACAGCCCGGCGGCGCGCCGGACGGCAGCGATGTGCTCGGCGAGCAGCAGGCCCAGGGCACCGGTGCCGCCGGTGATCACATGGGCTCCCGGGCCCGTGAACGCCGACCCGTCGGCGGCGGGCAGGCTCACCTGGCGCCAGGAGCGCTGGGTCCGGCCCGCCTCGTCGATCCGCAGCTCGGGCTCACCCTCGGCACCGAGTTCGGCCACCACCGCATCGACGAGCGAGTTGGCCGCGACGGCCAGTACACCGAAGTCGACCGCGGGGTGCTCCAGCCTCACCGAGCGGGCGAACGCGGCCATCGCCGGGTCGGCGGGCGACGCGGCCGGCTCCCGGTACGCCCAGAGGTAGCGCAGCGGGCCGCGCCGCTCCCGCTGCCAGGCTTGCAGGAAGGCCGTGGCCGTGTGGAAGCCGTGCTCCACCGCGCGGCCCGGCTCGGTGTGCTCGCCGGCCAGATGCACCACGTGCGCCTGCCCGGGCGGCAGGGCGCGCACCGTCGCCTCGGCGTCGAAGCCCGCATCCGGCTCGATCCGCCGGACGGTCACGCCCGCCGCGGTCAGGGCGTCACTCAGCGCGGTGCCCTGCGAGCCGGCGTCCAGCAGCACGACGGTCCGGGGGGGATCACGTCGGACCCGCGGGGCGGGCCGCCAGTACGGTTCGTAAGCGGAGACCGTGTCCGCCGCGGGCACCGCTCGGAGCGTGAAGGCGTCGATCGCGGCGATCACCTCGCCGGTCCGGTCCAGCAGCGCGACGTCGAAGCAGAGCGTGCCGGCCGGGGCCGGACGCGCCGACGGCGTGGCGTGGGCGTACACCTGCTCCGGCAGCTCGGCGTACAGCCGGACCGAGCCCAGCGAGAACGGCAGGTACGGCACGGGGTTCGCCGGGTCGCCGGCGCCGGGGGCAAGCCGGCCGGCCGTCTGGAGGGCCGCGTCCAGCAGCGAGGGGTGGAACACGTACTCGTCCGCGTCCGCGTGCCGCTGCGCCGGGAGCCGCAGCGTCGCCAGGACCTCGCGCTCGCCTTCGGCAAGTTCCTCGATCACCTGCAGGCTCGGACCGTAGTCGAAGCCCAGCCGGGAGAAGCCCTCGTAGCAGCTCGCACCGCTGTGGCGGCGTGTGCAGCGCGCGCGTGCGGCCGCAAGGTCGACGGGGGCGGGACGGTTCCCGGGCTCTCCGAACACCAGGGTTCCGCGGGCGTGTACCTGGGCACCGTCCCCGGCGCTGTGCACCTCGAAGGACGCCGCCGCGCGGTCACCGGTGACGCGCACGTCCAGCCGCTGCTCACCGGCGGCGGAGAGCCGCACCGGAGCGGCCCACACCAGGCCGTCGACCCCGCGCACCGGAGCGCCGCCGGCGGCCAGTTCACCGGCGAGCCGGGCCATCTCCAGGTGCGCCACTCCGGGCAGCACCGGCTCGCCGCCGACGACGTGGTCCCGCAGGAAGAACTCGTCGCCGGTGAGCGTCTTGGCGAAGGCCTGCTCGCCGAAGGTGGAGACATTGGCGTCCAGCAGGGTCGCGTGCAGTCGGGCCGGGGCCCGTTCGGCCTCCGGTGCCGGGGTGGCTCCCGGGGCGACCCAGTGCCTGGTCCTGGCGAACGGGTAGGCGGGCAGGTGCACCCGGCGGCGGGCCGCGCCGCGGTGCAGGGCCGGCCAGTCGACCTCGGCGCCCTCCACCCACTCGGCCGCGAGCGCGTTCAGGTCCCCGGTCCGGGTGGCCGGGCGCGCGGTGAGTCTCGGCGCGGCCTGCCCGGTGCGCACCGCCGAGGGACGGCCGGCCAGGTATGCGGCCAGCTCGGCCCGCAGGGCGGCTGTGTCCTCGGCGACCACGGCGAGCCGGTGCGCCATCGGCTCACGGCCCACCTGGAGGGTGTACGCGAGATCTCCGAGCGGGACGTCATGCTCCGTCAGGTGGTCTTCGAGCCGCTGGGCGGTGTGCCGCAGCGCCTCCGGGGTGCGGGCGGAGAGCACGAACAGCTGCTGAGCCGCACACTCCTCGCGGGTGTCCTGCACGTTCGGTTCCTCCAGCACGATGTGCGCGTTGGCCCCGCCGAAGCCGAAAGAGCTGACCCCGCCGCGCCTGGGCAGTTCGCCGCCGGCGGCAGCGCGGGGTCGCGGCCAGGGCCGGGGGGTGGCGGCGACCTCGAACGGGCCGCCGTCGAGTTCCAGATAGGGGTTCCGCTCCTGGAAGTGCAGGCTGGCGGGAACGGTGCCGTGCTGCAGCGCGAGCACGACCTTGAAGAGCCCGGCGATGCCCGCTGCGGCCTCCAAGTGGCCGATGTTGGTCTTGACCGACCCGATGGCGCAGCCGGGCGCGGCCTGGCTCCCGCGCTCGGCGCGCAGCCGGCGGAAGGCCGTACTCAATCCGGTGGTCTCGATCGGGTCGCCCAGCGCGGTGCCGGTGCCATGCGCCTCGATGTAGCCGACGGTCTCCGGCGGCACGTCGGCGGCGTGGTAGGCCTCGACCAGGAGGTCGGCCTGGGCGTCCGGGTTGGGGGCGGTGAGCGAGGTGGTCCGCCCGCCGTGGTTGACCGCGACCGCCTTGATCACCGCGTGTACGGCGTCGCCGTCGCGCTGTGCCGGGCCGTTCGGCTTGAGCAGCACCACTCCGGCACCCTCGCCCCGTACGTAGCCGTCGGCCCGGCTGTCGAAGGTCTTGCACCGGCCGTCGGGGCTGAGCATCTCGCCCGCGCTCAGCGCCTCGTACACGGTCGGCGAGAGGATCAGGCTGACCCCGCCCGCGATCGCCACGTCGCAGGTGCCGTCGCGGAGCGCGGCGCAGGCCTGGTGGACGGCGGTGAGCGAGCCGGAGCAGGCGGTGTCCACGGCGATGCTGGGGCCGCGCAGGTCCAGCAGGTAGGAGATCCTGTTCGGGATGACCGACAGTGCCGCGCCGGTGATGGTGTGGCCCTCGGTGCCGCGTCCGGCGGCCCGTTGGACCTCCAGGTAGTCGGAGTTGGTGGCCGCGACGAACACGCCGACGCGCTTTCCGGCCAGCTCGGACGGACGGTAGCCGGCGTCCTCGATGGCCGACCAGACCACTTCCAGCATCAGGCGCTGCTGGGGGTCCATCAGCTCCGCCTCGCGCGGGGAGATCCCGAAGAAGGCGGCGTCGAACCGGTCCACGTCGGGGGCGAAGCCGCCCCAGCGCGAGCGGGAGCGCGGCTGCTGCCGCCAGTCCCAGCGGTCGGCCGGGATCTCCACCACCAGGTCGTCGCCGTCGGCGAGATGGTCCCAGAACTCCTTGAGATCCCTCGAGCCGGGCAGCCGCCCGGCCATGCCGATGACCGCGATGTCGCCGTCGTGCCGCCGCCCGGCCGGTGCGTCGGCGGCGGGCGGCTCGGCGGCGGGCTTCCGGGCGGTGGTGCCGAACCGGACGGCCAGCTCTGCGGGGTGCTGTTCCCACAGGTGGTCGGCGAGCGCGGCAAGCGTGCCCCGGCGGTAGAACAGCGTGGGGTAGACCTCGATGCCGTACGCCTTCCGCAGCTCGGTGCTGAGCGCGGTGAGGCTCACCGAGTTCATGCCCAGCTCACCGAACGGGGTGTGCGGACCGGTCTCCTCGGGCCGCAGCCCCGCCAGCCGGGCGACCGTCCCGGCCAGCTCGGCCACCAGCGCCTCGACGCGGCCCGCCGGTTCGGCCGGGCTCTCGGGCGGTTCGTGGCCCGCGGCCCCGAAGCGAGCCCGCAGCTCGGCCAGGGGCAGCGCGGCGAGCGCGGTGCGGTCCACCTTCTCGTTGAGGGTGCGCGGGAAGCCGGTCACCCGGATCAGCGCGTCCGGGACCATGTGGTCCGGCAGCCAGGCCGCCAGCTCTGCCCTGGACGGGTCGGCGGCACCGTCGGCGCCTACGTAGCAGGCCAGCAGGGAGTGGCTGCCGCCCTGGTCGCGTGCCACCACGACGGCCTCGCGCACGCCGTCCAGGCGGCGCAGGGTCGCCTCGATCTCCTCCAGCTCCACCCGGAAGCCGCGTACCTTGACCTGGGAGTCGATCCGGCCCAGGTATTCGATCCGCCCGTCGGCGAGTCGGCGGACCAGATCCCCGGTGCGGTACATCCGCGCGGTGGCTTCGCCGGCGAACGGGTCGTGCAGAAAACGCTCGGCGGTCAGCTCGGGGCGGCCCAGGTAGCCCTCGGCGACGCCGTGGCCGCCGATGTACAGCTCACCGCCGACCCCGGTCGGAACAGGCCTGCGCGCGCTGTCGAGCACATGGAGCCGGGTGTTGGCGATCGGAGCGCCGATGGTGACCCGGTCGCCCGGGCGGAGCCGGCTCGCCGCCGACCAGATGGTGGTCTCGGTGGGGCCGTAGAGGTTCCACACCTCGCGGTTGCCGGCCACCAGTGCCTCGGCGACGTCGCCGGGCAGCGCCTCGCCGCCGCAGAGCACGGTGAGCCCGGGGTTTCCCTGCCACCCGGCGGCGAGCAGCATGCTCCAGGTCGCCGGGGTCGCCTGCATCACCGTGGCCGTGCTGCGCTCGACAGCCTCCCGCAGCCGGAGTCCGTCGCGAGCGGTCTCGGTCGGCAGCACCTCCACCGTGCCGCCGGTGATCAGCGGCAGGTAGAGCTCCAGGCCGGAGATGTCGAAGCAGACCGTGGTCAGGGCCAGCAGCGTGTCCGCCGGTCCGAATCCGGGCACCCGCGCCATCGACCACAGGAAGTTGGTGAGCGCGCGGTGCGGGACCTTGACGCCCTTGGGCCGGCCGGTCGAGCCGGAGGTGTAGATGACGTATGCGGTGTCCGACGGCCCGGCGGGCCCGGGCGAGGGCGCGGCGGGCGGCTGCTCCTGCCCGTCGACGAGCAGCCGGGGCACCTCGCCGTACTCGCTCCGGATGCCGGAGTGGGTGAGCATCAGGTGCAGTCCGGCGTCCTCGGCCATGTAGGTGAGGCGCTGTGCCGGGTACGAGGGGTCGAGCGGGACGTACGCGCCGCCGGCGGCCTGTACGGCGAGCAGTGCCACGGGCAGGTCGGCGTCGCGCGGAAGCAGGACACCGACGGTGCGGCCTCGGCCGACGCCGGCCGACGTGAGGCGGGCCGCGAGGACCTCCACCCGCTCCGCCAGCCGACGGTACGTCAGCTCGGTGTCCTGGTGGCGGACCGCCACTGCCTCCGGCCGTGCCTCGGCCTGGCGCCGGACCAGCTCCCAGACCAGAGTGTCGGCCGGGTAGTCCGCGGCGGCGGGCGGGGTGAGCTGTGCCCGCTCGTCCTCGGTCAGCAACGCCAGTTCGCCGACCGCGGTGCCGGGTGCGCTCACGGCGTCGGCGAGCAGCGTGACGAAGTGCTCCCCGAAGCGCTCCACCGTGGCGGCGTCGAAGAGGTCCGCGTCGTACTTGAGCGAGTAGCGGCAGCCCTCGGCTTCCTCGACCACTTCCAGGGTCAGGTCGAACTCGCCCTCCTGGTGGACGCCCTGGACCGGGCCGCGCACCACGCCCTCGTGCCGTGCGCCGCGCGTCCAGTTCTGGAAGTAGAAGGCCACGTTGAACGGCGCTCCGGAGGCGCCCGGGTCCGCCTTTCTCAGCTCCTCGGCGAGGGAGATCAGCGGGTAGGCACTGTGCTCCAGCGCGCCCAGCACCGTCCGGTGGACGCGGCGCAACAGGGCCCGGAAGTCCTCACGGCCGTCGATCCGCTCGGCCAGGACCACCATGTTCATGAAGTAGCCGAGCACGTCGTCGTAGCCGCCGGCCGGGCGGCCCGCGGTCGGCGTGCCGACGGCGATGTCGCTCTGGTCGCTGTAGCGGTGCAACAGCGCGAGGAAGCCCGCCAGTACGACGCCGAACAGCGAGGTCTGCTCCGCTGTGGCCACTGCCCGGGCCCGCTCGGCCACCGCCGACGGGATGTGCCCGTCGACGCTCGCGCCCCGGAAGCCGGGCACCGGCGGGCGCGGCCGGTCCAGCGGCAGGGGCACGGTGGTCTGCCGGCCGCGCAGCCGCTCCACCCAGTACGCGCGCAGGCGCCGGCCCTCCTCACCGGCGAGCAGTTCGCGTTGCCAGGCCGTGAAGTCGGCGTACGTACGGGCGGGGCGGTCGCCGGACGGCAGGCGGCCGTCGCGGACCGTGCGGTAGCCGCTTTCCAGCTCGGCCAGCAGCAGGGCGATGGACACCCCGTCGAAGACCATGTGGTGGAAGGTCAGCAGCAGCGCGTGGCGTCCGTCGCCGAGGGTGTACAGCGTGGCACGCAGCAGCGGGCCGTCGCCGAGGTCGAAGGGGCGCCGCAGGTCGGCGCGCATCCGCTCGCGCAGCTCGGCCTCGGTAACGGAGGTCAGGAAGACCTGCTGGAACGGCAGTTCCGGTTCGGCCGCGATCCGGGCGAACGGCCCGTCCTCGCCGGTACGGACGGTGGCTCGTAGCTCCTCGTGCCGGTCGAGCAGATCCTGGAGGACCACCCGCAGGGCGAGCACATCGAGGTCGCGGTCGAGCCACAGGGCGAGCGGCAGATTGTAGGCGTAGTTGCCGGGGGCGATCTGCTCGATCACCCACAGCGCCCGCTGGCCTGCGGAGAGTTGATGGGTACTCAGCTCCAGGCCGGTGCGGGGGCGCAGGACCGCCTCCGCCGCCGCGGCGGCCGCGGGCACGGCGGACGGTGCGGACGTCGCCGGTGCGGCGGACGTCGCCGGTGCGGCGGACGTCGGGGGTGCGGCGGGCGTCCGGGCGGCGTCTGCGAGCCAGCCCGATCCGAGGTGGCCGGCCAGCTCGCGCAGGGTCGGGTGCTCGAAGAAGGCGCCCAGCGGCACGCTGACACCGAAGGCCTCGTCCACCGCCGAGACGATCTTCATCCCGCTGAGCGAGTCGAAGCCGTAGTCGGCCAGAGGGCGGTCGGGGTCGATCCGTTCCTCCAGCTTGAGGATCCGCTCCACCAGCTCGCGCAGGCGCTCGCCGACCGCGTCGGCGCCGTCCGCCGGTACGGCCGCCGCCGTGTCCCCGGGAGCGGACGGGGTGGCCGGCGCCGCGCTCAGCACCACGCCGTCGCTCTCCGCCACCAGCACGGTCTGGCCCAGCTCGGCGCCGTCCGCGCCGAGCGCCCTGACCTCGGTGTAGCCCTCCTCGCGGAGCAGCCTGGTCCAGCCTTCGGGCGAGGCCAGCGGCGAGTCGGTCATGCGCAGCTCGCCGTCGTCGAACAGCCACCAGCCCTCCAGCACACCGCCGCCGATGGTGAGCAGCGGCCGGACGGAGGTCAGCTCGTTGAGTACCAGCCAGCCGCCGGGCCTGAGCAGCGCCTTGGCCTTGCGCAGGGTGGCCCGCAGGTTCCGGGTGGCGTGCACCACGTTGGTGGCCAGCACCAGGTCGGCCGAGCCGGGGGTGAAGCCTTGTTCGGCCAGCCCGCGCTCCAGGTTGAGCACCTCGAAACGGGCGAACGGGTAGCGTGCGGCGAATCGCTCGCGACCGTACTCCAGGAAACGCGACGAGATGTCGGTGAAGGTGTAGCCGACCCGGCCGGGGTGGTCGGCCAGTACGGGCAGCACCCGCTCACTGGTGGCACCGGTACCGGCGCCCAGCTCCACCACCTGGAGCGCCTCGCCGTCCGGCAGTTGCGGCAGCCGTAGTTCCAGGAAACAGCGGACGGTCTCCCGCACCAGCAGGTTGAAGGAGTCGGTGAGCGGGTTGCCCTTGTAGAAGTTCTGCACCAGCTTCATGGAGGAGCCGGGGAACATGATCTCGGTGGCGCCGACCTCACCGCGCAGGATCTGCGGGTAGGCCTGGAGGAACAGGCGGTTGAGCGTGACCGTCGGCTCGATGTCCGGGTACTCGGTCGCGAGCCGGTCGAACTCGGCCTCCCAGCCGTCCGCCGCCTCGGCCTGCACCACCTCGTCGACGGCGACGGTGGTGGTGACCCGGTCGTTGTCGCGGGTCAGGAACCCCGCGTCGGCCAGAATGTTGAGCAGCGCCTCGTGCAGGCGCTGGAACCTGTCCAGGATGCGAAGCGTGCCGCGCAGTTCCTCGACGGTGTGCCGCTCGCCCGAGCGCCGGAAGACGCCCATCCGCTGGTAGACACCGAGGAGCATGGGTGCGGACACCTTCTCCAGCTCCTCGTACCCGGCGAGCACCCGGAGGGCGGTGGGATCGGTGCGCGCTGCGGCGTCCAGACGGCCGGCCGCATCGGCCAGGGCGGCCGGGTGACCGCCGGGCAGTGCTTCGCCGTCGAGCGCCGGGTCGTGCCCCATGGCCTCCAGCGCACGGCGGCTGGCGCGGATCGGCATCGCCTGCGGCAGGGTGCTGCCCAGGATGCGCCGCACGGCGGCGAGGCCTTCAGAGGCGCTGAAGCCGCTGATGCCCAGGCCGGCGAAGATCTCCGCGAGACCGGGCTGGGCACCGGAGCCGACCTGACCCCAGTAGCCCTGGTTGATCACGGTGACCGGGAAGTCCAGCCGCTCGCGCAGGAACAGCGCGTAGGCGTCCTCGGTCGCCGAGGCACAGATGTAGGCGCCGTTCCCGGCGAAGCTGCCGAAGGAGCCGGCCGAGGAGAAGAAGGCCAGGAAGTCCAGCCGCTCCTCGGCGACGGCGGCGGCCAGTGCGGTCGCGCCCTGGATCTTCACCCGGGTCGCCGCGGTGAAGGCGGTCTCGTCGAGTTCGGCGAGCGGATGATTGTCGAAGACCATGGCCGCGTGCACGACACCGTGCAGCGCACCGAACCGGCCGTGTGCCTCGGCGACAGCCGCCGCCAGGTCCTCGGTTGAGCACGCGTCCCCGCGGACGTGGGCGACCTCCCCGCCGTACGCGCGGATCTCCGCGGCAGCGGCCTGCTGCTCGGGGCCCGGCTCGCTCCGGCTGAACCAGACCAGCCGGGCCCGGTGCCGCCGGGCCAGATCCAGGCTCAGCTCACGGGCGATCCCGCCCGTGCCGCCGATCAGCAGATAGACGCCGCCGTCCCGGAACACCTGACCGGCCTCCGGCAGTTCGACTCTGCCGAGCCTGCGCGTGTAGCGGACGCCACCGCGCAGGGCCACCATCCGGCCCGTGCCGTCGAGCGGCTCGGCCAGGATTGCGTCCACGAGACCGCGCAGGCCGGTCTCCCCCACGGCCTCGGCCGACGCGAAGTCGACGGCCACGGTGCGAAGTCCGGGGCGTTCCTTGGGCGCGACCTGGAGCAGCCCGTGCATGCCGGCGGAGAACGGGTTGCCGGCCGTGCTGCCGGCGACCGCGTGCACATCGCTGGTGACCACGACCACCCGGTCGGCGTCTTCGCTGCGCAGCAGCCGGAACAGGGACATCGAGCCGTACCGCACGTGGTCCGTGACCTCGCGGGCGCCGACGCCGTCGGCCACCTGTGCCCCGACCCCGCCGAGGTGGACCACCAGGTCGGCGCCGCCGATGCGGTCGAGCCAGACATCGTCGGGCTGCTCGTCCAGCCGGACCAGTTCCACCCGGGTGCCCGGGCGGCGGGCCGCGATGGCCTCGCCGAGCGGGAGCGATGCCTCGGTCACCAGGACGACGATCCGGTCCGCGTGCGGTGCGGTCCCGGCAGCCGGCGCCTGCGCCCGGACCCAGAGCGGACGGTAGAAGTCCGGCACGTCCGCCTCGGGGAGCGCCGGTGCGACGGCCTCGGGCATGCGTACCGCGGGGGCCGGCTCGGGAATCCAGCAGCGCAGGCGCGCGAACGGGTAGCCCGGCAGTTCGATCCGGCGGGCAGCCGAGGGGGTGATCCGCGACCAGTCGACCACGGCCCCGGCCAGCCAGCGCTCGGCCACCGCCGGCAGGTCACGGCGGGTCAGCGCCTGGTCCAGGGCCGCGGCCTCGTCGCCGGTGAGCCGCACCCTGGCGCGCGTGGCCCGGCCGGTGCCGACCCGGCCGTCGGTGCTCCCTCCCGCGTACGCCTCCAGCAGCCCGGCGGCCTCGGCCACCGAACCGGCGGCCAGGGCCAGGCGGAACTCGTATCCGGTACGGCCCGCCTGAAGGGTGTGGGCGACATCGGCGAGCCGCGGGCCACGGCCGTCGGCAGCCGCCTCGCGGGGCCGGGCGGCGGCCAGCTCCACGGCCACCGCCCCGATGGTGTCCGCCGCGGCGGCGGCGGACAGCTCGATGCCCGTCTCGGCGGCCAGCAGGGCCTGGTAGCGGGCACGCTCGGTCACGCCGAACCCGCAGTCGGCCAGTTCGGTGCCGAGGTCGAGGAACTCCGGCGCCACACCGACCGTTTCGGCGGCCAGCCGCAGGCACAGTCGCTGGGCGTCCGCGAGGCCGTCCGTACCCCCGTCGGCCTGCGGCTCGGTGCTCCGGCGCAGGAAGGCCGCCAGGTCCGCGGCGTAGGCCCGCAACCGGTCCTCGCTCTTGGCCGAGAGCACCAGGAGCTGCTCCTGCGCGGCCTCCACCGGATCCGGCGAACCGGTCGGCAGGTACTCCTCCATGACCAGGCAGGCGTTGGCGCCGCCGCCGCCGAAGGAGCTGATGACGGCGCGCAGGGGCAGCTGCCCGGTCGTGCCGTCCGCACCGGGCAGCTCCGGGCGCGTCCATGGCTGGAGGGTCTGCTGCACCTCGAAGGGCGTACCGGCGAAATCGATCTCCGGGTTGAGGCGCGCCGAGTGCAGCGAAGGGACCAGTTTCCCGTGCCGGAACTGGAGCAGCACCTTGGTCAGACCCGCGATGCCGGCCGCCGACTCCAGGTGGCCGATGTTGGACTTGACCGAGCCGACCGCGACCGTCGGCCGCTCCGCGCGGCGTGCCGGGTCCATCCGTCCGCCGAAGGCCTCGGTCAGTCCCGCGATCTCGATCGGATCGCCGAGCGGGGTACCCGTCCCGTGCGCCTCGACGTAGCCGATGGTCTCCGCCGCTGTCCCGGCGCGCTTGAGTGCGGCGCGGATCACCTCGGTCTGCGCGGCCGCGCTCGGCACGGTGTAACCGCCGGTCTTGCCGCCCGCGTTGATGCTCGAACCGCGGATCACCCCGAGGATCCGGTCGCCGTCGGCGATCGCGGCGGCCAGCGGCTTGAGCAGCACGGCGCCGACGCCCTCGCCGTCGACGAAGCCGTCCGCGTCGGCGCCGAAGGCCTTCAGCCGGTCGTCGTGCGAGATCATCCCGCGCTGCGCCAGGGTGCGCAGATGCATGGGGTGCAGGATGAGGTTGACTCCGCCCGCGATCGCGGTGGCGCACTCGCCGCTCCGCAGGCTCTCGCAGGCCAGGTGGATCGCGGTCAGCGAAGCCGAGCAGGCGGTGTCCACGGCGAGGCTGGGGCCGGTGAAGTCGAAGGTGTAGGAGACCCGGTTGGCGATCGACCAGTGGTTGGAGTGGGCGTCGGTCTGCACGCCCAGCGCGCTCGCCTCGCCCCCCATCCACTCGTAGTTGCTGTTCATCACACCGACGAACACCCCGACCGGGCCCTGGGCCGCCAGCCGGGCGGCCGGGTAGCCGGCGTCGTCCAGGACCGCGGCCGCCGTCTGGAGGAACAGCCGCTCCTGCGGGTCCATCCCCTCCGCGTCGGCGGGTGAGATCTGGAAGAACAGCGGGTCGAACTTGTCGACGTCGTCGATGAATCCGGCCCACTTGCTGTAGCCGCCGTGCGTGCCGGTCGGGTCGTAGTGCGCGTCCGCGTCCCAGCGGTCGGCGGGCACCTCCCGGATGCAGTGCCGGCCCGCGACCAGGTTGTCCCACAGCTCGCCGACGGTCCCGGCCATCGGGTAGCGGCCGGCGACGCCGACGATCGCCACGCCCTCGCTCGCCGGGGCCGGGGTGGAGGCCCGGGTCAGCAGGCTCAGCAGCAGCCTTCGCTTGTCGTCCACAGTTGCTCTCTTCTCGCAGTTCATCGGGGTCGGCCGCCGCGGGCCGGGTGTGTCACCGCCGGTGGGACGCCGGGTCAGGTCATGCCGCCCTACCTGGCCGCGGCACGCTGCGCCCGCCGGGAGGTGCGGCCGCCCAGGGGGTGGGCGTCCGCGTCCGTTCCCGGGGCGAAGCCCATCAGTTCGGCGAGGTTGTCCACGAAGGTCCGGATGGTCGGGAACTCGACGAAGGAGGTGGCCGGAACGGCGAAGTCGAGCTCCTCACCGAGCTTGGCGACCACTTCGATCAGCACCAGCGAGTCCAGGCCCAGGTCGAAAAGGTTGGTGTCGAGGACCGCGAGATGACGGCCGCCCAGCACCCTGCCGATCTCGTCGACCAGGTAGTCCGTGACCAGCTCGATGTTCTGCCGCGGGTCCTCGGGATCGAACCTGGCGATCAGCCGGTCGGCGGTCTGCGGAGCCCGGGCCCGGACGTGGCTGCCGGGCTCGACCCAGTGGCGGCGCCGCTCGAAGGGGCGAGTGGGCAGCGGGGCCCTCCGGGGCTCGCCACCCTCGTGCAGGGCCGCGAAGTCGAGCTTCGCGCCGAGCACCCACTGCTGTGCGGCGAGCGTGAGCAGATGGGCGAGGCCGGACGGTTCGCCGTCCCCGGGGACCAGCCGGACGGTGCTCCCGCCGGTGCCGGCGAGCAGCGCGTCCAGGTCCGGCAGGTCGCCGTCGCCGTCGCCGGTCCAGGCGGCGGCCAGCCGGCTCTCGTCCTCGGTCATCCACCGGCCGGTGTGCGGGGAGCGGACCGGCAGCCGCGGTACCGCCGCCCGTGCCGGTGCGGTGCCTTCGGCGAGGGCGAGCGCGTCCGTGAGCGGCAGGGCCTCGGACAGGGCCGCCGCCACGGCCAGACCGGTGCCGGCCGCCGCGAGTCCGGCAGGCTCCACACCCCAGGCGAGCAGCGTGGTGGCGAGCGCGTACTCGTGGACGAAGGCGGAGCGCCTGCTCCCCTCGGCGAGCAGTGCCTCCGTCTCACCGGCCTGGCCCAGGGCGGCGGCACAGGCGTCGACCGCGGCCCTGTACGCGGGCACCGCCCGGTACAGTTCGGCGCTGTCCGCCTCGTCGGCCCCGGCGCCGGTCAGGACCAGGACGGGGGCGTGCGGATCCCGGCCGGCCACCCCCTGTCGCAGCCGCTCCTCGTCGCCGAGGGCCAGCGCCATGGCGGCGTCCCGGGTGCTGCGGGCCACCAGCGCGAGCCGGTGGGAGTACGCGCGACGGCCGAGGCCGAGAGTCTGCGCCACCGTGCCGAGGTCGAGGTCGGGGTGCTGTTTGAGGTGGCGGGCCAGTGCGGTGGTGGCCCGCCGCAGGCCGCCCTCGGACCGGGCGGACAGGACCAGCAGCTCGCGGTCGCGCCCGTGCGGCGCGGCGGCCCTGGCCGGGGGCTCCTGGAGGACGACGTGGGCGTTGGTGCCGCCGATGCCGAAGGAGCTGACACCGGCCCGGCGGGGTCCGTCGCCGGCCGGCCACTCGGTGGTCTGCGTGTTGACGAAGAAGGGGCTCGCGGCGAAGTCGATGTCCGGGTTGGGCGAGGTGAAGTGCAGGCTCGGCACCAGGGTGCCGTGCTCCAGCATCAGCGCGGTCTTGATCAGACCTGCCATGCCCGCGGCGGTGTCCAGGTGGCCGATGTTGGTCTTCACCGAGCCGAGCGCGCAGTAACCGGTCCGGTCCGTGCCCTGGCGGAAGGCCTCGGTGAGCGCGGCAACCTCGATCGGGTCACCGAGCGCGGTGCCGGTGCCGTGCGCCTCGACGTAGCCGATGCCGTCCGGATCCACTCCGGCGACCTCCTGGGCGTCGGCGATGACCTCCGCCTGCCCGGTGATGCTCGGCGCGGTGTACCCGGTCTTGTGGGAGCCGTCGTTGTTGACCGCCGAACCCTTGATGACCGCGTGGATGAAGTCCCCGTCGGCGATCGCCTCCTTGAGGCGCTTGAGGACGACCACGCCGGCGCCGCTGCCGATCACGGTGCCCTGGGCCTCGGCGTCGAAGGCGCGGCAGTGTCCGTCCGGCGAGAAGATCATGCCTTCCTGGTACTGGTAGCCGTGCCCCGGCAGGCCCAGGTGCACCGCGCCGACCAGGGCCACGTCGCACTCTCCGCTGAGCAGGCCGAGGCACGCGGTGTGCACGGCGACCAGGGAGGTGGAACAGGCGGTGTTGATGTTGATGCTGGGTCCGCGCAGGTTGAGCTTGTAGGAGACGCGGGTGGCCAGGAAGTCCTTGTCGTTGGCCAGCATCAGCCGGTAGTGGTCGACGGAGGACGCGGCCCGGTAGCGCTCGCCCAGGTTGTGCAACAGGTAGGTGTTCATGCCTGCGCCCGCGTACACGCCGATGTGTCCCTCGGTGCGGTCCGGGTCGTAGCCGGCCCGTTCCAGGGCCTCCAGGGCGCACTCCAGGAAGATCCGGTGCTGCGGGTCGAGGATCTCGGCCTCGTCATGGGTGAACTGGAACAGCTCGGAGTCGAACAGGTCGACGTCCGGAATGGTCTGACCGGCCTTCACATAGCGCGGGTCGGCCAGGCGCTCGGCGGACACCCCGGCGGCGAGCAGCTGCTCGTCGTCGTACCGGGTGAGGGTCTCGCGGCCCTCGCGGAGCACGTCCCAGAACCGGTCGACCGAGTCTGCGCCCGGGAAGCGGCAGACCATGGCGATGATCGCGACGTCGGAGTCGGAAACAGTCATGGTGTTCTCCTGTGCGGGTATCAGCTCAGCCGGATGCCGAGGTCGGCGGCGACCGAGCGCATGTCGAGGAAGCTCCGGGCCACGAAACGGGCGGCGTCCTCGGTGGCGTCCATCCGCTGGAACAGGTCGACCAGCGTCCGCTCGTGCTCCTCCCGGCTGCCCTCACCGGCGGCGAGTGCCAGCACCACCTGCCCGAGCCGCTCCTCCACGTCCGCGAGGTCGAGCGAGCGCGGGAACTTGATGCTGAAGGTGTTCCGGTCGTAGTCGGCGTTGCGCTTGACCGACCGCACATGGCTGGCCGCGTTGAGTTTGTAGAACATGCAGCCCCAGTTGCTGTACGAGTAGTAGTTCAGCAGCGGGAACAGGGTGCAGTGGGTCTCCAGCGGCGAGGACTGGTACAGCCCCTTCGCCCGGAGTTCCTCGACGATCCGGTCCGGGTCGTACTCGTGCCGCATGGCGATGAACGGGAAGACGATCTTCGGCAGGTTCTCGTCCTCGTCGAAGAGCAGTTCCTCCAGCTCCCCGCCGAAGAGCGTGTCGGTCAGCCGCTCGCCGAAGGTCTTGTAGAAGCCGCGCACGACCTCGCGGACGTTGGACTCCATCGTGAGGATCTGCTGCGGATCGGCGCACAGGGCGATGTAGGGGATCTTCTGCCGGTAGGCCATCAGGATGGCCCGCAGCACGAAGAAGGTCCGGCAGGAGACGCAGGGCAGCTTCTCGTCCAGGTACCTGCCCGGCTTCTTGGGTGCCGGGCGGTTGAACACCTCACGCATCATCAGCTTGATGTTGTCGTCGTCAGCGTCCAGCACGAAGGTGGCCGGGATCTTCTCCCGGGCGAGCGCGATGTTCTGCGCCGCGTGCACGCTCTCGAAGGGCACGTCGAAGGTGAAGGCCAGCACCCGCTTGCCGTACTCATTGACGAACTTGTCCAGCATGTACGTGCTGTCCTTGCCGCCGCTGTACATGAACAGGCAGTCGTACCCACCGGTGGCGGGCGGCGCCTGCTGGAACTCGGTGAACACCTCATTGGTGTAGCGGTAGTTGGTCAGCAGGTCCTCGGCGAAGTCCAGGTTGCAGAGATTGCAGACCTGCTGGTCGTCGAGCACCACTCCCGGATGGTCGGCCTTGAGCGAGCAGACCTTGCAACTGGACACGGAACCCCCTGTGGTACCCGTCTGAGATCGATTTCCGGTGTGCGTGGTGGGATCGGTCATTCCCGTCCCCGCCTTCGGCTGCGTCGCTGCGTCAGCGCCGCGACGTCCCGGCCGCGCCGCTGCTGCTGCGGTGCGGCCGGCTGTGCCGAGCTGGACAGGTGCGCCGCCATGGCCCGGACGGTCGGATGGCCGAACATGTCCAGGCGGGTGACCGGCCGGCCGAGCCGCTCGCGCAGCATCGCCACCACCGAGGTGAGCCTGAGCGAATCCCCGCCCAGGTCGAAGAAGTTGTCCTCGGCGCCGACCTCGTCCAGCCTCAGGACCTCGCACCAGGCCTCGGCGATGCGGCGCTCCAGGTCGCCGCGGACGGTTGCGCCGCCGCCGGCGATCCTGGCCGCTCCCGGCCGAGGCAGCGCCCTGCGGTCGATCTTGCCGTTCGGCGTGAGCGGGAACCTGGGCAGCATCACCACGGCGGCCGGGACCATGTACGCGGGCAGGCCGTCCCGCAGTGCTGCGCGCAGCTGCGCCGGGTCCGGCAAGGCGCCCGATCCGGTCGCGTAGGCCACCAGCCGGCGCTCGCCCGGCTGGTCCTCGCGGACAAGCGCCACCGCCGCCGTCACCCCGGGCAGCCGGCGCAGTGCGGACTCCACCTCGCCCAGCTCGATCCGGTAGCCGTTCAGCTTGATCTGGCCGTCGATCCGCTCCAGGTACTCCAGGCGGCCGTCCGGCAGGTGCCTCACCAGGTCGCCGGTGCGGTAGGCCCGGCCGGACCCGCCCGGCGCGGTCACGAAGCGCTCGGCGGTCAGTTCGGGCCGGCCGAGATAGCCGTCCGCGACGCCGTCACCCGCCAGGTACAGCTCGCCCGGGAGTCCGGGTGGCACATGGATCCCGCGCTCGTCCAGGACGTGGCATCGCGTGTTGCCGATCGGACGGCCGATGGTGACCGGCTCACCGGGCCGCACCCGGTCCACCGTGGACCAGATGGTGGTCTCGGTCGGGCCGTACATGTTGTACAACTCGCCCACTTTACCTAGGAGTTGGCTCGCCAGCTCGGCCGGCATCGGCTCACCGCCGCAGAGCGCCCGCAGCTGCGGGTCGCCCGCCCAGCCGGCCGCGATCAGCATCTGCCAGCTGGTCGGGGTCGCCTGGAGCACGGACGGCGCGGAGCGTTCGATCCGCTCGCGCAGGGCGAAGCCGTCGGCGCAGACCGGCTCGGGAAGGATCTCCACGGTCCCGCCCCGCACCAGGGGCAGGTACAACTCCAGGCCGGCGATGTCGAAGCAGACCGTGGTCAGCGCGAGCAGCGAGTCCCGGGAGCCGAATCCGGGCCGACGGGCCATCGTCCACAGGAAGTTGACCAGCGCCCGGTGCCCCACCTGAACGCCCTTGGGCAGGCCGGTGGAGCCCGAGGTGTAGATGACGTACGCGGCCGCGTCAGGGTCCGAGCGGTCCACGGGTGCGGCCGGGGTCATGTCCGGCTCGTCGGTCCCGGCCACCAGGACGGGCGTCACCGGGAAGTCCGCCAGTGCGGAGCCGAGGGCCTCGTCGGTGACCACCAGCCGGGCGCCGGAGTCCTTGAGCATGTGCCCGATGCGGGCCCGCGGGTAGATCGGATCCATCGGCACGTAGGCCGCGCCGGACTTCAGCACCGCGAGCAGACTCACCACCAGATCCGGGGAGCGCTCCAGGTACACCCCGACCAGCGAGCCCGGCCCGGCTCCCAGCTCGATGAGCCGCAGGGCCAGCCGGTCGGCGGCCTGGTCCAGTTCACCGTAGGAGAGCTCGCGGCCCTCGAACCGGACCGCGGGCGCGGCCGGTGCGGCGCAGGCGAGATCGGAGATCAGCCGGCTGACCGTGGCCTCGCGCGGATAGTCCTCCTCGGTGTCGTTCCACCGGCCCAGCACCCGCTCCCGGTCCTCGGCGCCGAGCAGCTCCAGCCTGCCCAGGGCCGCCTCCGGCTCGGCCGCCGCGGCCCGCAGGAACAGCTCGAAGTGCTCCGACAGCCACGCTTCCTGATGTCCGGCCGGCTCGGCCGCGACGCGGAAGGAGACCGTGCCGCGGGTGTCGATCCGGATCGTCAGCGCGCGGTACGCCGCCGCGTCGACGCCGCCGGGCAGCAGGATCGCGACCGGCAGTCCGGTCCGGGCGGCCCCGGTCAGTGCCGGATGGCGCAGCAGGAGGTCGCGGCGGTGGGGCGAGCGCGCCCGGAGCGCGGCGACCTCGGCGCCCAGCAGCTCGGTGAGCTCGGGCAGCGTACGGTCGAGCAGTCGTGCCGGGGCGCGCAGCGGCACCTCGGCCGCCCGTAGTCCGCCGGTGGTGCCGGCCTCGGCGGGAAGCGCGACGTCCCGCTCTCCGCCGCGGGCGAGGCGGGCCAGGAAGGCGAGCACTGCGGCGAGGGCGAGCCGCTCCGGCTCCCCCGCCCCGGTGCTCAGGATCTCGGGCAGCGCCACCGGGCCCGCCCGGCGGGCGGCCTCGCGCAGGGCACCCAGGCGCGGCGGCAGGACGGGTTCAAGCCTGTGCAGGACCCGCAGCCAGTGCCCTTCCTGGCGGTGCGCCGCACGGCCGGCGGTCACCAGCTCGGCCAGCTCGGCGTCGGTCGGCTCGGGGAACCGGCCCGCGTGCTCCCGGGCCACCGTGTCCGCGACGGCCACCAGGTCGAGCGGGGCGCCGGTCAGGTCGGCCAGGCCGGTCAGCCGGACGTCCCGGTCGACGGTCGCCACGGTGATCGCCTCCGGCCCCCGGCCGACCACCGTGCCGGGAGCCTCACTGGAGGGATCCGTCGAGATCTCGACCGCGCGGACGGCCACGAAGTCGCCGTCGAGGGCGAGCAGCGCGGTGCCGAAGTCGTTGCGCCGACGGCCGAAGGCGGTGGCCCGGACCAGCGCGCCCAGCTCCTCGGCGGGGCGCCGCCAGTCGACCACGCCCCCGCGCGGCGGACCGTCGTACCTGCCGTGGTAGGTGCGCAGCCCGAGGTCCTGCGGCGTACGGGTGGCCGTGCCCGCCGCCAGCTCGTCCACCAGTTCGGCGAAGGACTCGATGCCCGCGTCGAAGCAGGCGACGTCGAGGTCGTGCACCGTGGCCGCCGGGTCGACCGGGACTGTGCGCTGCTTGAGCACATCCCCGGTGTCGGCCTCACTGGTCATCACGTGCCAGGTGACGCCGTGCTGTTTGTCACCGTCCAGGATGGCCCAGCTGGTGGCGAACAGACCGGCGTGCCGGGGCAGCGGACCGTCGTGGAAGTTGACCGGCAGGCGCGTCGGCAGTGCCAGCACCGCGTCCGGCAGC
Source organism: Streptomyces sp. NPDC001450 (assembly GCF_053597295.1). NCBI lineage: Bacteria > Bacillati > Actinomycetota > Actinomycetes > Kitasatosporales > Streptomycetaceae > Streptomyces > Streptomyces sp. NPDC001450. The sequence continues at coordinate 140,611 of NZ_JBSFHY010000020.1, forward strand.
ATCCTCAGGTTGGCGATGCTGAACAGGTAGTCGAAGCTCAACGGCGACAACCGCTCGGCCAGGTCGGGTCCGAACGGCACGGCCGCCAGCCCCTGCGACTCGGCCCAGGCGGTCAGCTCCGCCGATGGCGACACCACGGCGGCCACCGTGTGGCCTCGTGCCAGCAGCACCCGGGTGCACTCGACCAGGAGGGCCTCCTCGCCCACCACCACGCAGCTGAACGGCTCAGCAGTCATCGTGCGTCTCCTTCGAACTCCGCACCCTTCGGGAGCAGTTCGGCCAGCAGCTCCTCGACGGCCGCGTCGGACAGGCCCGCGACCAGGCTCTCGGCGTCGCCGGGCGGGTCGGCCTCGGCTCTCCGCTCCGGTTCCGGCTCGGGAGCCGGAACCGGAGGCGGAACCGGCGCGTCCTTCGCCCGGAAGTGCTCGGCGAGCTGCCGGATGGTGATCCGCTCGAAGAGCAGGGTGGCCGGCAGCGGGCCGTACACCGCCTCCAGAGCCCGGGTCAGCTCCAGCACCACCAGCGAGTCCACGCCGTAGTTCTCGAAGGTGAGGTCGGGGTCCAGCTGCTCGGACGCCATCTCCAGCACCCGGGCGAAGACGGCCGTCACCTGCTCCAGCGCGTCGTCCTGCTCGGCCGGCGGCACGGCCGGGGCCTGCGGCGCCGGGACGGCGGTGGGCGTCCCGGCCGGACGGAGGGCGGGCACCAGGCCGTCGCTGACCGCCGCGATCACGCTCTGGAACGCCGACCCGGCCTCTGTGGTGGGCGCTCCCACACTGATGTGGTGGAAGCCGCAGGCGGCCAGCACGTCACGCCACTGCCGCTCACTGGCCAGCGGGGAGCCGGGCATCCGCTGCTCCGGGTCGGCGAACAGCCACCAGCCGCTCGTCAGGCCGAAGATCAGCGCCAGCTGGTGCTGGGGCCGGGTGCCCTCGGTCATCAGCAGCACACCGCCACCGCGCAGTAGCCGCTTGGCCTGCGCCAGGGTGTCGGCGAGCCGGCGGGTGGCGTGGAAGACGTTGGTGCCGAACACCACGTCGTACTCGCCGAGGGCCGGCTGCCGGGCGGAGAGATCCGCCTCGATGTCCAGGGTTTCGAACCGTGCGAACGGGTGGTCCGCGCCGAACCGGGTCCGTGCCTTGCGGACGAAGGCCGGGGACACGTCGGTGAAGACGTAGTCGACGGATTCGGCGTACGGCGCCAGCGCGGCGAGCACCGCCGCGCTGGTGCCGCCCGTCCCGGCGCCCACCTCCAGCACCCTCACCCGGGTGCCGGGTGCGGCGGTCAGCCGGGCCACCACCTGTTCGACGACGAGCCGGGCCACCTCGGCGTTGCAGCGGTCGGTGACCGGGTCGCCCCGGTACACGGCCGCCACCCGCTCGGAGGAGCCCTCGGGGAAGAGCACTTCCATCGCACCGGTCCGCCCGGTGAGTACCTCGGGCAGCGCGGTCAGGCAGTCCCGCAGCAGTGCGGCCACCGGCGCGATGCCCGGATGCCGGGCGATCAGCCCGTCCACGGCCCGGACCACCTCGGACTCGGGGTCGACCGGACGCGCGGCGGGCTGGACCCAGTCGCCCTCGGCCCGCAGGTACCCCGCGGCGGCCAGCATGTCGAGCTGCGCCTGGAACAGTCCGGCGTGCTCGGGCACCACGCCCAGCCGGGCGGCCAGCTCCTGCCGGCCGTGCCGCCGCTCCGGCTGCTCGAACACCCCGGCCCGGTGCAGCACAGCGGCCAGCAGCCGCTGGGAGAGTTCCTCGGCCTCGGCCACCGCGAGCTGATGAGCCGTCAGCTCGGCGTCCGCCGAGGCGGTGCGGCCGCAGCGGACCTCGGGCAGCGCGCTCGGCGCCGCGCCGGGCGACAGGGCCAGCGTACGGTCCGGCGCGACGCCCAGGTTGCCCAGGATGTGCTGGTCGGCGTCGAGGGCGAGGAGTTGCGGCAGACCGGCGTCGAGCGTGCGCTCGACCACCGCCATGCCCTGCTGTGCCGTCAGGGGGCGGATGCCGGCCGCCCGGAAGCGGCGCAGCACCCGCTCGCGGTCCTCGTCGCCACCCGCGTGCCAGTAGCCCAGGTTGAGCACCCGCACCGGGAAGGGCAGCGTGCGGGCGGCGTGCAGGGCGTAGGCGTCCGCGAAGGAGCAGCCCGCCGCATAGCCGGCCTGGCCGTGGTTGCCCTCGAAGGCGACACCGGAGGAGTAGAACAGCACGAAGTCCAGGGATTCGTCGCGGACGGCGTGCAGCACACTCCACGTGGATTCGGTCTTGCAGTCCAGCGCCGAGCGCAGCTGCGCCTCGGGCAGCTCCCGCACAACTTGGTTGACCAGCACCATCGCGGCGTTGACCACGCCGTGCAGGGCTCCGAACTCCCGCTTGGCGAGCCGGACCGCCTCACCCAGCGCGGCCGGGTCCGTGGCGTCCAGGGCCAGGTAGCGGACCTCTGCCCCGGTGGCCTCCAGTTCGGCGAGCGTCTCCCGCTTGTGCTCGTCGAGAGGGGAGCGTCCGACCACGACCAGCTTGGCCCGGTAGGTCTGTGCCAGGTGGCGGCAGGTGTCCCGGCCGACCGTGCCCAGGCCGCCGATGATCAAGTACACCCCGCCCTGGCGGAGCCGGGCCGCGCCCGACGACAGTTCGACTCGCTCCAGCGAACGCACCCGCCGGACACCGGCCCGCAGGGACACCGGCACGGTGCGGGCCGCGAACGGCTCTGCCACCGCCAGGGCGGCCGACGCCGCGGCCTCGGTCGAGCGCAGGTCGACCAGCGCGACCCTCAGGTTCGGGAACTCCTTGCCGAGCACCATCGCCAGTCCGGCGAGTGAGGCGGCCCAGGGCCGGGAGTCGTCACCCGCTTCGAGCGGATGGACGTCGGTGGTGACGACCTTCAGCCTCAACTCCCGGTCGAGAAGGCCGTGTCGGTCGAGGGCGCGCACGAGGCGGTAGAGCGAGACCACGCTCAGGTCCATCGCCGCGCGCACGTCCGCGCGGTCGACGGGCTCGCGCTCCGGCTCGGTTCCGAGGAAGTAGACCAGATCGCATGCGCCCGCCTCGGCCAGCACCCGGTCCAGATCGGTGTCGGTCAGTCCGCCGGGACCGATCGGCAGCCGCCGCAGCTCCGCGTCCCGGTGCAGCCGGGCGATGCCGGCGGCCGGTTCCGCGTCCAGCCGCGCGCCGACCAGCAGGACCCGGCCGGCGGGTTCGGCGCTGCCCTCGGCGGTCCGGGGAACCCAGGTGGGCCGGTAGGCGACCACCGTGGCGGGCTTCGTCTCGCGGTAGGTGAGGCCGGCGAAGCGCACCCGCACCGCACCCGTGTCGTCGAGCAGCAGGACGTCGCAGCGGTCGGTTCCGGTCTCCCGGACGTACGACCAGCCGGTGACCGGCACCGGGCCGAACACGTCGACGCGGTCGACCGCGAAGGGCAGCATCGGCCGGGCCTGCGCCCCCCGGCGCCGTGCCAGCAGCGCCGCGAAGACGTGCAGGGCGGCGTCGAGGACTCCGGGGTGCAGTGGGTGGTCGGCGCCCTCGGTGGCCGCGCCGATCCGGCCGAGCACCTCGTCCCGGCCGGTCCACACCTGCTGGACCCGGCGGAAGAACGGCCCGTACGGCAGGCCCTGCCCCTCCAGCATCCGGTAGAAGGCGTCCTGGCCGAGGCCGCTGTCCAGGCCGGCTCGCAGCGCCGGGACGTCCAGCGCCGGGGGCGCCGGCGGCGCGTCCACCAGGCGGCCGCGCGAGCGGACGGTGTCGTCGGCACCGAGGACTTCGTAGCCCTCGCCCTCGAATCTGACCGACACCTGCTCCTGCGCGCCCGCCAGGGCCAGGGGGGCGGTCCAGCGCACGTCTGCGAAGCCCCGCCCGGTCAGCCCGCCGCAGGCCGCGGCGACCAGGTCGAGATGCCCGACACCCGGCAGGATCGGGCGGCCCGCCACCACGTGGTCCCGCAGGACCGGCGCGCTCGCCGCGAGCGTGTGCCGCCAGGTCCGCGCGGACGGTGCGGCGGGCTCGGGCGCAGCCGCGGCCCGGAGGTCGAGCCAGTGCCGCGCCCGCTCGAACGGATACGTGGGCAGCGGCACCCGGCGCCGCACGCCCGGCCGCAGCCGGTGCACCAGCTCCCAGTCCACGAAGACGCCGCCGACCCAGAGCCGGCCGAGCAGGTCGTCGGCACCGGCCAGGATCTGCGCGGTCAGGAAGTCCTGGCCACCGGGGCCTTCGGTGAACAGGCCCTCCAGCGGCGGGTGCTGCCCGACCCGGCCGCGATGCAGCCACTGCCCGTCCTCGCCGCGCCCGACGGCGGTGAGCTTCGCCGCCGCGTCGGCCAGGTCGGCGGCGACGAACGCCAGCCGCTCGGCCATCGCCTCCCGGCCCGCCCGCAGGGTGTGGGCGACGTCGGCGAGCCTGAGCGGGGCGGGCTCCGCCGGGGCCGCGAGCGCGCGGCCCACCTCGGCCGCGTACTCCCGCAGCCGCTTGTCGTCACGGGCGGAGAGCACGATCAGCTCGGGCTCCTCGGCAGCAGCCGGTGCCGGTGCGGGCGCGAGGTACTCCTCCAGGATGACGTGCGCGTTGGTCCCGCCGGCACCGAAGGAGCTGACGGCCGCACGGCGCGGCAGCGGGCTGCCGTCCGCGTCGCGCGGCTGCGGCCAGGGCGCGGTCTCCCGCTGGACGGTGAACGGCGAGCGCGAGAAGTCGATGGCGGGGTTGGGGTCATCGGCGTGCAGCGTGGGCAGCAGCGTGCCGTTGCGCAACTGGAGCACCGCCTTGGTCAGTCCGGCGATCCCGGCCGCGCCCTCGAGGTGCCCGATGACGGACTTCACCGACCCCAGTGCACAGAATCCTGTGTCGGCCGTGTGCTTGGCGTACGCCTGCGCCAATGCGGTGTGCTCGATCGGGTCACCGAGCGAAGTGCCGGTGCCGTGCGCCTCGACGCAGCCGATGGTGCGGGCATCGACACCCGCGGTGGCCAGCGCCTGCTCGACCAGCGCCTGCTGGGCGTGCGGGTTGGGGACGGTGAAACCGCTGGTACGGCCGCCGTGGTTGACGGCGGTGGCCCGGATCACGGCATGCACGGTGTCACCGTCGCGAACGGCCTCGGACAGCCGCTTGAGCACCACCGCGCCGACGCCCTCGCCCGGCACGTAGCCGCTGCCGCCGGCGCCGAAGGCGCGGCAACGGCCGTCGGCGGAGAGCATGGTCTTGCGGCTGAGGTGCACGTACTTGTCCGGGTGGACGGCGATGTTGACCCCGCCGGCGATGGCGTAGGAGCACTCGCCCCGGCGGATGCTCTCGCAGGCCTGGTGCAGGGCCACCAGCGACGCCGAGCAGGCGGTGTCGACCACCACGCTGGGGCCGCGGAAGTCACCGAAGTACGAGACCTGGTTCGCGATCGAGGACCGGTTGGCGAGCACCACTTGGTGGTTGCCGCGCGCGGACTCGGTCGCGGCCAGCACCGCGTAGTCGTCCCACATGACACCGACGAACACGCCGACGTCGTGCCCCTGACCGCCGTATCCGGGGGCGGGTATGCGCGACGGCGGGTAGCCCGCGTTCTCCAGGGCCGCCCAGGCCGTCTCCAGGAAGAGGCGCTCCTGCGGGTCCATCGAGCGCGCCTGCATCGGGGAGATCTGGAAGAACAGCGAGTCGAAGGCGTCCACGTCGGACAGGAAGCCGCCCCAGCGGCTGTAGCTGCGGCCCGGCGTGACGGGGTCGGGATCGAACAGGGCCTCCGCGTCCCAGCGGTCGGCGGGGACCTCGGTCACGCAGTCGCGTCCGGCCGAGAGATTGCGCCAGAACTCGTCCAGGTCACGGGCCTGCGGGTAACGGCCGCTCATGCCGATGACGGCGATCGGCTCGTCCTCCTGCGGCCCGCGCGCGGCCGGACCGGCCGGGACCGTCGCGACGGCGGGAGCGGGCGCGGCCACCGGGGCGGGCTCGGAGACGGCGACAGCAGGGGCGGCCACCGGGGTGGGCCCCGCGGGTGCGGCCCGTTCGCCGCTCGGCTCGGGGAACCTGCGGGCCACCGCGTCCGCGTGCTCCGTGAGCAGGTGGCCGGCCAGCTCCTCCACGGTCCGGTACTCGAAGAACAGCGTCCCGCGGAGTCCGGGGAAGTCCTTGCCCAGCAGTGCGTTGGCCTCCATGACCAGCACCGAGTCCAGACCGTAGTCATCGAGCGCCACACGGCTGTCGAGTCGCCCGGAGGGCAGCTTGAGGACTCCGGACAGCGCCCCGCGCAGGTACTCCACCACCCGGGCGCGCCGACCGTCGGCGGTGCTTCGGGACGCCGGAACGACCGGTGCCGCGGAGGAGGCCGCCGCGACGGGAGCCGGCCGAGCCGGCTCCCCCGGGTCCGCCAGGGCCGCGTCGATCGCCGCGGGATCACCCCAGGCGGGTACCAGCCAGGGGGCGTCGACGGCGAACGAGCGCTCGAAGGCCGCCAGTCCCTGTTCGGCGGTGAGCGGCCGCATTCCGCTGCGCCGCCGGTACGCGGCCAGTTCCTGCTCGCGCACCAGACCGTCGACACCGCCGACGGACCAGAGCGGCCAGCCCAGGGACAGACTGCGACCGGTCCGGCTGCCCCGGCGCACCCAGGACGCGCGGAGCGCGGTGTACAGGTCCGCGAAACGGTTGGCCGTGGCGTAGCTCGCCGCGCCGAAGTCGCCGACCAGCGAGGAGACGGAGGAGAACACCACGAAGAGGTCGAGGGCGTCGTTCCGGGTCAGCTGGTCCAGGTGGACCAGCCCGCGGGTCTTGGCCGCGAGGACCGCGGCGAACCGCTCGCGGTCACCGTCCGTGGCACGGCCGTCGTCGGCGACACCGGCCAGGTGGAACACACCGTTCAGTTCCCCGAAGCGCTCCCGGGCCGTCGTCAGCGCCGCGGCGAGTTCCTCGGCGCCTGACACGTCGGCGCGCACCGCCAGCACCTCCGCGCCGAGCCCGGCCAGCCCGCGCTGCCACTCCAGTGCTTCCGTATCCGGCTCCGAGCGGCCGATCAGGACCAGCCTGGCCCGGTACGTCCGGGCGAGGTACTCGGAGAGCACCCGGCCGATCGCCCCGCTGCCGCCGGTGACGGCGTAGACGCCGCGGTCACGCAGCGGCAGCTCGGCCGAACTCCCGCCCGCGGCGCGGTCGTCCGTGACCGGGCGGAGCCCGCGCACCTCACGGCCCGCCGCCGTCCGGCGCACCTCGGCCCCGGCCGCCCGCGGTGCGGCCGCCAGCTCGACGGCCACCGCCGACGCCAGTTCGGGTACGGCCACATCCCCGTCGATCCCCAGGGTCAGCAGCTCGAAGCGGGGTGCGATCGCGGCCGTGGACCGGGCGAAGCCGGCCAGGGCGGCGTGCTCGGGCCGGTCCTCCCCGCCGTCCTGGGGGTGGACCAGCAGGCACCTGAGCCGTCCGGGGAGCGTCCCGGACTCGACCGCGCGGAGCAGGTCGAGCATCGCGAAGCAGGAGTGGTCGAGACTGCCCTCCAGTGCCTCGGCGCCGGTGGCCGCCGGGTCGAAGGCGGCCGGTTCGGTGAATCCACGGACGAAGGCGAGGTCCAGGCCGTCCGGGTCCACCACGCCCGCGAGCAGGTCCGCGAGCCCGTCGTGGTGCTCGGGGATGTCGACGATCCTCCGCCACATGCCGGTCGCGGCCAGCGCGTCCCTCAGGCCGGGAAGCCCTCCGGCCAGTGCCAGGGTGCCGACCGCCGTCCCTGGCTCCGGTTCGGCAGCGGCCCGCCAGTAGGGCTCGTAGAGACGCGGCTGCCCGGCATCCACGGCCGGCGCACTCGGCGTCCGTCCGGCGAAGTCCTTCAGCGTGGCCAGCACGTGGCCGTGTTCGTCACAGATCGTCAGGTCGAAGCGGCGGACTCCGGCCGTCTCGCCGACGAGCCGAGCGTGCGCGTAGCAGACGGCGGGCAGCGGGCCGAGCACCTGGAGGGCGCCGAGGCTGAAGGGGACGGCCAGTTCGCCGGGCCGGGGGGCGGCCGTCCGACCGGTCCAGTGGCAGGCGCGCAGGGCGCCGTCGAGCAGGGCGGGCGGCAGCTCGGCGGCGGCTTGGGAGCCATCGCCGGACAGGCGCAGCAGTGCCTCTCGGGGACCGCTGCGGATCTCGTCGACCACCTGGAAGGACGGGCCGTAGCCGAAGCCCGCGGCCCGGTAGTCGGCATAGGCGGCGGCCCGGTCCCGCACCGGGGTCAGCCGGTCGCGCAGCCCGTCGAGGTCCACCGGGGCGAGGTCCGGTCCGGCGGCCGCGACCACGCTGCCGCGGACATGGGTGACCCGGCCGTCCCCGGCCTCGCTGTACACCTCGAAGGCCAGCCCGTCGGCCCCCGGTCGGAAGGCGGTGTAGAGCGCCAGTTCGCCCTCCGGCAGCTCGATGGCGCGTCCCCACACCACCTCGGTGAGTCCGTGCCGGACGCCGGGCTCGGCCAGCCCGGCGGCGGCCCGCACCATCTCCAGCGTGGCGGCACCGGCGAGCATCGCCCGGCCCTCGATCACGTGGTCGCGCAGCAGTGGGTCACCGGCCCGCAGCGTCTTGCGGAACCGCAGCTCCCGCACCGTGGACTCGTTGGCGTCCACCAGCGGGTGCGGCGCGGCGGTGAGATCGGGGTCCAGCGGGATCCAGTAGCGCTCGTCGGCGAAGGGGTAGCGCGGCGCGCCGACCCGGCGCAGTGCGCGGCCCGGGCGGCCGGCGTGCCAGGCCGACCAGTCCACCTCGGCCCCGAGGAGCCAGCTCCGGGCCTGCTCGCCGAGTTCGCCGCCGTCGGCGATTTCCGGCACGGGGCCGCCGTCGGCGAAGCGGCGCAGCGCGGTCACGATCCCGGCGCCGTCGGTGGAGAGCACCGCGAGCCGGGCGTCCATGGCCTCGCGGCCCACCTGGGTGGTGAAGCAGAGGTCGGCCAGGTCCACGTGGTGCGTCCGGAGGAACCGGACGGCCTGGCCCGCGTAGACGCGCAACCGCTCGTCGTCGCGTGCCGAGAGCAGGAACAGTACGGGCTCGGCCGCGCGCTGTTCACCGGCGGGGACCGCTTGCAGCGGTTCGCGGTGGGGTGACTCCTCCAGTACCACGTGCGCGTTGGCGCCGCCGGCGCCGAAGGAGCTGAGGCCGGCCCGGCGTGGCCGGTCCCCGGCCGGCCAATCGGCGAGTTCCCGCTGCACCCGGAACGGGGAGCGGTCGAAGTCGATGTTCGGGTTGAGTTCGGCGGAATGCAATGAGGGCACCAGAGTCCGGTGGGCGAACTGGAGCAGCACCTTGGTCAGTCCGGCCATCCCGGCGGCGGACTCCAGGTGTCCGACGTTGGACTTGACGGAGCCGATCGGCCAGTGGCCCGGCTCGGTGGCGGCCGTCCGGTAGGCGTTGGTGAGACCGGTCAGCTCGATCGGGTCGCCCAGCGCGGTACCGGTGCCGTGGGCCTCGACGTAGCCGATGTCCGCCGGGTCCACCCCGGCCTGCGCCATGGCGGCGGTGACGGCCCGAGCCTGCGCCTTCGGGCTGGGGACGGTGTAGCCGTTGGTCCGCGCGCCGTGGTTGACGGCACTGCCGAGGATCACGCCGTGGATGCGGTCCCCGTCCGCCAGGGCCTGGCGGTAGGGCTTCAGCAACACCGCGCCGACGCCCTCGCCCGGCACATAGCCGTCACCGCCCGCGCCGAAGGCGCGGCAGCGGCCGTCCGAGGACAGGAACCGGCCCTGGCTCAGGAAGGCGTACTTGTAGGGGTGGACCGAGACGTTGACGCCGCCGGCGATCGCCAGTTCGGTCTCGCCCCGGCGCAGGCTCTCGCAGGCCAGGTGGAGGGCGGTGAGCGAGGAGGAGCACATGGTGTCCAGCGCCAGGCTGGGGCCGGACAGGTCGAGCGCATGGCTGACCCGGTTGGCGATGGTGGCGAAGGAGGAGCCGGTGAGTGGGCGGCCGCCGCGCAGCGCGTCCAGGGCACCGTGGAACTGGTACTCGCCGTACATCACGCCGACGTACACGCCCACCGGCCGGCCGGCCAGGTCGGCGCGCCGGTAACCGGCGTCCTCCAGTACGTGCCAGGCGTTCTGCAGGAACAGTCGCTCCTGCGGGTCCATCAGCTCGGCCTGGCGCGGGGAGATGCCGAAGAACAGCGGGTCGAAGCGGTCCACGTCACGCAGGAAGCCGCCCCAACGGGTGTGCGCCCGGCCGGGCGTGGCGGGGTCGGGGTCGTACCAGCGGTCGCGGTCCCAGCGGTCCTCGGGGATCTCGGTGACGCAGTCGCGGCCCTCCACCAGGTTGGTCCAGAACTCGTCCAGGTCGTCCGCCATGGGATATCGGCCGGCCAGACCGATCACCGCGATCGCCTGGTCCTCGGGTTCGGCGGCGGGCCGCGTGCGGGCGGTCCTGACGCGGCGCGGTGCGGCGGCCGGGAGCGGGGCGCCGGTCCCGGCCGGCTCGATGGACTCCGCGCCCGGGTGGTCGGGGTGGAGTTCGGCCGGGTGGTGCTCGGTGAAGTAGTCGGCCAGTTCGCCCAGGGTCGCGTACTCGAAGAACAGGGTCTTGGACAGGCCCTGGAAGCGACGGTCCAGCTCGCGGTTGAGTTTGGTGATCATCAGCGAGTCGATGCCGTAACGATCGAACGGCGCATCCTCGGCGAGTTCCGCCGGGTCCAGCCCCGTCTCGGCGGCGATCAGCTCGCGCAGCAGCCGCAGGGCGTCCGCGCGGAGGTCCGTACCGTCCTGCGCGGCGGCGGGCCGCGCGTGGGCGGCGGCCCGGGCGACGGGCACCGGGGAGGTGAGCGCGGCGCCGATCCGCCCGGTGTCACCGTACGCGGCCACCCGTGGGCCACGGGCGCCGAGGGCCTGTTCGAACAGGTCGAGTCCCGTGGCGGTGGGCAGCACGCCGAAGCCGGTACGGGCGGCTGTCTCCGCCGTCGCCTCGGCGCTCTGGCGCATGCCGCCCTCGGCCCACAGCGGCCAGGCGATCGCGGTCAGGCCGTCGCGGCGCTCGGCGTACGCCTCCAGGAAGGCGTTGGCGTAGGCGTAGTCGGTCTGCCCGGCACTGCCGATGTGGGCGGCGATCGAGGAGAAGGCGACGAAGAAGTCCAGCGGATCGTCCGCCGTGGCGGCGTCCAGCGCGCGCAGACCTGCCACCTTGGGCGCCAGCACGGCGGCGAAGTCCGCCTCGGACTTGGTGAGGGCGAAGCCGTCGCGCAACACGCCCGCGGCGTGCACCACGCCGGTGATGGGCCCGAACTCGGCCCGGACAGCGGCGAGTCTGTCGGCGAGGCCCTCGGGGTCGGACACGTCGGCGCGGCGGTAGACCACCCGCTCGTCCGGTTCGCCGGAGGGCCCCTCGCTGCGGCCCAGCAGGACCACCCTGGCGTCGGCCCGGCTCAGCAGCCGGTCGGCGACGGCCCGGCCCAGGCCGCCCGCCCCGCCGGTGACCAGGTAGACACCGCCGTCGCGCACGGCCACCGGCTCGGCCGCCGGGGCCGGGATGTACTGGGGGACCTGGCGTCCCGAGGTGGTGTACCGGACCTCGGGGTCCTGACCGGGGCCGGCCAGCTCTGCGGAGAGCGCCGCCGCCTCGTCCACGCCCTCGGCAAGGCCGACGGCCTGCAGTGCGAGCAGCGGGTTCTCCGCCCGGACGGTTCGGGCGAACGCCGCCAGCGCGGCGCGTTCGGGCCGTGCGCCGTCCGTCTCGTGGCGGTGCAGCAGCAGGACCCGGACCTGCCCGGTGGGACGGCCCCGCAGCAGCCCCTGTACCAGGCGCAGGGTCTGCTCGGGCTCGGGCTCGTCCACCAGGACGGTCACCGGGACGCCGACCGTCCCGGCCTCGTCACCGGAGGCGAGCGCGGTGACCTGCTCGGCTCCCAGCGAGGTCAGCAGATCGGCCAGTTCGGTGCGGCGGGCCGCGCTCCCGGCGACGACCAGGCCGGCGCCGAGCCGGCCCTCGACTGCCTCGGCCGGGGCGTCGGCCCAGCGTCGGGCCAGCAGCGCCGACCCGTCGGCGCGGCCGAGCACGCGCACGGCGAGTTCGCGCAGTTGGGCCAGCACCTTCCCCTGGGAGTCCACGACGGTCAGGTCGGCGTGCGCGGTGCGGTCCCCGAGTCGGCCGACCGTGACATGCGCCCGGCACGGCGCGGTGACCGGAGCGTGGACGGTCAGCTCGCCGAGCGCCAGGGGCAGGAAGCCGTCGGCCCTGCCGCCGTAGGCGCGGGCGAGCAGCACCACCAGGGCGTGCAGGGCGCCGTCCAGCAGCGCCGGGTTCAGCACCGCGCCGTCCAGCGCGGCACCGTCCGGGAGCCGGAGCGTGGCAAGGGCCTCCCGCTCACCGAGCGCGACCTCGGCGAGGGCGCGCATCCTGGGGCCGTAGTCGAGGCCGCGCTCGCGCAGCCCGGTGTAGCAGGCCCGGTGGTCGATCACTTCCGGGCAGCGTCCGGCCACCGCCGCAAGGTCCACGGGCGCGGGCGGCGCGGCCTCGCTCGTACGGATTGCGCCGGCCGCGAAGACGGTGCCGTCCTCGGTGATCTCGAAACCGGTCCGGTCGCCGTCGTGCCAGAGGGACACGAGCGTGTCGCGCGGCCCCGAGGCGTACGAGAGCAGTTCGTCGAAGGAGACGTCGTACAGTCGCACCGGGCAGCCGGTGGACAGCTCCCCGGCGGCGCGGGCCAGCTCCAGGTGACCGACCGCCGGCATGACGGGTTCGGCGCCCACCCTGTGGTCCGCGAGGTAGAACTCCTGCCCCGAACGCGAACTGCGGTAGGCCATGGTCTCCAAGGTGGAGACGTTCTCGTCCAGCAGGGGGTGCGGTCCTCGCCCGGTGGCCGCCGCGAGCGGGGCCGAGGGGCCGGTCATCCAGCAGCGGCGACCTTCGAAGGGGTACGTCGGCAGCGGCACCCGGCCGCGTTCCTCGTTCGCGAACCAGGCCTGCCAGTCGACCTCCGCCCCGGCCTCCCAGGCCCGGGCCACGGCGCCCCACGGGCCGTCGGACACGCCCAGGGCGCGGCCCCGGACCTCCTCCTGCGCGCCACGCACCGCGATCCGGGCATGCTTGCGCCGTGCGCCGGGCGGGCCGGGGACGGTCTCCACGGCGGCCTGGTCCAGCCGGGCGACGCCATCGGCCAGGCTCGACTCTCCGGTGAGACAGGCGGCGACCCGCGCGGCGAGGCCGTCGCCGTGGATCGCGGCCGGCCGCAGGCCCCAGTCGAGCCAGAGCCGGCCCAGTGCGTACTGCAGGGCGAAGGCCTGGCCCCGCTCGCCCTGTTCGGCGGCGCCCGCCGCCAGGGCCGCCCGGTAGTGCTCGGAGAACGCGGGTTCGGTGGCGCTCCACTGCTCGGCCAGGGCATCGGCGTCGACGACATGCTCACCCAGGACGAAGGACACCTCCCCCGTGGCGGGCTGTGCCGGGACCGCGGCCGTGCGCAAGGCGTGTGCCAGTTCGGCGCGGTCGGTGCCGGAGACGGCCAGGCGGTATTCGTGGGCGCGCCGTCCCACCGCCAGGGTGTACGAGACGTCGGCGAGGGCGGCGGCTTCCTCGCCCTCCAGGTAGGCGGCCAGGTCCCCGGCCGCGGTGCGCAGCGCGCTCGCAGTACGGGCGGAGAGGACCAGCACCTGGCCGGTGCGCGATTCTCCGGTGGCTCTCGTCCGCGGAGCCTCCTCCAGGACGGCGTGGGCGTTCGTGCCGCCGATGCCGAAAGAGCTGACTCCGGCCCGCAGCGGGCCCGTACCGGTCCATGGCTCGGTGGTGGTGCCGACCCGGAAGGGGCTGGCGGCGAAGTCGATGGCCGGGTTGGGCGTGCGGTGGTTCAGCGTCGGCACCAGGGTGCGGTGCTTCATCATGAGCACGGACTTGATCACACCGGCGACGCCCGCGGCCGCGTCGAGATGGCCGACGTTGGACTTGACCGAACCGATCGCGCAGAAGCCCGTGTCGGGCGTGGCGGTCCGGAACGCCTTGGTCAGGGCCGAGATCTCGACCGGGTCACCGAGCCGGGTGGCGGTGCCGTGCGCCTCCACGTACCCGATCGAGCGGGGGTCGACGCCGGAGACCGCGTGCGCCTCGCGGATGACGGCGGTCTGTCCGGCCACGCCGGGTGCGGCGAAACTGACCTTCGCGGAACCGTCGTTGTTCGTCGCCGTGCCCTTGATCACCGCGTGGACGGTGTCCCGGTCCGCGATGGCGTCGCGCAGCAGTTTGAGCACGAGGACGCCCACGCCGTTGCCGAGTACGGTGCCGCTGGCGTCCGCGTCGAACGTGCGCACGTACCCGTCCTTGGACAGGATCGCGCCCTCTTCGTACAGATAGCCCTTGGCCTGCGGGAGCTTGACGGTGACGCCGCCGGCCAGTGCCATGTCGCACTCGCCGTTGATCAGCCCCTGGCACGCCATGTGAACGGCCACCAACGAGGTCGAGCAGGCGGTCTGGACGGCGTAGCTCGGCCCCTTCAGATCGAGCTTGTACGACAGCCGGGTGGCCAGGTAGTCCTTGTCGTTGCCGACCATCACGGCGAAGTGTTCGGAGGTGGTGGTCTGGTCGACATGGGGCAGGACCTGCTGCTGCAGATAGGTGTTGATGGCAGCACCGGCGTAGACGCTGATCAGCCCGTCGAAGCGGCCGGGGTCGTAGCCCGCGTGCTCCAGTGCGGCGTGACCGGCCGTCAGCATGATCCGGTGCTGCGGATCGATGAACGCCGCTTCCGCCGGGGTGAGTTCGAAGTATCCCGTGTCGAAGAGGTCGACATCGGGGATCACTCCGTGCGCCGGAACGTAGTCCGGGTCGTCCAGCAGTCGGGCGGGGACGCCGGCCGCCGCCAGCTCCTCCCGGCCGAACCGGGTGATGCCGTCCCGGCCTTCGCTCAGCAGGCGCCAGAAGGAGTCCAGGTCGTCGGCACCGGGGAAACGCCCGGCCATGCCGATGATCGCCACGTCCGTCTCCGCGACCATCGGATCATCAGGACTGCTCACTGACCCAGACTCCTTCTTCCAACGCCTGACCAATTCAGGCGGAATAGCTCCGTACCAAGGCGGGCGCCAGCCCGCCAGTGCTGTTGCGGGTACCAGGGAATGCGGAGATTCCTCGATCTGCCGTACGAGGCTTTCTCACTGACCAGAAATGCCGGCACGTCGGCCATCGCAGCTGGTCACGGAGGTGCGATGGTGCGCAGAAAAACCGAAGGTGATCATCACTCTAGCCCCACCGACGCTCTTCCGGCAATGCTTTTCGATCACGCCAATTCCCCGTTCTTCCCTATCGTCGAAGCAATTGTCCGGCCCGACAATCGCTCGGCATTTCCTGCGGTTTTCGCGGTTCAGTCGCGAGGAGTCAACTTGCAGCGGACCTGGCCTGTGGGGCGCAGAGTGATTCCCGTGTCGAGCGGGATGTCCAGGTCCACGGGAGTGAAGGAGTAGCGCTGAAGGAGCACCGCCAGGGTGAGGACGGCCTCCAGCGTCGCCAGGTGCTGGCCGATGCAGGCCCGCGGACCACCGCCGAAGGGGAACCAGGCGTACCGCGGCCGCTCCGCCTCTCGCTCCGGCAGGAACCGGTCGGGATCGAACCGATCCGGGTCTTCCCAGATGTCGGGGTGCCGGTGGACCACGCCGGAACTGATCACCACGTTGGCGCCCTTGGGGATGGTGTAGTCCCCGACCTGGGCGTTCTCGGTGGCGACCCGGCCTTGGGCGGGAGCCGCCGGGTAGAGCCTGAGGGTCTCCTTGATCACCCTGACCAGATAGGCCAGGTCGTCCATGTCCGCCGCGGCGGGCTCGCGGCCGGCGAGCACCGTGTCGACCTCGCGGTGGGCCCGTGCCAGTGCCTCGGGGTGGGTGGCCAGCAGGTGCAGGGCCATGCCCAGGGTGGTGGCGGTGCTCTCGTGGCCGGTGATGAGGAAGATCAGGACCTGGTCCCGGGTCTCCTTCGCGCCGATCGGTGCTCCGTCCTCCCCCTGTGCGCGAGCCAGCAGGCTGAGCATGTCGTGCCGGTCCGTGGGCGTCCTGGACTCCTCGGCCTGACGCGCCGCGACGATCGCGTCGCACACGTCGTACAGCTCCTGGTGCGCCTTGGCCGCGCGGAGGTTGCCCGGGGTGGGCACCTTCCGGGGCAGGTGGAACGGGCCGAAGGCCCGCTTGACCGCGTAGGCGTTGATGAGCGGGAAGTTGCGCTGCACCGTGCGGACCATCGTGTCGACGTCGCTCTTCGTCCCGAAGAGGATCCGGGTGATGGTGCGCAGCGTGTGCGCGGTCATCTCCTCGGCGACGTCGACGGTGGCGTCGGGCACCGTGCTCCACCGCTCGGCCAGCAGCTGCGCCTCCTGTGTGATCTCGCTGCCGTAGTTGTCCACCTGACGCGGAGTGAAGAGGGTCTGCAGGAGCCGGCGCTGGCGCAGGTACTCGTCACCCATGCTGGTGAGCAGGCCGTTGCCGAAGGACTGCCGGAGTTCGCCGAGGAACCGGTTCTCCTTGGTGAAGGTCTGCGCCGCGGATGCCAGCACCTGCTGCGCTCCGGACGCCGAGAACACGGCGTAGAACTCACCCCGCGCACCGGGCAGCCCCGCCGTGAACCGCACCACGTCACCATGGTCGCGCTGCGCCTTGAGATAGGTGCCCAGGGCGTCCCGCTGAAGGTCCATCAGGGATCCGAAGACAGGGTGCCCGGGCATGGTGGGGGGCGTCGGGGCCATGCGGGTGTATCTCCTCTTGCCGGTGGGTCGTGGGGGTTCGCCCTGTGCCGCGGTCGTGTCGTCGGCGATCGGTGTCCCGGCGGGTTGCTCCTCTGCCGGGCGCGGACTCGTCGGGGGACCGGAGGTCACGGGGCAGGCCGGAGCGTCGTCGGGTGCGGTCCGGCCGGTGGGGTGCCGACCCGGGCCGTCCGGGCGATCGCCGGTGTGCGCCTCGGCGGTCCGCAGTCGGGTCACTTCGGACTCCGGGGCCGCCGCGATCCGGTGCAGCAGCTGCTCGTAGGACCGCGCCATGTCCTCGGCCGTGCTCCTGGCGAACAGGTCGGTGCTGTACTCCAGGTTTCCCTCGAGCCCGGAGTCCGTCTCCCGCACCACCAGGTTCAGGTCGTACCTGGCCGTCCCGGCCTCTGTGGGCAGGGGGCTGATCTCCAGATCCGTGGCCCCGCCGCCGTCGCCGGCCTCGGTGGTCGGCGCCGGGAGCAGGTTGAACATCACCTGGAACAGCGGGGAGTGGGCCGGATCAGGCTCGGGGACGAGGGATCCGGCCAGTTCGGCGAAGGGCAGGTCCTGGTGCTGGTGTGCCTCGGTGGTGACGCGCCTGGCCTGCGCCAGGACGTCGGAGAAGGCACGGTCCGGGGCCGCGTCCAGCCGCAGGACCAGCAAGTTGACGAAGTAGCCGACGAGTTGCTCCAGGTCGGCGCCGGGCCGGTTCGTCACCGCTGTTCCGATGGCGAGGTCGTCGTCCTCGGCATGACCGCCCACCAGGACGGCGTACGCGGACAGCAGCAGCATGAAGAGGGTGACGTTCTGCTCCTGGCACACGCGCCTGAGCCGGCCGAGCAGTTCGAAGGGCACCTGGAGCTGCACCGAGGAGCCCTGGTGGCTCTTGACCGGGCCGCGCCGGTAGTCGGTGCGCAGCGACAGGCAGGCCGGCAGGCCGTCCAGCTGCCGCCGCCAGTACTCCTCCTGGCGGGAGAGTTCGGCGGTGTCGACGATGCGGTGCTGCCGGCGCGCGAAGTCCGCGTACTGAAGCGACAGCGTGGGCAGGTCCGGCTCGTCGCCCTGGCTCAACGCACGGTAGGTCTCCACCAGTTCCGCCAGCACGATGTTCACCGACCAGCCGTCGAACACGCCCCACGGCCGGGTGAGCACGGCGAGGTGCCTGGTGTCCGACAGGGCCAGCAGATGCGCCCGGATCATGTACGTGTCGTCCGCGGCGAAGGGCCGGGCCCGTTCGGCGCGCAGCCACTCCGTCGCGGCCTCCTCCGAGGCCGCCTCCAGCACGCTCACCTCGTAGCCGCCGCTGTCGTTGACGCGCTGCGTCACGGTGCCCTCGTGCCGGACGTAGCTGGTGCGCAGTACGGCATGGCGTTCCACCAGGGAGCGGACGGCGCGTGCGTAGGCGTCGCGGTCCAGCGCTCCCTCGACCCGGAAGGCCAGTTGCACGTTGTAGTGCGCGGTGCCCAGGTGCTCGGGCCGGTTGAGGAACCACAGGTCCCGCTGCTGCAGGGACAGGGGTGCCGCACCCGGCTCCCGGACGTCTGCGGCGGTGTCCGGCTCCTCGCTCCGCCGGCCTGCCGGCTCCTGCTCCAGGGCGTCGGCCAGTTCCCGGACGGTGGCGCCGCTGAAGATCAGCTGGAGCGGCAGCTCCGCGCCCGTCTCCTTCTTGACCTGGAGGATGAGCCGGGTGGCGAGCAGCGAGTGCCCGCCGAGGTCGAAGAAGTTGTCCTGAAGCCCGACGCGGGTCAGCCCCAGGACCTCGGCGATGATCCGGCACAGGGTCTGCTGCGCCCCGGTGGCCGGCGCGACGTAGGCCTCCTTGGCCACGTCGCCCTCGTCCGGGACGGGCAGCGCCCGCTTGTCGATCTTGCCGTTCGGCGTGACGGGCAGCTCCTCCATGAGCACGAACGCGCTGGGGATCATGTAGTGCGGAAGGCTCGCCGACAGATGTTCCTTGAGCATCCGGGCCGTCGACGGGCCCAGCCGGCCGATCTGGGGCATGTTCGTCAGGCGGGCGGCGCCGTAGCGGGCACGCGCCCGCACGCGGGGTGACTCGTGCCTGCTGAAGACCAGGTCCAGGCCGTCCAGCCGGTCCTGCGACCAGGTGGCCGACACCTGGTAGCCCAGGTGCCCGGCATGCCGCAGCACGGCTTCGAGGTCGCGGACGCTCTCCGCGGCCCACGGGGACGGCCGGGTGCCGTCCGGCAGCGGTTGCACCGTACGGGAGGGCGATCCTCGCCGCAGGTCCTCCCAGGCCCGTACCTCGTCCGTGACGCGCGGGTTGCTCAGGCCGCCGACGCCGAACCGGTCGGGGGTCCCCCCGTCCAGGAGCGAGCGCAGCGCGGCCGGGGTGGCGGCATCCAGCCACGGCAGGGCCTCGGCCGTCGCCGTCACCCCC
The DNA here is from genome assembly GCF_053597295.1 of Streptomyces sp. NPDC001450. Lineage (NCBI taxonomy): Bacteria > Bacillati > Actinomycetota > Actinomycetes > Kitasatosporales > Streptomycetaceae > Streptomyces > Streptomyces sp. NPDC001450. The sequence continues at coordinate 159,605 of NZ_JBSFHY010000020.1, forward strand.
TTCGTCAGGACCACGTCGTAGCGGTCGGCGGCGAGGATTCCGTCGCCCCCCGCTGCGTGCCGGAGCAGGAGGTCGACGGCGCCCAGCTCGGGGAACCGCTCGGTCAGTCCGGCGAAGTAGGTGGGGCTGACGAGCAGTTCGCTCTCCTGGCTGCGGGCACGCTCCACCTGCGCGGCCAGTTCCCCGGCCGTGACGGGGCCGTGCGTGCGGCTCCGTTCCGCCGCGCACGACAGGGCCGGGAACAGGTCCAGGTTCCGCACGTCGGCGAAGACGATGCTGCCGCCTTCCTCCAGGAGCGGAAGCAGCCTGCCGATGGCCTCGTCCAGGTAGTGCCGGTTCGGAAAGTACTGCACCACCGAGTCGAGCACGATCGTGTCGAACGTCTGCCCGGCCAGGTCGGACACGGCCAGGGCGTCGCCCTGGCTCAGCGTGACGTGCGACCAGCCGCGGCGTGCCACGCCCCGGCGGACGGCGTCGAGCGCCGCGGCCGAGAGGTCGAGGGCGTGCACCGAAGCGCACAGGTGCGCGTAGCGGAAGAGCAGGGTGCCGACGCCGCAGCCGATCTCCAGCAGGCGCTCGGGCCGCAGCTCCTCGATGCGGCGGACGGTGGCGTCGGCGTGTCCGCGCGCCCCGCTCCCCGCGATCGGTTCGCCGCCGCCTTCGCTGCGCCGGCCGGCCGGGTCCGGGGCGCCGGCGGCGTACTCGTCCTCGAAGTGCCGCTGCCACCGGTCGAGATCCTCGGTGTACTCCTTGCCGACGGTCTCCAGCCACTGCTGGTCCGGACTCACATAGGCGACCAGTGCGCGGGTGTCGCCGCCCGCCCGCGGGACGACGACGGCGCCGTGCACCGCGGGATGGGTGAGCAGCACATTCGCGATCTCTCCCGGCTCGACGCGGAAGCCCCGCACCTTCACCTGGTCATCGATGCGGCCGAGGTACTCGAGGACGCCGTCGGGCCGCCGCATGGCCAGGTCACCGGTGCGGTACATGCGCGCTCCGGGAGTGAACGGGTTGGCCACGAAGCGTTCGGCGGTCAGCTCGGGCCGGTTCAGATAGCCGTGGGCCAGGCCGTCGCCGGCGATGTACAACTCTCCGGCCACGCCCGGCGGCACGGGCCGCAGCGCCGGGTTCAGGACGTACACCTGGACGTTCGGCACGACGGTGCCGATCGGCACGCCCGTCGCGCCCGGTTCGGTGCGGTACTGCCAGGCGGTGACCGCTCCGGCCTCGGTGGGCCCGTACCCGTTGTACAGCTCGACGCCAGGCAGCGCACGCGTGAGGCGTTCCGCCAGCTCCACCGGCAGCGTCTCGCCCACGGCCTCCACGCGGCGCAGGCCGGTGCACCGGGCCGCGGCCGGCTCGGCGAGGAAGGCGGCCAGCATGGACGGCGCGAAGTAGACGTCCGTGACGTTCTGCTCGCTGATCAGCCGGGCGAGGTACGCGGGGTCCCGATGCCCGTCGGGCCGGGCGATCACCAGGCTCGCGCCGACCTGCAACGCCCAGAACAGCTCCGGCACCGACACGTCGAACCCCACGGACGTCTTCAGCAGGAGCCGGTGGCTGTCGCGCAGGCCGTACCGGCGCTGGTTCCACGAGAGCCAGTTCAGTCCGGCGCGGTGGGAGATCACCACGCCCTTGGGCCTGCCGGTGGACCCGGACGTGTAGAACACGTAGGCGGGGTGCTCGCGCGACACCGTGACACCCGGGTTGGACTCCGGGTGGCTGGAGGTGTCCGGCAGTTCCTCGAGGACCAGCAGGGGCTCGCTGTCCGCAAGCATCTGCTCGACGCGTTCGGCCGGCAGGTCCGGCTCGACGGGCAGGTACGCCGCTCCGGACTTCAGCACGCCGTACACCGCGGTGACCAGGTCGAACGAGCGCTCCATACGAACCGCGACCAGGCGCTCGGGACCCGCGCCCTGCTCGGTCAGCCAGTGCGCGAGCCGGTTGGCCCGGGCGTTCAGTTCCGCATAGGACAGCGTCTCGCCCTCGAAGACCAGCGCGGTCCGGTCGGGGCTGCGCTCCACCTGCGCCTCGAACGGCGCGAGGAGGGTCGTGGCGGTCACGTCGACCGCCGAGCCGTTCCACTCGGTCAGCAGGCGCCGCCGCTCGGCCGCGGGCAGGACCTCGACGTCCAGTGCCGCGGTGCCCTCACCTCCGTCCGTGGCCAGGGCGTCGACGATCCCCGACAACGCGGTCTCGACATAGTCCGCGACCGCCTCGCAGGCCACCGACTCGTCGACCTGGACGTCCAGTGAGAACTCGCTGCCGAAGTCGTCGAGCGACACCGTCACCGGGTAGTTGATCGCGTCCCCGGCCGTCAGGAAGCGGACTCCTCGGTCGTTGATGCCCGCCACCGAGACGTCACCGTGCCCCGGTTCGAAGTGCCGGACGTTGACCACCGCACTGAACAGCGGCGCGTCACCGTCGAGGTCGCTGCACCGCTGCGCCAGGCTCAGCGGGCTCTGCTCGTGGGCGATCAGATCCTTCAGCGCGGTGTCGACGTCGGTGATCAGCTCCCGGACGGTCCGGCCGGCCAGTCGTGTCCGCATGGGAAGCGTGTTGATGAAGTTGCCGAGCATCCGCTCGACCCCGGGCACGCCCTGCAGCCGACCGGACATCACGGCGCCGAACACGACGTCGTCGCGTCCGCTGCACGCGGCCACCACCAAGGCCCAGGCCGCATGGAAGAGACAGGCCGGGCTCAGGTGCAGACGCTGCGCCTGAGCGCGCAGGTCACGGGAGAGGCCGGGGGCCAGGGAGCGGCGGTGCTGCAGTACCCGGCGGCCGTCGCCGCGCACATCGGTGAGCCCGAACGGCGTCGTCGGCTCGGTGACATCGCCGAGGACGCCACGGAAATAGGCCTCCGCCTCGTCCGGGTCCCGCTGGTCCAGGACGTGGGCGACGAAGTCGCGGTAGGGCGCCGGGGGCGGCAGCAGTTCCGCGCGGCCCGCCATGTGGGCCCCCAGCTCCTCGAGCGTCAGCCGCAACGAGGTGGCGTCCTCGATGAGGTGATGGGCGTTCAGCAGGAGGTAGCGCCGCTCGGAGTTCGGGTCCTCGGCGATGACCAGCCGCAGCAGCGGAGCCCGGTCGAGTGCCATCCGCCCGAATCGCTCCAGCAGGGCCCGCGCCTGCTGCTCGGGGTCCCCGTCGGGGTCGAGGCGGGTCCGCTCCACTGCCGGGGCGGCGGTGCGGTACACGACCTGCACCGGCTCGGACAGACCGTCGGTGACCACGGCGGTGCGCATGGCGTCGTGCCGGTCGACCACCGCCTGGAGGGCTTCGGTGAACCTGGTGCTGGCCGCCTCGTCGTCGGCGACGTAGAGGGTCGAGACGAGGTACGGGTCGTTGTCCGGGTCCATCAGGTGATGGAAGAGGATGCCCTCCTGGGTCGAGGCCAGGGGGTAGATGTCCTGGACATTCGGCGCGCCTCGGGGAACGGTGGCCACGATCGAGTCGATCTGCTCCTGGCTCAGGTCGACCAGGGGGAGCATGTCCGGGGTGATCCGCTCACAGCCGGGCGGGATCAGGTTGGGCGGGACGGTGAAGTCCGTGCCGTCCTCGGTCCGGTCGATCACGGCCGCGAGCCCGGACAGGGTCGAGGCGCTGAACACGTCGCGTACGGTGGCCCGCAGGCCGTGGGCCTTCAGCCTGGCCACCAGCACGGTGATGAGCAGGGAGTGGCCACCGAGCGCGAAGAAGTTGTCGTCGGTGCTGATCCGCTCCTCGTCGAAGCCCAGCAGCTCGGCCCACAGGGCCGCCAGGAACCGCTCGGTCCCGGTGCTCGGGGCCGTGTAGGCGCGCTGGGCGAAGTCCTCCATGCCGGGCGCCGGCAGGGCCTTGCGGTCGAGTTTGCCGTGGGCCGTGACGGGCAGTGCGTCCACCACCACGAAGGCGCTGGGCACCATGTACTCCGGCAGGCTTCGTTCGAGGTGCCCGGCCAGTACGGCACGGTGGTCGGCGAGTTCCGGCTCGCCGTCCAGGACCGTGTAGGCGACGAGCCGGGGGTTGCCCGGCTGGTCCTCACGGACGACGACCGCGCACGCGCGCACCGAGGAATGCCCGGCCAGCCGGTGCTCGATCTCGCCCAGTTCGATCCGGAATCCGCGCACCTTGACCTGGTCGTCGGCGCGTCCGAGGTATTCCAGGGTCCCGTCCGCCAGCCAGCGCGCCAGGTCACCGGTGCGGTACATGCGTGCGCCCGGGGCATCGTCGAAGGGGTTCGGCACGAACCGCTCACGCGTCAGTTCCGGCTGGTGCAGATAGCCTCGGGCCAGGCCGGCGCCGGCGATGTACAGCTCGCCGACGCACCCGATGCCCTGCGGCTCCAGGGCGTCGTTCAGCACGTAGAGCCGGATGTTCTGGATCGGCCTGCCGATCGGGACGGTGCGTGGCAGCGGGTCGGCGGGACAGGTCCAGTGGCTGACGTCCACGGCCGCCTCGGTGGGGCCGTAGAGGTTGTGCAGGGGTGCCAAGTGGCGCGCGTAGTGACGTTCGCACAGCTCCGGGGGCAGGGCCTCGCCGCTGCAGAACACCTGGCGTACGGTCGTGCACTGCGACCAGCCGGGCTCCGCCACCATCGAGCGGAGCATGGAGGGCACGAAGTGCAGGGTGGTCACCCCGAACTGCTGGATGGCCTCGACCAGGTAGCCCGGGTCCTTGTGGCCCCCCGGTTCGGCGACGGCCAGCCGGGCGCCGAAGAGGAGCGGCCAGAAGAACTCCCACACCGAGACGTCGAAACTGAAGGGGGTCTTCTGGAGGACCACGTCGTCCGCGGTGAGGCCGTACTCGTTCTGCATCCACTCGATGCGGTTGACCGCCGCCCGGTGCTCGATCATGACGCCCTTGGGGCGGCCGGTGGAGCCGGAGGTGTGGATGACGTAGGCCAGGTGCTCCGGGCCGAGCCCCAGCTCGGCCACCGGGATGTCGGTCTCCGCGTACGCGGGTGCCTGTCCGTCCCGGTCCAGGATCCGGCCGTCGCGGTGCAGAGTCAGCACCTCGACGGTGCCGCCGAGCGGCTCGGCGTCCAGGTGCGGCTGGGTGAGCACCACGCGGGTGCCGGAGTTCTCGACCAGCTCCGCGATCCGGGCCGCCGGGTAGGACGGGTCGATGGGCATGTAGGAGCCCCCGGCCTTGAGGATGCCGAAGATGCCGGCCACCATCTCCGCGGAGCGCTCCAGGCACAGACCGACCTGGGTGTCCGGTCCCACCCCGCGGCGACGCAGGGCGTGGCCGATGCGGTTGGCCCAGGCGTTCAGCTGCGTGTAGGTCCAGGAGCGGTCGCCTTCCAGCAGGGCGGTGCGGTCCGGGTGACGCTGCACCGCCTCCTCGAACAGCTGGTGCAGGCACCGGTCGTCCGAGAAGGGTCGGCCGGTGTCGTTCCATTCCTTCAGGACCTGGTGCCGTTCGGCCGCGCCGAGCATGCCGAGCCGGGACGTGCGCGCCGTGGGGTCGGCCGCGATGGCGGCCAGCAGTTCGGTGTAGTGGCCGACGAAGCGCCGAATGGTCTCCCGGTCGTACAGGTCGGTGTTGTATTCGACGGTTCCGACCAGGCCGTCCGGCGTCTCGCGGAGGTCCAGGGTGAGATCGAACTTGGTGAAGTCGACGTCGACCTCGATCGCGGACACCTCGAGCCCGCCCGGCCGGTACTCCTGCCCGGTCTCGGCTTCCTGAAGCACGAACATGGTCTGGAAGACCGGCGAGTGGCTGAGGCTGCGCTCCAACTGGAGGGCGTCCACCACGGCCTCGAAGGGCACGTCCTGGTGGTCGTAGGCCTCCAGCGCGGTCTTCTTCATCTGGGCCAGCAGCTCGGTGAAGGCCGGATCGCCCGACAGGTCGGCACACATCACCAGGGTGTTGGCGAAGAAGCCGATGAGCCCCTCCACCTCGATGCGGTTGCGGTTCGCCACCACCGTGCCGACGGCGATGTCGCTCTGGTGGGTGTGGCGGTGCAGCACCACGGAGTAGGCCGCCAGCAGCGTCATGTACAGGGTGGCGTCATGCCGCGCGGCGACCTCCCGCAGCCTGTCCAGCAGGTCGGCCGGGCAGCGGAACCGCTCGCGCGCCCCCTGGTACGTCTTGACCGCCGGGCGCTCCCGGTCGACGGGCAGCGTGAGTCTCGGATCGATCCCCGCGAGCCGCTTCTTCCAGTACTCCACCTGGCGCGTCTGCACCTCGTCGACCAGCCACTGACGCTGCCAGTGCGCGTAGTCCGCGTACTGGACCGGCAGCGGTTCCAGCGGCGAGGGCAGACCTGCGCGGAACGCCTCGTAGAGGGCGGCCAGGTCACGGATGAAGACGCCGACCGACCAGCCGTCGGAGACCCCGTGGTGCATCGTCACCAGCAGCACGTGTTCATCCTCGGCCTGCCGCAACAGGCGGACCCGGATCATCGGGTCGCGTTCCAGGTCGAAGGGGGCGGCCGCCTCTTCGGCGCAGATCAGCGCCACGTCCGCCGGGTTCGCCGGCTCCTCTTCGCGGACGGTGAAGTCCCGCCCGTCGCCGATGTGCAGGTACGGAACGCCGTCACGGTCCACGAAGCGGGTACGCAGCGACTCGTGCCGCTGCACCAGCGCGTCCAGCGCGCGCAGCAGCGCGGGGCGGTCCAAGGGGCCGCGCAGGCGCATCGCCACCGGGATGTTGTAGGCCGGGCTGCTGCCGTCCAGCTGGGCCAGGAACCACAACCGCTGCTGGGTGAAGGAGAGTTGTACCGGCTCGTCGGCGGACCTGTTCAGGATCGGGATGGTGTCGAGTGCGGAGAGGTCGACGCCCTGCTGTTGGAGCAGCGCGATCAGGGCGCGCTGCCGCTTGGCGGGAAGGGAGCGGATCTTCCGGATCAGCTCAAGACCGCGGTCCTGACTGGTGGCGCTCATCGTCGTCCCCTCTGCCTAGTTCTCGATGTCCAGGGCGGCCAGCTCCTCGTCACTCATGCGCTCGATGAGGTCGATGCTCTCCAAGATCCTGTCCACTTCCAGCGCGCTCGCCTGCAGGGCCCCCGGTACGCGGCGCTCCAGCTCGGCCGCCATGTCGGCGAGTCGGGGAGCGTCGAAGACGGCCTGGACGGGCAGCTCCACGCCGACCCGCTGCTTGACCAGGTTGATCAGGCGGTTGGCCATCAGTGAGTTGCCGCCGAGCGAGAAGAAGTTGGTCGTCACCTCGATCTGGGCGGCCTCGATCTGGAGCAGTTCCGACCAGAGGGAGATCATGGTCAGCTCCGTGTCGGTGAGCTTGCCGTCCCCGGGCCGGTCGGCGGCCGCGTGCCGGGCGGCGCCGACGGCCGCGTCGGCCGGCGGCTCCGCCTCGACCGGGCCGGCGGGCTTGCGGCCGACCCAGTAGCTGCCCGCCTCGAAGGCGGTCGCCGGGAGCGGCAGCAGGCGGCGCCGCCCGTGGTGCAGGTTGCTCCACGGCACCCTGGTTCCGTGCACCCACAGCTCGGCGAGGCTCGCCAGGTCGCCGTCCGCGACGAGGCCGGCGAGGAATGCCTCGCCCCGGGCACCGACGAGCACCGTGCCCAGCGGGCCGGCGTCCTCCTCGGCGTTGCCGCGATGGACCGGTGTGGCCGGGGCCGGGGGTTGGCCGGTCCCGGAGCCGTCCGCCAGGTGGTGCGCGAGGGCGTGCTTCAGCTCCTGCGTGGAACCGGCCACCACGGCGAGCCGTTCGGGCAACGCCTCACGGCCCAGCTGCGAGGTGTACGCGAGGTCCGCCAGGTCGGCCGAGCCGTCGCGGTCCAGGAAGTCGTGCAGCCGCCTCGCAGCCGTCCGCAGCCGCTCGGAGTTCCTGGCGGAGAGCACCACCAGCTGCGGCCCGGTCCCCCGCTCGGGCTCGGGGGCGGCGGCCTCGGGCTGCGGCGGCGCCTCGATCACGAGGCTGACATGGCTGCCGCCGGCCGCCACCGAGTTGATCAGCGCCCGGCGCGGCACCGGCCGGCCGTCCTCGTCCGCGGTGCCCCGGGGCTCCCAGGCGGTGAGCCGGTCACAGAGCGTCAGCGCGGTGCCGTCCAGGTCCAGGTTGGGGTTGGGAGAGCCGGTCCCGACCAGCGGCACCAGTTCCCCGTGCCGCAGCTGCAGCACCACCTTGGTGAGCTGGGCGATGCCGGAGGCGGCCTCGGGGTGACCGAGGTTCGACTTCACGGTGCCGAGCGCCACCGGCTCGGCCACGCCGCGGAACACCTCGCGCAGTGCCCGGACCTCGACCTCGTCGGAGAAGGCCGTTCCATTGGCCGCGGCCTCGACGTACCCGATGGACCCCGTCCCGGCGCCCGCTCGCTCCAGCGCCCGGCGCATGACGCTGACCTGGGTCCGGTGGCTCGGCGTCATGAAGCCGTTGGAGCGGCCGCCGTGCATCGAGGCCGTGCTCTTGATGACGGCGTGGATCGTGTCGCCGTCGCGGAGCGCCGCGTCCAGCGGCTTGAGCAGCACGGCGCCGACGGCTTCCGCGGGCAGGTAGCCGTCGCCGTCGCGGAAGCTGCGGCTGCCCGGGTGGCTGCCGAGCAGCTGCATCTCGGAGAGCGCCAGGTACTTGTCCGGATGGACCGTCAGGTTCACGCCTCCGGCGATGGCCAGCTCGCTCTCGCCACGCAGCAGGTCGGCGCAGGCGAGGTGGATGGCCATGGTCGAGGAAGTGCACATGCTGTCCACGGCCAGGCTGGGTCCCTCGAGGCCGAAGAAGTGCGAGACCCGGTTGGCGATCAGGTTGTACGAGGCCGCCGAAGTGAGTGCCGCGAGCGTGGGGTCGGACTCGTCCGCCCGGTACATCTGGTACGCCGTTCCGACGTACACGCCCACGCGCCGCCCGTAGCGCCGCTCGATGACCTCCTGGGTCACGCCGCTCTGCTCCAGCAGGTGCCACACGGTCTCCAGGAACAGCCGCTGCTGCGGGTCCATCGCCGCGGCCTCGCGGGGCGAGATGCCGAAGTGCAGCGGGTCGAACCGGTCGACTCCGTCGAGGAACGCGCCCCATCGGCCGCGGCCGGAGCGCTCGGCGTCCCAGCGGTCGGCCGGGACCTCGGTGACGGCGTCCTTGCCGGCCCGGAGGTTGGCCCAGAACGTGTCCAGGTCCTCGGCCTGCGGGTAGCGGCCGCCGATGCCGATGATCGCGATCTCCCGGCCGTGCCCGGGCGTGTCCGGACCGGCGCCGCGGTCGCGGACGGCCGCGGGCTCGCGCGGCCCGGCCTGGTCCCCGGAGTCAGCACGGTGCCGTGCGGGCGCGGGCTCCTGGGTTCGGGGGGTTGCCGGGACGGGGGTCGCGGGCGGGCGGGGCCGCGCCGGCTGCGGTACGACGGGTTCACCGAGCAGCGCGCGCAGGGCCTGCGGGTGCTCGGCCGCGAAGTACCGCGCCAGCCCGCGGACCGTCTGCACCTCGAAGAGCAGCGTCCGTGACAGCGAGCCGAAGTCCTGTTCGAGCCGGCCGATGAGGTTCACCGCCAGGACGGAGTCCATGCCGTACCGCTCCAGCGGCGTGTCGGGGTCCAGGCGCTCGGGGCCGAGCTTGAGGGCCGCCGCCAGCCGGGGCCGCAGATGTGCCACCGCCCGGTCCTCCAGGGCGCGGGCCGAGCCGTCCGTCGCTTCCGCCGGCTCGGCGGGGGTCGCGTCGTGGACCGGCCGGGGGGCGGGCTCCGTCCGGCCGTCCGCCGGCTCCTCGGCGCGGCCGGTCAGACGGGGCAGCAGGGCGCTGCGCCGGCCCATGACGACGAGCAGCCTCCCGTCGTCCGGGCCGCTCTCCTGCGGGGCCAGGGCACACCGTAGTGCCGTCAGCCCACGGGCGGTGTCCAAAGGTGCCAGGCCCGCGCTGCGCAGATGCTCCCGCACGGTGTGGTCCGCTGCTCCCATGCCGCCCTCGTCCCAGAGCGGCCATCCGACGGACACGGTCCGGCCGCTGCCCAGCCCGGCGTCGACCAGGCGGTTGCGGTAGGCCGCGTAGGCGTCCATGAACGCGTTGGCGGCGGCGTAGTCCGCCTGCCCCGGGTTGCCGAAGGCCCCGCTGAGCGAGGAGAAGCACAGGAACACCTCCAGCGGCAGTTCCCGGCTCGCCTCGTCGAGATGGACCAGCCCGGCGACCTTGGGTGCGAGGACGCGCTCCAGCTCCTCGGTGCTCTTACGCAGGACGAAGTTGTCCTCGATCACTCCGGCCGCGTGCAGGATTCCCGTCAACTGCCCATGGTTGTCGGCCACATGGGACAGCACGCGCGCCACCGCGGCCCGATCGGCGACATCGGCGCGCTGGTAGTCCACGGTCAGCCCTGCGGAGCGCAGGGCGTTCAGCGCGCCGCGCCGCTCCTCGCTCAGCGGCGAGCGGCCGGTGAGCACCACGGTGGCTCGGTGGACCGACGCGGCGATCTCCCGCGCCACGATCAGTCCGAGACCGCCGGCGCCTCCGGTGATGAGGTAGACCCCACCCTCCTTCCAGGGCGCGGCCGCGGCCCGGGCGGAGGTGGCCTCCGCCGGCCGGCCGACATACCGGTGGCCACCGCGGTGGCGCACCTCGGGCTCGGGTTCGGGCACCGCCTCGGACACCAGGCGGGCGGCGAGGGTGGCCGCTGACACCCCGTCGAGGCACTCCACGAACTGGGTGTGCAGGAACGGGTTCTCCAGGTGGGCCGTCTTCAGCAGGGCGGCCAGTCCGCCGAAACAGGCGAGACGCTCGCGCCCGTCGGGCGCGTCGGCGGTGCCGGCCAGCGCGACCTGGAGGAGCACCGGCTGTCGTACACCGCGCTCGAGGATCCCACGCACCACGGCGAACAGCTGCCGGACCGCCTCGGTGTACTGGCGGTCCAGTGAACCGTCCACGGGTTCCAGGAACCGGCAGGTGGCGTCGGCGGGCAGCGCGGTCCGCAGGGCGTCGCGCTCACCGGCCGGGAGCTCGCCGAGCACCACGACGTGGTGCCCGCCCGGACACGACGACGGTCTCCTCGTCGGCCTCGTCGACGGTGACGCCGG
>NZ_JBSFHY010000021.1:0-152199 GCF_053597295.1 Streptomyces sp. NPDC001450
TTCCGGTGCGGGGGACGCGTGTTGGGGCGTACCGTGGAGGGGTGGGAGAGGGTCCGGGTGCACCGGGCGCCCCCTCCTCCTACGCGTTCACTGGCTCCTCGTGGCGATGTCGCGGGTGGCTTCGAGGAGCGGCAACTTGTGGACACCGTCAGCGGGCTGCTTGTCGGAGGGCGGGCCATCCGGCTGGACCGACATGACGACAACGACCTGGTAGTCGCTGGGGTGCTTGTCCACGTCGGACCATGTGGTGCCGGGGCAGAGGCTGTCGAGCGTCAGGGTCTTGACGTAGGGGCGCTTACCGACGGGGTACGCGAGGGCCGCCCCGTTGACCGGACCGGTGTCGGCGGCGGGCTTCTGGCGGCCGGCGATGACGCCGTGCTTGAGCAGGAGAGCCGTGGGCGGGACGTCGACGATCGGCAGGAGGAGTGCCTTTGTCCGGTCGTGGGAGCTGATCTTGTAGGTGGTTCGCAGCGTGGAGCCTTGGCGCCGCAGGGACGTGACGTTCAGCTGCAGTGATTCATCGGGGCTGCTGACGCGGACTGGAGGTGCGATGGTGCTGTCGCAGGGCAGGGAGCGATCCTGAAGTTTCACTGGCGGGGTCGTGGTGGTCGGGGCGGGGTCGGCCGGATGACCGGTCACCGCGTCGGAATTCCCCCCGCATCCGGCGAGGGCGAGCAGCAGGACGGGGACGGCGGGCAGCAGGGCGCGGCGCATGAGTTGCTCCATGAGATGTCGAGAGGCCGTTCATTCGGACAGCGGGGCACGGGCGACGATCAATGAATCAGGGGCCCGGGTACCGGAGGACACGGTCTGCTGGGCAGCGAGGACGACGGCCACTTCGTAGCCGCCCCTCCACACCGAGCTCCAGGTGGTTCCCGCGCAGGGACGGCCCGGCACGGGCGCGAGCCGGGTGCGGTGCGGACGGTCGGGGGTGAGGGTTACCTGGTGCGCGGTGTTCTCGGATGCCGGTCCGGAGGGATCCTGACCGGCCACGACCCGGCCGTCCTTCAGGACGAGGATCCGCGGCTCACCGGACAGGACGGCGCGGGTGGTCGCGGTCACCGTGTAGCTGACCCGCGGGGATCCGTCCGGGGCCGCGCGCACATCGGAGATGCGTACGGTCACGGCTCCGCGGCCGTTACTCGCCGGGATTCTCGCGCCGCAGGTGTGGTCAGGGAGTTCCGGAGCCGCGCTACTCGCCGCCGAGGGCTGCCTGATCGAGGAGTCCGCCGGTGTCTTGGTCTCCGGTGTGGAGGCGGACGGCAGCGTGTTCAGCACCACCGCGGCGGCCACGGCCAGGCCTGCCCCGGCCACGGCGGTGTAGCGGGCGCGCCTGCGCCGGCGCACCCGGGTCCGGACGAGCTCGGTGTCGATCTCCGGTGGCGGTGTGCGGTGCGCGGCGGCCAGCAACTGTTCGCGCAGGTCCTCGGGCTTCATGTCTCCAGCCTTTCCTCCGCGACGTGATGCTGTGGTGGCCGCAGTTGGGCGCCCAGCCGAGCCAGCGCGTCGCTCAGATGACGCTTGACCGTCCCCTCACCGCAGCCGAGCTGCGCCGCGATGCCCGCGGTGGACATGTCCTCGTAGTAACGGAGCACCACGCACGCCCGCTGTCTCGGCGACAGTCCGCGCAGGGCGTCCATGAGGTCGACCCGGTGCAGGACGTCCGTGCTGTGGTCGGCGACCGGCTCCGAGGACACGAGCCGTGGAAGCGCGCGGATCCAACGGGTGCGGCGCCGGTGCAGGTCCAGGTAGCGGTTGAGCATTGTGCGACGCACGTATGCCTCCGCCTCCCCCAGTTCCCACGCACGGCGGGGCCGGGAGAAGACCCGTACCAGTGCCTCCTGAACCAGGTCGGCGGCCTCCGCGCGATCGCCGCACAGCAGGAAGCCGTACCGGTTCAGCTCCGCGCCGCGCTCCTGCGCCAGCTCGGACAGCAGCCTTGACCATTCGGCCACGTTCCCTCCGATCCCCTCACCCGGTATCACGAACAACTCCCCCGTCCGGTTGGGGCCTTGCGGCCGATGAATTCGACGGGTTCGACGGGGCGGTCGTGGGCGGTCCCGCACGGGGAGCCGTACGCACGCGTGAGGGGCACCACGGGCTCCGGGTGGTAGCTCCGTGGTGCCCCTCGCGGTGGTGCCGGGTTACTGGTGAGGGTTCAGCTTCAGGTGGAAATTGCGGAGGATGTCAGAGGCCTCCGTCCAGTACATCTCCCGCGTACCGCGGTTGGCGGAGACGATTCCGCGCGCCTGGCGGTGGGTCCTGTCGTTGACCGTGAAGACAAGGCCACCGGAGTCGCCCTGGGTGAGGGTGTAGGACCCGCGGCCCTGGACACCCCGTATGCGGTGGGTTGAGCCGTCATCCCACTGGATGGTGTACCTGTAGTCGTCGCTGGTGGTCTTGATGCCGCAGGGGACACCCTTGCCGTCGTAGTACGAGCGGGCGCCGTCCTGGCAGACCGTCTGTCCGTTGTAGGAATAGGCGTAGTTGTTGACGGCGTACCACTTGCCGGTGGGCTTGTCGGCCTCGTCCGAGTTGAAGCCCCTGCCGTTGTAGAGGCCGCTGTCGATGAGCTGGGCGTCCCACCCGTCCTTGGTGCTGCTGATCTTGCCGAGGTAGTGGCCCTTGGTGCCGGCGTCCCAGTCGCCGGTGCGCGCGCCCTCACCGTAGACTCCCGCGCCGTTGGGGTAGCAGTGGGCGGCGGTGATGAGGTAGTCGCGTCCGTGCGAGTTCTCGGCGGCGATGCCGGAAGTGCAGTGATGGACATAGCCGGGCGTGCGGGCGTTGCCGATGATGGCGTCGCCGCCGATCTGCGGACGGGAGTCGTTCCAGCGCCAGGAGGCCGCCGTCTTGATCTTGCCGGATACGTAGGTGACGGGGATGCCGTCCAGCCGGTTGCCCTGTGCCTTGACCCGGCGCAGCGCGCTCGGCTTGACCTCGACGGTGATGCCGGAGCCGTCGGCCTTGGGCGAGGCGCCCAAGTACACCTCCTTCGAGGCGTCCTTGACGGCGCCCAGCGGGAAGATCTTGTCGATCTCCCGGTCCAGCACCTTCCTGCTGAAATCGGCGTGCTGAACGCGTATCAGCGCGGTGTTGATCGTCGGGTGGGCGTGCTTGGCGGCGGCGATCAGCTTCGTGGCCCGGGCGCTGTCGGTGGCGTAGAGGGTGACGAAGCCGCCGTCCTCGTCGACGTGCTGGTCGCTGTAGGTGTCGGCGAACGCGCCACGGCCCTGGTCGCCGAGGGCGTTGGCGACGGCGTTCAGCGGTGCGACCTTCTTGGCGTGAGCGAGGAGCGCGGCGTCGGTGGTGGTGGCTCGCTGTCCGTCGTTGGCCTCGGCAGCCGGCGTTACGGTGACGGCGAGCAACGCAGCTAATGCCGAGGCGGTAGTGAGCGTGAGCAGCTTGGTACGGGAACTAGGCATGCGAATCCCCCTGAAAGAAGTGAATTTCCCCGTGTGACGATACGGTCGATCGCCATCGAAACTCAGAGCAGGATCTTCGTCAAGGGAATTATTTCGAGCCAATCTTGCGTGCGGGAGGGGGATGCAAAAGCGGAAGAGGCGATTCATGGAATTTCGGTGAGCCGCTCCGGGTGATCACCTTCTTTGCAGGTCAGACGCATGATGTGGCGTCAGGTCGAAGTCGCCGAAATCCGAGCCGGGGCCCTCTTGTCGGCGAAATGGTTTATATCGAAACTATCTGGGTTGGGTGCTCGGGGCGTCAATCTGGCCCTTGCATACTAAAGGCAAATGGAAGGTAAAAGTAAATAGTTCGACTCTCGAGTGATGACCCCCTATCGTCGGCTCGTCCTGTCCGACAGCCCACTGGGGGAGTGCACCAAATGAAGCGCCATATAGCGTTACGCAGGGCCGCCGGAGCGATCGCCTTCCTGGTCTCGACGTCGGGTGTCGTAGGCACGGCCAGTGCCGCGGACCCGTCGCCTTCCGGGCACGTGGAGGCGCCCCGCTGGACCGCCGCGGCGGCGCAGCGGTTCTGGACCGACCGGCGCATGGCCGAGGCGAAGCCGCTTCCGGACGACGGGCGCCCGGCGCCGGCCGATGCCACGTCTCCGAACTCGGGAAGGTCCTCGTCACAGCGTGCCGGGGTCGGCCCGGGGAGTTCGCACTTCGGCGGGCTGCCGATGATCGGGCGGATGTATGTGCAGCGGGGCAGCGGCTCCTACTTCTGCACCGCGAGTGTGATCAACAGCGCGCACCACAACATCGTGCTGACCGCGGGCCATTGCCTGGACGCGAGGGCCGGGACCGGTTCCCTGGCGTTCGTGCCGCAGTGGACCGCGGCCAGGCCCCGACCGCATGGGATCTTCCCGGTCGACACCGACTCCAGAGGGCGCAGCCAGGTCTGGATCGACAAGCGCTACTACGACCGCGGGCACACGAAGGGCGCGCCGTGGGACGTGGCGTTCGCACGGCTCGGAGCGCGCAGCGACGGCAAGCGGGTGCAGGACGTCGTGGGCGGCAACAACCTTGTCACCGAGCGCGGTTACGCGTTTCCCCGAGTCAGGCTGATCGGCTATCCGGGCACGGACCGGCAACCTCTGACCTGCACCAACTCCACGAGGAAGTTCACGCCGACCGACGGCACGCCCGGCTCGTACCTGCGGATCGCCTGCGACGACTACCGGTCGGGAACCAGTGGCGGCCCGTTCCTGGCGAACTTCAACACGCACACCGGGAGGGGCGACGTGGTCGGGAGCATCGGCGGTTGGAAGACCGGCGGGCCCACCGCCGACATCTCCTACAGCCCGTACTTCGGCTCCGACATCCGGCGTCTGTACGACGCGGCCGTGGCCGGCACCCCGCCCGCCCGGCCCGGGGTGCTGCCCTGCCCGCAGTGACGGACCGGTGGCGAAGCGTCGGGATCAAAGGCCGTCTCCACGCAGAGGAAGGCGCCCGGTGCTTTTCGACACCGGGCGCCTTCCACGCGATGTGGTCGTCGCTATGCGATGTGGTCGTCCTGCAGTTCCGCCGTGTGGCGGTTGGTGAACCGGTTGACCATGCGTTCGGCTTCGCGCTGCGGCAGCGAGATGCCGTACGTCGCCTCCACGTCACCGCGGAACTGTCCGGCGGTGGGGTAGCTGCCGTCGATCGACTGGCGGAAGACCTGGTAGAAGGCCTCCTCGTCCGGCTCCGGCGGGCCGCCGCCCTCACCCAGTTCACGGGTGCGGTTCGGGCCCACGGGGATGGGGAAACTGCCGGTGTCCTCCGACGAGGGCTGCTGGAACTGCTCCTGGGGCTGTTCCTCGTACCACTCCTCGTACTGTTCCTCGGGAACGTACTGAGGGTCCGGGGCCGGGTTGAAGGCGGGGTCGTAGCCGCCGTGGTAGTCGACCTCGCGCGGGGTCTGGAACCAGGGGCTCTCTTCGTCCGGGACGTTCTCCGGCTCCGCGGTGCGCTGGTGGGGGAGCAGGGGGCGCTGCTCGCCGGGAGGTGCCGCCGCGCCCATCTGTGCCGCCCCGGCGGCCCGATTGCCCACAGCTACGGCATCGGCCGCGAGCTGCGGGCCGTTCGCCGGCTGCGCACCGGCCGCGGCCAGCTGGGGCTGCGGGGTCGGCGGCAGCAGCGCCGGCTCGATGCCCGCCGCCGCAAGCCCCGCCGGAGCCGTCTCCGCCAGAGGCACGCCGTACCGGGCCAGCCTCAGGGGCATCAGCGACTCCACCGGGGCCTTGCGGCGCCAGGCTCGGCCGAAGCGGGCGTGCAGCCTCGCCTGGTAGACGAGACGTTCCTGTTCGAGCTTGATGACCTGGTCGTAGGAGCGCAGCTCCCACAGCTTCATGCGGCGCCAGAGGAGGAAGGTCGGGACCGGGGAGAGGAGCCAGCGGGTGAGGCGGACGCCCTCCATGTGCTTGTCGGCCGTGATGTCGGCGATGCGGCCGATCGCGTGCCGGGCCGCCTCGACGGCGACCACGAACAGGATCGGGATCACCGCGTGCATGCCCACGCCCAGCGGGTCCGGCCAGGCGGCGGCGCCGTTGAAGGCGATGGTCGCCGCCGTCAGGAGCCAGGCCGTCTGACGCAGGAGCGGGAACGGGATGCGGATCCAGGTCAGCAGCAGGTCAAGGGCGAGTAGGACACAGATGCCCGCGTCGATACCGATCGGGAAGACGTAGGAGAAGTTCCCGAAGCCCTTTTTGATGGCCAGCTCACGGACGGCCGCGTACGAACCGGCGAAGCCGATGCCGGCGATGATCAACGCGCCGGAGACGACCACGCCGATGAGTATCCGGTGCATCCGAGTCAGCTGCATTGGCGCGGCCACTCGTACTCCCCTCCCCTTGCGTGTTGTTGCGCGCAACAGAGTGGCATACGCGTGCGACGAACGTGAGGCCGGTCAGTTCTTCTTGGCGGCCGACTTGGACGGAGATGCGCTGGAGGAGGAGGGCTTGGACGCCGACCTGGAGGGCGAAGACGAGGGCTTCGTGGAGGAACTGCCCTTGGAACCTTCACTGTTGGCGGCCGAGACCGCCGCGAGCGCCTCCTTGACGGCCTTCTCCGCCGCCTTGGTCAGTTCGTCCGCGTCCGGCGTCTTCTCGCCCGCGAGACCGGCGCCGTTGTAGTCGAGCGTGATGACCACGTTCTCGACCCGGGCGACCACCGTCTGCTGCTTGAAGGCGCCCTCCTTCTTCTTCAGGTCGTAGCGCACCGCCGTCGCCTCGGTGCCCGTCCCCGCGACCGGCTGCGCCTTGGTGTTCTTGGCGCCGGACACGCTCTGCGCGTCGCTGACCTGCTGGGCGAAGTACGTGTGCGCCTGCTTGTCGCCGGAGCCGCGGCCCGCGTCCGAGTCGAAGCGCAGCAGGGAGACGTTGAGCCAGCGGAACTGCGAGCCCTTGGTGCCGTTGTTGTCCAGGCTGCTCCAGGAGCAGGAGGAGCGGGTGGCGGCGTCGTCGGAGGTGCCCTCCTTGCCCGACTTGGTGCCCTTCGGTACCAGATCGGCCAGGGTGTCCTTCGACAGCACCGCGCACGGCTCGGGAAGCTTCTTGTACGCGGCCGCCTGCACGGTCGGGGACGCGCTCGCCGAGGGCTGCTGCGTGGAGCCGCTGCTCGCGGTCTGCTGGGCGTCGGCGCCGCTCTTGTCCTTGGAGTCGCCGCTGTCCGAGGAGCAGGCGGCGGTGATCAGGACCGCGGGAACGGCTGCCGCGCAGACAAGAGCACGGCGCAGGCGCTTGGCGCGCTGGTCTCGGGCACGGACGTCTCGCTGGGCTGCTCGCTGCATGGTTCCTTCACTCGTGACGCTCGGTGTTCGTGCGGGTTCCTGCGGGGCCACCGTACGCGGTGAAGGAGCTGCGCGGTTTCCGTTCGCGCGCTTTGCGGGTGGCGGCGGAAGGGACTTCGGCGGGGGTCAGCCGCCCAGCGCGTCGGCCAGTTGGGAGGCCAGATCACGGGCCCTGTCCTGCATTTCCTTGCTGTCCGGCACCGTTCCGGTGGCCGTCGGCTGCTCCTCGTACTCGATGGTGACGACGACGTTGGACGTGCGGAACACCACAGTGACCGTCCGCGGTTCGGCGGTCGAACCGGAGCTGCCCAGCTGGTCGTCCAGATACGCCTCGTCACCGAGGTCGGACAGCACGCGGGGCTGGAGATCGGCCGGAGTGGCGTCCGGGGAGGTCTCCGTGGCGGAGGGGGACGCGTCGTCGCTCGCGGTGGCCGTAGGGGTGGGCGTGGCCGTGGCGGTGGTGGTGGCGGAGGAGGAGGGGGAGGAGGGGGAGGAGGTGGCGGAGCTCGACTCGGGCAGGTCGGCGGCCGTCTCCTTCTCCTGGAACAGCTTCTGCGCCTGGTCGTCGTCGCTGACCGCGTTGTCGTACGAGACCACGCGCTCGAAGTCGACGGAGAGGCGGTCGGTGGCGTCGGCGGACTCCACCTTCCAGTGGCAGCCGACCTTGCGGTCGGTGTTGTAGGTGAGCGTGGCCTCGCCCTGGTACGCCTTGTCCCGCTGATCGGGGTCGGTGAGCTGCTTGATGCCGGGCAGCAGCGAGTCGAGGGTGTCGTGGTCGATCACGCCGCACGGCTCGGGGAGGGTGCGGTACTTGCCGGGCTGGGCCGCGACCGTCGCCGTACCGGCGTCGCCGGGGTTGGCGTTGTCCGTAGGGCTGTCGCCGCCGGAGCCGCTCGTGCAGCCGGCCAGCAGTGCCGCGAGGAGGGCGGCGGTGCCGGTTACGTACGCCTTCCGCTGCACGGTCGGTCTCCTCTCGACGGTGTGTACTCGCTCGGTGGTCCAGTGTCCCCGCTGGTTAATCGCTTGCCGCAGCGGGGCGCTCCCTGGACACAATGTGTATCGCACGCACTGCCGTGGACGCCGGTCCCTTGTCCCTTTTCATAGATCTTGGCGTCGCATTTGCGTTTTGTTGCTTTTAAGCCAATTGATCTGTTGTCGGGGGAATTGAGGAACGTCATGTCGTACGTGGAGATGCCGGGCGCGAAGGTACCGATCCGGCTGTGGACGGACCCCGCGACGGTGGAGGACGTGGCCCTGCGCCAGCTCCAGAACGTCGCCACCCTGCCCTGGATCAAGGGCCTGGCCGTGATGCCGGACGTGCACTTCGGAAAGGGCGCGACGGTCGGGTCGGTCATCGCCATGCAGGGCGCGGTGTGCCCTGCCGCGGTGGGCGTGGACATCGGCTGCGGGATGTCGGCGGTGAAGACGTCGCTGACCGCCAACGACCTGCCGGGGGATCTGTCGCGGCTGCGGTCGAAGATCGAGCAGGCGATTCCGGTGGGGCGGGGGATGCACGAGGCTCCCGTTGAGCCGGGACAGTTCCATGGGCTGGCTACTGCCGGGTGGGGCGAGTTCTGGGGGCGGTTTGACGGGGTTGCCGAGGCGGTGAAGTTCCGGCGGGAGCGGGCGGTTGCGCAAATGGGATCTCTCGGCGGGGGGAACCATTTTGTTGAGATATGTGTCGATACATCCGGTTCGGTGTGGCTCATGCTCCACTCCGGATCCAGGAACATCGGCAAGGAACTCGCCGAGCACCACATCGGCGTGGCCCAGAAGCTCCCGCACAACCAGGGCCTGGTCGACCGCGACCTCGCGGTGTTCGTCTCGGACACCCCGCAGATGGCGGCTTACCGCAACGACCTGTTCTGGGCGCAGGAGTACGCCAAGTACAACCGCACGATCATGATGGCGCTCCTGAAGGACGTGATCCGCAAGGAGTTCAAGAAGGCGAAGCCGACCTTCGAGCCGGAGATCTCCTGCCACCACAACTACGTGGCGGAGGAGCGGTACGAGGGGATGGACCTGCTGGTCACCCGCAAGGGCGCGATCCGGGCCGGCTCCGGCGACTACGGGATCATCCCGGGCTCGATGGGCACGGGCTCGTACATCGTCAAGGGCCTCGGGAACGAGAAGTCCTTCAACTCGGCCTCGCACGGCGCGGGTCGGCGGATGAGCCGTAACGCGGCCAAGCGGCGCTTCTCGACCAAGGACCTGGAGGATCAGACCCGGGGCGTGGAGTGCCGTAAGGACTCCGGTGTCGTGGACGAGATCCCGGGCGCCTACAAGTCGATCGACCAGGTCATCGACCAGCAGCGGGATCTCGTGGAGGTCGTGGCGAAGCTGAAGCAGGTCGTCTGTGTGAAGGGCTGACGCGAGGCCCCCGGCTTTACCGCCGGGAGGCCTCTCCTCGTTCGGTTACTGCTCGCTGGGCCTTGGGACTTGGCCCGTGCGCAGGCGCCACAGGCGGAGATTGCAGCTCTGGACTGTCCTGCCGAGTGCCTCGGCGGCCGCCGTTGGGCGGTTGATCTGCAGCAGGATCCGATCCTCCTGCTCATTCCAGCGTCGCTGCGTGTGCGCTGCCCTCATCCCGGTGGGGCGCACCCAGGCGGCTAGAGTGTCGGCGGCAGCGCTCTTGCGGTCCAGAGACAGGCAGCCGGGGTAGTAGAGGTCGGCTGCAAGACGCTGGGCCACCTCCATTACGTACAAGATGTTGTAGATGCTGTCTCGGGTGTTCCGCTTGATACTCCGCTCGGCTCCGGTTGCCTCCTGTGCGTACTGACACAGGTGGGAGGCGACGGCTGCGCTGGCCGTGGTCAGGGAGACGAAGGGAAATCCCTTTCCCGTAAAGCCGACTGAGCCGTCTGCGTCGATGAGTCCCCGGAGGTGGTCGCGCTGCGAGACCGGCCGCGCGGCGGGGCGATCGTCTGTGATTTACGGCCGTAAGGCAGGCCGAGTTCGTTGAGGGTCGTCCTGGCTTCGAGTGAGCACAAACTCCAGGTGGCGGAAGTGTGGATCTCGGTGAAGTTCGTGGACCGCGTGCGCTGGGTGACGCTGCTGTAGTACGGCGTCAGCTTCTGGAACTTGCGCAGAAGGCCGATGTCCCGGGCGCTGATCTCGACGCTCAACCGGCCTTTCTGTCCCGGCCCTTGCTTGAGATGCCCGTCCGCCTGCAAGAAGCCAAACATGTACGCGTACTCGGGGACCGTGAGGTCCATGAACCGGTGGGCATTAGGCTCGCATGCAGCCACAGGGAAGCCTCCACTTCCATGCTGGTCAGGCCCTCGGCTGGGCTGCATCCCTGCCGAGGGCCGTCGCATTGATGTTGTGGCGTGAGCCTAGAGTGACTGTTCTGTCGACGATCGGGTGATCGATGAGGTTCGCCCTTGTGAGTTACTCGTGGCTCACTTCGCGTGGCGCACCGCGTAGATCATCACGAACGCCACGAAGTGGATGCCGAAGAGGAAGTAGGCCAGGAAGTACCAGACCTGGCGTTCGTTCTTCGTCTCCTGGGCCAGGCGGCGCTTTTCGAGCGAGTCGTCGTCCGCCATCACAGCTCCCGGTGCACCTTGGTGTTGGAGGCCTGGGCGCGGGGGCGCAGGACCAGGAGGTCCACGTTGACGTGGCTGGGGCGGGTGACCGCCCAGGTGATCGTCTCGGCCACGTCGTCGGCGGTGAGGGGCTCGGCCACGCCCTGGTAGACCTTGGCCGCCTTCTCCGCGTCGCCGCCGAAGCGGGTCAGCGCGAACCCTTCCGTCTTGACCATGCCGGGGGCGATCTCGATCACCCGGACCGGCAGGCCGACGATCTCCAGGCGCAGGGTCTCGGCGAGGACGTGCGCGCCGTGCTTGGCGGCCACGTAGCCTCCGCCGCCCTCGTAGGTGCCGTGGCCCGCCGTGGAGGACACCACGACCACCACTCCGTCGCCGCTCGCCTCCAGCTTGGGGAGCAGGGCCTGCGTGAGGTTCAGGGTGCCGAGGACGTTCGTCTCGTACATCGTGCGCCAGTCGGCCGGGTCGCCGGTGGCCACCGGGTCCGCGCCCAGGGCCCCGCCGGCGTTGTTGACCAGCACACCGATCGTCTCGAAGGCCGTGGCGAACTCGTCGACCGCCGCGCGGTCCGTCACGTCCAGCTGGTAGGCCGTCGCCGAGTGGCCGGCCGCGTTGATCTCCTTCGCCAGCGCCTCGATCCGGTCCACGCGGCGGGCCGTGAGGACGACGCGGTAGCCGGCCTCGGCGAGCTGCCGGGCCGTGGCGGCGCCGATGCCGCTGCTCGCACCCGTGATGACGGCGATGCGGGACGCTGCAAGCGGGGCGGGGGCCATGGGCTGCTCCTGGAAGAGAGAAGGGTCGGCGCTCCGTCCAGCGTATTCGAGGTTCAGGCGCCGCTTCTCGGGGCCCACATGATCACCGCCATGCCGGCGAGGCAGATGAGGGCCCCGGTGATGTCCCAGCGGTCGGGCCGGAAGCCGTCGGCGACCACGCCCCACAGGATCGAACCGGCCACGAAGATCCCGCCGTACGCGGCCAGGATGCGGCCGAAGTGCGCGTCCGGCTGGAAGGTGGCGACGAAACCGTAGGCGCCCAGGGCGAGGACCCCGCCGGTCATCCACAGCCAGCCGCGGTGCTCGCGCACGCCCTGCCAGACCAGCCAGGCGCCGCCGATCTCGAACAGTGCGGCGACGACGAAGAGGGCGGCGGAGCGGAGGATCGACATGGAGGCAGATTCGCACGCGGGTGTGGTGTCACCTGATGGAGGGCGCCTGACGGCCGGCTCGCGTGGCATACATCGGTACGGCATACGGGACGAGGTCTGAGGCGAGGTGGCATGCGGATGAGGTCATGGGTGCTGGGTGCGTGCGGTGCCGTGATGGTGGCCGCGGGTGTGGCAGGGCCGGCCGGGGCCGCGGCCGGGCCGGAGGCCGATCTGTCCTTCCACGGGAGCGCCGTCATGCGCGGGGACCAGGTGGAGGTCCGGGTCAGTCCGCACAACGACGGGCCCTCGGCCGTGTCCGGCGCGAGTGTGCGGCTGCGCTGGTCGGTGCCGCTCGCCGAGCGGCAGCTGCTGCCGGACGGGTGCGCGCGGGCGGACGAGCGGACGGTCGTGTGCGACACCGCGGCGCTGGACGCGGACGAGACCGGGGAGCAGATCACGGTGGCCGTGCGGCTCGCGGAGGCGCCGTCGGAGTTCATGCTGGAGGTGGACACCGCCTGGAACGGCGGTGCGGTCGACCGGGACCGCTCGAACGACCAGCTGAAGGTCCTCGTCCTCGACACCGGGGACGCGTACGCCTTCTGAGGAGCCCGCACCGTCGTACGATCTCTGCACCACGCAGACGAAGGGGAGTGCGGCATGGCCGGGAACGGGACCGGGCGGTCCAGGCTGCTGGCGGAGCTGTCCGTGGTGTCCCGGCGGTACATGGCGTCGTACGCCCTGTTCAACCAGGCCGTCGCCGACCGGATCGGGCTGCACCCCACCGACCTGCAGTGCCTGAACCTGCTCACGCTGGAGGCGGAGCCGGTCACCACGGGCCGGGTCGCGGAGCTGACGGGGCTGACGACCGGTTCGGCGACCCGGCTGGTGGACCGGCTGGAGCGGGCGGGGTACGTCGTCCGGCAGCGGGACGACACGGACCGGCGGCGGGTGCTGGTGGCGACCGTGCCGGAGAAGATCGCCGACTTCGGGCGGATGTGGGACTCGCTGGCCGGTGACTGGTCCCGGATCTTCGACGAGCTGGACGACGCCGAGCTGGCCGTGATCGTCCGGCACATGGAGCGGACGGTGGAGTTCAGCGGGGAGCAGATCGCCCGGTTGCGGGAGGGGCGTGGCTAGTGCCCCGGCAGGCAACGGTCGCCCCGTCGCGACGCCCGGCACGCACTCTCGCCGCACCGGCCGAAAGCCCAAGTACGTCCAGTACGAGGACTTCCGGTCGGCACGCCGAGAGCACGCACCGGACGCCGCTCCTTGACGAGCAAACGCTGCCTGCCGGGGCACTAGCGGGTGTCCTTCGGTCGGCGTGACGCCTGGGCCACGAGGAGGAGCAGGAGGCCGCAGGCGGCGACCGTGATCCAGCCCGGCCGGGACGCGTGGGCGAGCCCGGCGGCGCTGGTGCCCGCGGCCAGGCCGCCGGCGATCGCGATGCCGAGCGCGGAGCCGAGCTGGCGTGCGGTGGAGGTGATGGCTCCGGCCACCCCGGCCCGGGCGGGCGGCAGTCCGCTCACCGCGGTGTTGGTGATCGGGGCGTTGGCGAAGCCGAATCCGGCGCCGATGAGCGCGTAGGCCGTCAGGAGCAGCGGCAGGCCCGTGTGCCGGTCGAGCCCGAGCAGGCCGAGACCGCCCGCGGTGATGAGGCCGCCGGCCAGGAGGAGCGGCGGCCGGGGTCCGGTACGGCCGACCAGGTGCCCGGACAGGGGTGCGCAGAGGGTTGCCCCGAGGGCCATGGGCAGGGTTGCGGTGCCGGCGGCCAGGGGTGTCCATCCCCGGGTGTGCTGCAGGTAGAGGGTGTTGAGCAGCAGGGTCACGTTCAGGGCGACGAAGACCGCCACGGCGCCGAGGACCGCACCGCTGAAGGCCGGCCGCCGGAAGAGCCGCAGGTCCATGAGGGGTTCGTGCCGACGGGTCTCGACCCGTACGAAACCGGCTGTGGCCAGGGTCGCCACCGCGTACGCGGCCAGGGCCGCGGGCGAGGTCCAGCCGATGCGCGGCCCTTCGATGAGGACGGCGACCGTGACCCCGATGACCACGGTCAGCAGGATCTGACCCGGGGCGTCGAGCCGCCGCCTCCCGTGCGCGGCCCGGGATTCCGGTACGAACACCGCGCTGAGGACGAGGGCGGCCACGATGACCGGTGCGTTGATCCAGAACACCGACCGCCAGCCGAAGGCCGCGATGAGTGCGCCGCCCGTGACCGGGCCTGCGGCCATGCTGAGCCCGAAGACCGCTGCCCAGACGCCGATCGCCTGCGCTCGCTCCCGCGGATCCGGCATCGCGTTCACCACGATGGCCAGAGCCACGGGGCTCAGCATCGAGGCGCCCACTCCCTGCAGCGCGCGGGCCCCGACGAGCACACCCACCGACGGTGCGAGTGCGCACAGCAGCGAGGCGGCGCCGAAGACGGCGAGGCCCGACTGGAACACCCGGCGGCGGCCCAGCCGGTCCGCCAGCGCGCCGGAGGAGATCAGGAGACTGGCCAGGACGAGCGTGTACGCGTCCACGGTCCATTCGAGGCTCCGTGTCCCGATGCCCAGGCCCTCGCCCACGGCGGGCAGGGCCACGTTGACGATGGTGGTGTCGAGGCCCACCAGGAACATGCTCAGACAGCAGACGGCCAGCACCGTCCAGCGCCTGCGTGCGCTGAGGAGGGGCGGGTGGACAGGGTGCGGCGCGGCGATTGCGGTCACGGCCTACCTCGCGGTTTCGGGGAGCGTCTGTCCGGCCATGCTGTGGCCGGACACCGGCCGCGCCCCAGCCCTTTTGCCGAGGCGGCAAAAGGCCCGTCTCCCGCTCAGGCGGGGTTCTCCGCGTCGTAGCGCTCGCGGGCTTCCCGGACCTCCTCGAAGTGGGTCTCCGCCCACGCCTTCACCGCGGTCAGCAGGCCGGCGAGGCTGCGGCCGAGCGGGGTGAGTTCGTAGTCGACCCGGACCGGGACCGACGGGGTGACCGTGCGGGAGACGATGCCGTCGCGCTCCAGGGTGCGCAGGGTCTGGGTGAGCATCTTGGGGCTGACGCCGGCGACCTTGCGGCCGATGTCGCTGTAGCGCAGGGGGCCGGGGGACAGGGCGGCGACGACGAGGCCGACCCACTTGTCGCTGAGCCTGCCGAGGAGGTGGTTGGTGGGGCAGGCGGCCAGGAAGGCGTCGTAGTCGATACGGGCCTGCTCGCGCCGCTGGGCTGCACTCATGGTCGCCATGGCTCTCCTCCGGGTCCCCTACGCACTCTCAGGTAACTACTTACCTATGGATAGTAGCTCTCCTAGGGTTGGTGCTGCGGCCGGGAAATTGCCGCGAAGTACATCAAATGCCTTGTGATCGGGGAGAGTTGACATGCGTGCTGCTGTGGTGACGACGTTCGGCGGTCCGGAGGCCGTGGAGATCGTGGATGTGGCGGTGCCGGAGCCGGGGGCGCGGCAGGTGCGGATCAAGGTGGCGGCCAGTGCGGTGAACCCCGTGGACCTGGCCGTGCGGGCCGGTGCCTTCGGCGGCACCGGCAAGACGCTGGGGCTCGGCTGGGACGTGGCCGGGACGGTGGACGCGGTGGGCGATGCCGTGGCCTGGCAGGTCGGCGACCAGGTGGTGGCCCTGGCGGCGGGCGTGGCCGATCCGCTGGGCGCGCACGCCGAGTACGTCGTCGTACCGGCGGACGCGGTGGCCAAGGCCCCCGCCACGGTGGACGCGGTGCACGCCGGCACCCTGCCGCTGAACGCGCTGACCGCCGTCCAGGCCCTCGACCTGATGGAGCTGGCGCCGGGCGCGTCGCTGCTGGTGACCGGAGCTGCGGGCGCGGTGGGCGGGTTCGCCGTGCAGCTGGCCGCGCACCGGGGGATCGCGGTGACCGGGCAGGCCCGGGCGGCCGACGAGGAGCTGGTGCGGTCCTTCGGGGCCACGGACTTCACGACCGAGGGGGTCGCCCCGGCCGGCGTGGACGCGGTGCTGGACGCGGCGATGCTCGGTGAGCCGGCGCTGGAGTGGGTGCGCGACGGGGGTGTCTTCGTCAGCGCCCGGCCCGGCGGGCAGCCCGACTCCGTCCGCGGGGTGCGGACCACGGCCGTGATGGTGAGCGCCGACGGGGCCCGGCTGGCGGAGCTGGCCCGGCTCGTGGACGAAGGGGTGCTGAGCCTCCGGGTGGCGCAGACGTACGGCCTGGAGGAGGCCGCGAAGGCGCACGCGCGGCTGACCGAGGGCGGAGTGCGGGGACGGCTGGTGCTGGTCCCGTAGTGCGGGTGGGGGAGTGCCCCCTAGGGTGCGGGCATGAAGATCATGGAGCTGGAGCCGGGGGACCCGAGGCTCGGGACCGGGGTGCTGCCCGTGCTGCGGGAGCTGCGTCCGCATCTCACCGAGGAGCTGTTCGCCCGGGTGTGCGAGGAGGGGAGCGCGCAGGGGCTGCGCTTCTCCGCCGCCTACGACGAGGACGGGGCCTGTGTGGGGGTGGCCGGCTGGCGGGTGCTGGTCAACACCGTCTCGCTGCGTCAGCTGTACGTCGACGACCTGGTGACCGCCCCGGCCGCCCGGTCCGGCGGGGTCGGCCGGGCGCTCCTCGCACACCTGGAGGAGCGCGGCCGGGCGCTCGGCTGTCATGAGCTGAACCTCGACTCGGGCACCCAGCGCACCGCCGCCCACCGCTTCTACCTGCGGGAACGGATGGAGATCGGGGCCTTCCACTTCGTGAAGCCGCTGTAGGGGGACATGGGGAATAGCTCGGACCGGGCCACCGTTCCAGGGGTATAGTTGAACAGTCAACAACCTGGAGGGTGAGCGACCATGCAGTTCGGGATCTTCACGGTCGGCGACGTCACGCCGGACCCCACCACGGGGCGTACGCCGACCGAGCGCGAGCGGATCAAGGCCATGGTCGCCATCGCGCTCAAGGCCGAGGAGGTCGGCCTGGATGTCTTCGCCACCGGCGAGCACCACAACCCGCCCTTCGTGCCGTCCTCGCCGACGACGATGCTCGGCTACATAGCTGCGCGGACGGAGCGGCTGATCCTCTCCACCTCCACCACGCTGATCACCACCAACGACCCGGTGAAGATCGCGGAGGACTACGCGATGCTCCAGCACCTGGCCGACGGGCGGGTCGACCTGATGATGGGCCGCGGCAACACCGGGCCGGTGTACCCCTGGTTCGGCCAGGACATCCGTGAGGGCATCAACCTCGCCATCGAGAACTACGCGCTGCTGCGCCGGCTCTGGCGCGAGGACGTCGTCGACTGGGAGGGCAAGTTCCGCACGCCGCTGCAGGGCTTCACGTCCACGCCGCGGCCGCTGGACGACGTGCCGCCGTTCGTCTGGCACGGCTCGATCCGCTCCCCGGAGATCGCCGAGCAGGCCGCGTACTACGGCGACGGCTTCTTCCACAACAACATCTTCTGGCCCGCCGACCACACCAAGCGGATGGTCGAGTTCTACCGGAAGCGGTTCGCGCACTACGGGCACGGCACCCCGGAGCAGGCGATCGTCGGGCTGGGCGGTCAGGTGTTCATGCGCAAGAACTCCCAGGACGCCGTGCGCGAGTTCCGTCCGTACTTCGACAACGCGCCGGTGTACGGGCACGGGCCCTCGCTGGAGGACTTCACGGACCAGACCCCGCTGACGGTCGGCTCGCCGCAGCAGGTGATCGAGAAGACGCTGGGCTTCCGTGAGTACGCGGGCGACTACCAGCGTCAGCTCTTCCTGATGGACCACGCGGGGCTGCCGCTGAAGACGGTGCTCGAGCAGCTCGACATGCTGGGCGAGGAGGTCGTACCGGTGCTGCGCAAGGAGTTCGCGAACGGGCGCCCGGCAAACGTGCCGGAGGCCCCCACGCACGCTTCCCTGCTCGCCGCCGCTGCTGACTCCTCCTCCGACTCCTCTGCTTCATCCGACTCCGAAGGAGTGACCGCCGAATGAAGCTCGTCGTCGTCTCGGCGGGGCTGAGCGTCCCGTCCTCCACCCGGCTGCTGGGCGACCGGCTGGCCGCCGCCGTGGACCGTCACACGGCCGCGGACATCCAGGTGATCGAGCTGCGCGACCTCGCGGTCGAGATCGCGCACAACTTCACCAACGGGTTTCCCGGCCGCGCCCTGGCCGCCGCGCTGGACGCGGTGACCGAGGCGGACGGGCTGATCGTGGTCACGCCCGTGTTCAGCGCGTCGTACAGCGGGCTGTTCAAGTCGTTCTTCGACGTGCTGGACAAGGATGCCCTGGTGGGCAAGCCGGTGCTGATCGCGGCGACCGGCGGTACGGCCCGCCACTCCCTGGTGCTGGAGCACGCGCTCCGGCCGCTGTTCGCCTACCTCCGGGCCGTGGCCGTACCCACCGCCGTGTACGCAGCCTCGGAGGACTGGGGTGCGGAGGGCCTGCCCGAGCGGACCGAGCGGGCGGCGGCGGAGCTGGCGGCCCTGATGCAGGGGCTGTCGGCGGCCCGGCCGGCCGAGGACGACCGCGCGGCCGCGGACGACCTCGCGGTCGTGCCGTTCGAGGAGCGGCTGGCCCGGCTCGGCGCGTGACGGTGAAAAGACGGTGGGCCTCCGCTCCGGGTTGCTCCTGTGACGGTGAGAGGCGGGTAAAAAGGGTGATCGTAGACCCGCTCGTCCCGGCCGAACCGCCGGAGGCCTTGGCAGACTGGGGATGTGCCCCAGACTGTGCTGCTCGCCGAAGACGACCGTGCCATCCGTCATGCCCTGGAGCGTGCCCTGACCCTGGAGGGGTACGAGGTGACGGCGGTGGCCGACGGCGTGGAAGCGCTGGCGCAGGCCCACAAGACCCCGCCGGACGTCCTCCTGCTCGACGTGATGATGCCGGGCATCGACGGGCTCCAGGTCTGCCGGGTGCTGCGGGCCGAGGGCGACCGCACCCCGATCCTCATGCTCACCGCCCTGGTGGAGACCGCCGACCGCATCGCGGGCCTGGACGCCGGCGCCGACGACTACGTCGTCAAGCCGTTCGACGTGGAAGAGGTCTTCGCACGGCTGCGGGCCCTGCTGCGCCGTACCAGCCCGGTGCCCGCGGGCGGTGGCGGCGCGGGTCCCGGCGGTGACGGCGGGCGGGAGGCACAGGTCTCCGACCGGCAGGTGGAGGCCGCCGGGATCCGGATGGACCTCCAGGCCCGCCGGGCCTGGCGCGGAGGGCGTGAGCTGGAGCTGACCCGCACCGAGTTCGAGCTGCTGGAGCTGCTGGTCCGCAACGCGGGCATCGTCCTCGACCACTCCACGATCTACGACCGCATCTGGGGCTACGACTTCGGTCCCGGCTCGAAGAATCTCGCCGTCTACGTCGGCTACCTGCGCCGCAAGCTGGACGAGCCCGGCGCTCCCCAGCTGATCCACACCGTCCGGGGCGTGGGTTACGTGCTGCGGGAGGACTAGTGAGCCACCGCTGGCGGCTGCCGGCCGGGCCCCGTCCCAAGCTCGTGTCCCTGCGCACCACCTTCGCGGTGTCCTTCGCGGCCGTCACCGCGGCCGTGACCATCCTCGTCGGCATCCTGTCCTACGGCTCCGCGGCGCGCCTGGTCCGGGTCGACCAGCAGTCGGTGTTCACACAGGTCGTCCAGGACGTGCAGGACGAGGTGCGGCAGCACGAGATGGTCCCCGAGGACTTCTCCTCCTCCCGCCCCGGCCACGATCTGGTCCGGCCGGCCCGGACCGACGTCCAGGTGCTCGGCGCGCAGGGGCAGATCGTCGACCACGGCAGTCCGGTGCTGCCCGTCACCGCCCGGGACAAGGACGTGGCCATCGCGCAGGCGGCCGGCCGGGTGGTCCAGTACAAGGACGTCCGGGTCGGCGAGGACCTGTTCCGCATCGCCACCGTCTCCCTCGGCGACGGGAAGGGCGCGGTGCAGGTCGCGCAGGAGTTCAGCGACACCGAGGATCTGCTGCGGGCGCTGCAGCAGCGGACGCTGATCCTGATGGCGGCGGTCGTGGTCGCCGCGGGGC
Organism: Streptomyces sp. NPDC001450; assembly: GCF_053597295.1. Taxonomy (NCBI): domain Bacteria; kingdom Bacillati; phylum Actinomycetota; class Actinomycetes; order Kitasatosporales; family Streptomycetaceae; genus Streptomyces; species Streptomyces sp. NPDC001450. Next base: position 19,859 of record NZ_JBSFHY010000021.1, read on the forward strand.
TCTTCGGCTGGTGGCTGGCCCGCCGGATCACCCGGCGCCTGGTGGTCCTCACCTCCGCCGCCGAGGACGTGGCCCGCACCCGCCAGCTGGGCATCGAGGTGCCCGTCGCGGGCCTGGACGAGGTGGGCCGGCTCGGCCGCGCCTTCGACCGGATGCTCGGCCGGCTCGCCCAGTCGGAGGAGGACCAGCGCAGGCTGGTCCAGGACGCCGGGCACGAGCTGCGGACACCGCTGACCTCGCTGCGTACGAACATCTCGCTGCTGCGCAGGATCGACGAGCTTCCCCCGGCGACCCGGGAGGAACTCGTCGCCGACCTCACCCAGGAGGCCCGCGAGCTGACCGACCTGGTCAACGAGCTGGTCGATCTCGCGGCCGGGCAGTCCGACGCCGAGCCGCCGCAGCGGGTGGACCTCGCCGACATCGCCGAGGACGTGATGGGGCTGGCCAAGCGGCGTACCGGCCGGGAGATCGTGCTGCGCGCCAGCGGTGACACGCGTACGGACGGGCGGCCCGGGATGCTGCAGCGGGCCCTGTCCAACCTGGTCGAGAACGCGGCGAAGTTCGACCGTGGCGGCAAGGCGCCCATCGAGATCAACATCACCGGGCCCGCGCGGCTCGGGACCGTCCGGGTCGAGGTCCTCGACCGGGGGCCCGGCATCGCCGAGGGCGACCTGATCCGGATCTTCGACCGCTTCTACCGGGCCGCCGACGCGCGGTCCCTGCCGGGGTCGGGGCTCGGGCTGTCCATCGTCCGCGAGGTCGCCATGGCACATGGCGGCGCGCCGTTCGCCTTCCGGCGGGAAGGGGGCGGGGCGGTTATCGGGTTCACGGTGAGTGGGGGGATCGTGGGGAGCGGGGGGAGCTGAGGCGGGACGCCTCGGCTTCGCCTTCGGCGGGTGCGGGTGCGGGTGCGGGTGCGGGTGCGGGTGGGGGCGGTGGGGCCTGATCGGCGTCAGTGGCTTGCTCTGTGGACGAGGGCTGTTCCCCGTGGCTCGTGGGAGTCATGATCGGAGCGGGAGTGGACCTCGGGAGGGGAGCCGCCGTGCTCAGTGATCAGGAGGCTGCCGTCCTCGCGTGTGTCGACGAGGCGGCCGTCGGGCGGATGCTGCTGGAGTTGATCGCGATTCCGAGTGTGACCGGGAGCGCCGCCGAGTCGGAGATCCAGCATCGGCTGGCGGGGTGGCTGGAGCGGCTCGGGCTCGAGGTCGATCTGTGGCCCATGGATCTGCCCGCGCTGCTGGCCGACCCGGCGTTTCCCGGCATGGAGGTGCCGCGCGAGGAGGCGTGGGGTCTGGTGGGGGTCAGCGAGGGCGGCGGCGACGGGCCGACGCTGGTCCTGCAGGGGCATGTGGATGTCGTACCGCCCGGGGACCTTGCCGCCTGGGACGGGGATCCGTTCGTGCCGAGGGTGACCGGAGACGTCGTGCACGGGCGCGGGGCCTGTGACATGAAGGCGGGGGTTGTCGCTCATCTCGCTGCGCTGGCCGCCGTACGAACTGCGGGGGTGCGGCTGCGGGGGCGTGTTGCCGTGCACTTCGTCGTCGGTGAGGAGGATGGGGGGATCGGTGCCTTCGGGACCCTGAAGCGGGGGTACGGCGGCGATGCCTGCGTCATCGCCGAGCCCACCGGCGGGACCCTCATCACCGCCAGCGCCGGGGCCCTGACCTTCCGGCTCTCCGTGCCCGGCCAGGCCGCCCACGCCAGTTCGCGGGACGCCGGGGCCAGTGCGATCGACGCCTATGTGCCGCTCCATGAGGCGCTGGCCCGGCTGGAGACCGCCCGCAACGCCGGGCCCTCGCCGCTGATGGCCGAGTATCCGATTCCGTACGCCCTTTCCGTCGGGACCCTGCGCTCCGGGGACTGGGCGAGCAGTGTGCCCGATCTGCTGGTCGCGGAGGGGCGGCTCGGGGTGCGGCTGGGGGAGGAGCCGGGCGACGCGCGGGCGGAGTTCGAGCGGTGTGTGGCCGAGGCCTGCGCCGGTCATCCCTGGTTGCGGGAGCATCCGGCGACGGTGAGCTGGCCGGGCGGGCAGTTCGCGAGCGGGTGGCTTCCGGAGGGGCATCCGCTGCGGGACGAGGTGCGTGACGCCTGCGCCGACGCCAACGGCTGGGCCACCCGGCCCCGGGAGCGCGGGGCGCCGTACGGGAGCGACCTGCGGCTGTACGCGGGGGCCGGGATTCCGACGCTGCAGTACGGGCCCGGGGACATCCAGGTCGCGCACAGCCCTCGGGAGTCCGTGTCCCTCCGTGCGGTGGTGGAGGTGGCCCGGACCCTCGCGCTCACCGTGCTGCGGACTACCGGGGTGAAGTGAGGTCCGGGCAGCCGGGCTGCCTGCGGCGGGTGAAAGCGGGCAGGGTGGGTGGGGCGAGGAAGCCCTCCGCCCGGGCGCTGGCCAGGCCGATGCGGGGGATGTCGCTGCTCTTCGCGAAGAGGAGGAAGCGGGGTTCCCAGACCGGGCGGTACTTGGCGTTCGCGCGGTACAGGGACTCGATCTGCCACCAGCGGGAGAAGAAGGTGAGGACCGAGCGCCAGAGGCGGAGCACGGGCCCGGCGCCCAGCCGGGAGCCGCGTTCGAAGACGGAGCGGAACATCGCGAAGTTCAGGGACACCCGGCGGACACCCAACTCCTCGGCCCGCAGCAGGAGTTCCACGACCATGTACTCCATCAGGCCGTTCTCGCAGTCGCGGTCGCGGCGCATCAGGTCGAGGGAGAGACCGGCCTCGCCCCAGGGGACGAAGCTGAGCAGGGCCCGGGGCACGTCGGCCCCTTCCCCGGCGCGGCTGTCCAGGCACTCCAGCATGACGCAGCGGCCGTCGCCGGGGTCGCCGAGGCGGCCCAGGGCCATGGAGAAGCCGCGTTCGGTGGCGCCGTCGCGCCAGTGGTCGGCGCGGTCGACGAGCAGGGCCATCTCCTCGTCGGGGATCTCCTCGTGGCGGCGGATGCGGACCGTGTAGCCGGCCCGGCGGACGCGGTTGTGGGCCTGGCGGACCACGCGCATGGCCCGGCCTTCGAGGGTGAAGTCGGCCAGGTCGACGATCGCCTCGTCGCCCAGTTCGAGGGCGTCCAGGCCGTGGCGGGCGTAGATGGTGCCCGCCTCCTCGCTCGCGCCCATGACGGCCGGGGTCCAGGCGTGGCGGCGCGCCTCGGCCAGCCAGGCGTCGATGGCGCCGGGCCAGGCCTCGGGGTCGCCGATGGGGTCGCCGGAGGCCAGGCTGACGCCGCCGACGACGCGGTAGGTGACGGCCGCCTTGCCGCTGGGGGAGAAGATGACGGCCTTGTCGCGGCGCAGGGAGAAGTAGCCGAGGGAGTCGCGTTCGCCGTGCCGGTCCAGCAGCGCACGCAGCTTCCGCTCGTCTTCCTCCGCCAGCAGGCACTCGCCGCGCGGGGCGCGGAAGCAGGCGTAGAGGACCAGGAGGAAGGTCGCCGCGATCAGGACGTTGACGATCACGTCCGTCCAGCGCGGCGCGTCGACGGCGGCGACGTGGTCGGCGAGCGGGCCGACGCTGATGCCGCGCAGCAGGGTGTAGGCGATCTCGTCCTTGAGGGTGGCCCCGGGCAGTTTGTTGGTCGCGTGCACGAGCAGGGTGCCGAGGGCGGCGCTGAGCAGCGTGCCGCCGGTGCCGACGGCGAGCGCCAGGCGCGGGTTGGAGCGGTCGCCGATGGCGTCGAACTCGCGCCGGCCGAGCAGCAGCGCGGCCACGAACAGGCCGGTCAGGGCGGCGGAGAGCCAGTTGAAGAGGTGCTCGCGGTAGGGGTCGCGGGTGAGGGCGAGGACGTAGAGGGAGAAGAGCGGGCCGGCGAGGAGGAGGTTGAAGACCCAGGCCGCTCGTTTACGGCGGCGCATCACGATCGCGAGGAAGAGGGCGAGGGCCGCCGAGCCCAGGCCGGCGGTGGCCAGGTAGGGCGTGAAGAACGCGCCTCCGTTGTGCTCGTGCACCTCCTCGCGGAACGGCAGCGAGACGACCGCCGCGATGTTGAGCACCACCTGCAGCCGCAGGTACCAGACGGTGGCCGTCGCCGCCCGCTTCCGCAGCCGGCCGTCGCCGGTGGACGGGAAGGGCAGGCGGGTGCGGCGGTTGCGCTGAGCGGGGACCTGTGGGGTGGTCAGGCTCGACTGTTGTGCGGGCATGGTGGCGGGCACCTTGGGGAGGAGGACGGGGCAACGCTGACCCTACAGCTCGTAGGGTAGCGAATATGTGTACAGGTGTACACATACCTGGTTCACAGGATCTCATCCCGGACCCTGGCCGCCCCGCCGGGCCGCCGCAAGCGTCCACGCCAGATTGCCCGCCGCCGCCCCGGCCGCCACCGCGGCCACGATCACCCCGCCGGTCGCCAGGCCGTCGCTGAACAGGTGCGGGCGCCGGTCGAGGCTGTGCAGCCCGAAGCCGCACAGCTCGTACACGCCGACGGCGGCGACGAAGAGGCTGACGAACAGCAGGGCCAGCGTCGGGGCGAGCGCGCGCACGCAGACCTCCTCCACTGGGCTCGGTTCCGCTTCCGTGTCCTGCATGGTGTTTCCCCCGGTGAACAGACGTGTGGCCGATGGCGGTTGGGAACCTACATTACGTAGGGTCGGTTGGGGTCGGAGGCGTGCGGATGTACCTGAGCGTGGACATGGAGGGCGTCACCGGGCTCGTCGGCGCCGACGACGCCCAGCCCGGCGGCCGGGACTACGAGCGGGGCCGCTCCATGATGGCCGAGGTCGTGAACGCCGCGGTGTGCGGCGCGCTGGCGGCGGGCGCGACGACGCCGCGTGCGCGGAGATGACGGTGTGGGGCGCCTTGGTCGTCACCGTTCGTGTGAAGCCACTCGGCGCTGGTGAGGAGGGCGAACCCCCTGGCAGCCGTGCAGTGGGCATGCGTCAGCCGGTTCGGTCCGGCTGCGCGGGCGCGGTGCGGCGGGCGTAGGCGCGGGCCGCGCGGGCGCGGTCGCCGCAGCGGGTGGAGCACCAGTGACGGCGGCCGTGCCGGAGGAGGTAGCGGTTGCACGGGCTGGAACCGCAGGCGGTGAGACGGTCGGCGTCGGGGCCGGTGAGCAGTTCGGCGGCGTCGGCGGCGAGGGCTGCCAGGGCGTGCTCGACGATCTGGGTCGTGGGGTGGGAGGCCGCCCGGTACAGGCCGCGCTCGGGGTGCCAGTGCAGCAGGGCGGTCGCGGGGGCGCGAGTGAGCGCGTCGTTGAGGGCGTTCAGCGCGCCGGCGGGGGCGGCGTGCCCGTCGACCCGGGAGGCGAGCAGGGAGCGGATCTGTTCGCGCAGGGAGCGCAGCTGGGCCGCGCAGGTCTCCCGGAGGTCCGCGTCGGCCGGAGCCAGGTCGTGCTCGACGAGCCACCGGTTGGCCGCCGCGGGCGTACCGAGCAGGTCGACGAACTGGCCGCCGGGCAGCGCGACGGCGCTGTTGGCGAGGTCGAGGGCGGCGTACTGCTCCGCGCCCGGCGCGGGGTCCACGGTCGGCTCGTCGGTCACGGTTCCCTTCATGAGTCTCATGGTACGGCTTGCATCCATCCGTGAGAAGCGGCTAGCGTTTCATCACGGATAGAAATCCTCTATCCGTGAGATACCTGTCCCTCAGACGACCCCTCCGCGAGGTGCCCCCATGGCTGCTGCCGGCCCGAACTCCGACCCCACGAGCGAGCAGGTGCCCGTCCGCGTCCTCGGCGGCCCGACCGTCCTCATCGAGTACGGCGGCCTCCGCCTCCTCACCGACCCCACCTTCGACGCCCCCGGCGACTACCCCGCGCCCAGCGGCCGGATCCTGACCAAGACCGCGCCGCCCCGCCTCACCGCGGCCGAACTCGGCCCCGTGGACGTCGTCCTGCTCTCCCACGACCAGCACGCCGACAACCTCGACCACTCCGGCCGCGCCCTGCTCGCCGAGGTGCCCCGCACTCTCACCACGCCGAGCGCCGCCGACCGCCTCGGCGGCACCGCCCGCGCCCTCGTCCCCTGGGAGTCCGTCGAACTGCCCCGCCCCGACGGCGGCACCGTCACCGTCACCGCCGCGCCCGGCCTGCACGGCCCCAAGGGCTCCGAGCCGATCGTGGGCGAGGTCACCGGCTTCGTCCTGACCTCCGTCGACCTGCCCACCGTCTACGTCAGCGGGGACAACGCCTCGCTCGAACTGGTCCAGGAGATCGCCGACCGGTACGGCCCCGTCGACACCGCCGTGCTCTTCGCCGGCGCGCCCCGCCTGCCCGTGCTCGACGACGCCCTCCTCGTCCTCGACGGTGCCGGAGCCGCGATCGCCGCCCGCCTCCTCGACGCCCGCCGCGTGGTCCCGGCCCACTGCGACAGCTGGGCCCACTTCACCGAGACCAGGGAGGACGTGGTGGCCGCGTTCGGCGAGGCGGGGCTGGTGGACCGGCTGCAGCTGGACTGACCGGCCGGCGGCACCGTAGTGCGGTAGTGCCGTAGTACCGCGGTACCACCCGGACGGACCCCGTTCAGCCCCCGGTACCACGGAATTGGGGCGATTCGGACTTTAGCGTTGCGGGTGAGGCGTCAGACGCGACGGGCGCCCGAGTCCGAGAGAGAGCGACGCGCATGATCGACGCACGGCAACTGACCAAGAGGTACGGGGAGAAGACGGCTGTCGACGGGCTGGACTTCGTCGTGAAGCCGGGCACCGTGACCGGCTTCCTGGGGCCCAACGGCGCGGGGAAGTCCACCACCATGCGGATGATCGTCGGGCTCGACGCCCCGACGAGCGGCACCGTCACCGTGAACGGCCACCGCTACGCCCACCACCGGGCACCGCTGCAGGAGGTCGGGGCGCTCCTGGAGGCGAAGTCCGTCCACCCGGGCCGCACGGCCCACCAGCACCTCAGGGCGCTCGCCCTGACCCACGGCATCCCGCGCCGCCGGGTCGACGAGGTCATCGAGCTGGCCGGCCTCGGCAGCGTGGCCCGCAAGCGGGCCGGTGCCTTCTCCCTCGGCATGGGCCAGCGGCTCGGCATCGCGGCGGCGCTGCTCGGCGATCCGCAGACGGTGATGCTGGACGAGCCGGTCAACGGCCTCGACCCGGAGGGCGTGCGCTGGATCCGCACCCTGCTGACCTCGCTCGCGGCCGAGGGCCGGACCGTGTTCGTCTCCTCCCACCTGATGAGCGAGGTGGCACTGGTGGCGGACCACCTGATCGTCGTGGGCCGGGGCCGCCTGCTGGCCGACACCACCGTGAGCGACCTGGTCCGCGAGGCGGGCGGCGACACGGTGCGGGTCGCGACCGAGGACCCGGCGCGGCTGCGGGACGTGCTGGCCGGGCCGGGCGTCGACATCACCGGCCGTGTCGGCTCCGAGGAACTGCAGGTCACCGGTCTGACCGCCCGTGAGATCGGGCTGAAGGCCGCCGCACACGGCATCCCGCTGTTCGAACTGACCGCGCGATCCGTCTCCCTGGAGGAGGCGTTCATGGACCTGACCCGGGACGCCGTGGAGTACCACGGCTCCACGACCGGCACCGAGCACCCCGAGACCGCCGGGAGGACGGCATGAGCACCCTCACCGCCACCGCCGAGGAACCCCGCACCGCGCCCGCCGCCCGCCCCGCCTACCGCGTGACCGGACGGCGCGTGCTGTCCTCGGAGTGGGCCAAACTCTGGTCGCTGCGCTCGACCTGGATCACCCTGGGCCTCGGCCTGCTCTTCCTCGTCGTCTTCGGGCTCATCGCCGCGGCCCGCTACAGGTCGATGGTCGGCACCCCCCGCATGGCCCCCGACTTCGCCCGCGCGACGGCCGTGAGCCTGTGCCTCTTCGGCACCAACTTCGCCCAACTGGCCCTCGGCGTGCTCGGCGTGCTGGTCATGGCGGGGGAGTACTCCACCGGCCTGATCCGCTCGACCCTGGCGGCCGTACCGCGCCGGCTGCCCGTCCTGTGGTCCAAGGCGGCCGTGTTCGGGCTGGTCGCGCTGGTGGTCGGCACCCTCGGCGCGTTCGTCGCCTTCCTGCTCGGCAGCGGCATCGTCTCCGGCACACCCGCCGCGATGGACCTGACCCACGCGGGGGTCGTACGCAGCCTGCTGGGCGCCGGGCTCTACCTCGGCCTGGTCGGTGTCATCGGCACCGCCCTCGGCGCGCTGCTGCGGTCGGTGGCCGGCGGCATCTCGGTACTGGTCGCCGGCCTGATGCTCATCCCCGGACTGACCTCGCTCCTGCCCAGCTCCTGGCAGGACGGCATCAGCCCCTACCTGCCTAGCCACGCCGGCCAGGCGATGTTCGCCGTGACCCAGGACTCCACCACCCTGTCGCCCCTGGCCGGCCTGCTGGTCCTCCTCGGCTGGACGGCACTGGCGCTGGCGGGGGCGGCGTACCGGCTGGTGCGCGGCGACGCCTGAGCGTGGACGCGATGGACACGGCGGAGTCCGACGGTGTGGGGGCTGGCGTGGCGGCGTCCGGCGGTGTGGGGCATGACCCTTCGGCGTCCGGCGGTGTGGGGGCTGGCGTGGCGGCGTCCGACCGCGTACGGGATGGCGCGGCGGCGTCCGGCGGCGTGGGGCATGACGCTTCGGCGTCCGGCGGCGTGGGGCATGACGCTTCGGCGTCCGGCGGCGTGGGGCATGACGCCGCGGCGTCCGACCGTGTGCACCATGGGCTGGTGACCGTCGTGACAGCCGTGACCGCTTACGACATCAGCGGGATGGGGCCGCTGGTCGCCCGGCTCGGCCGGGTGGGCCAGCGGCTCCGGCAGGCCGACCGGGCCCGGCCGTGGGTGCTGGACACCACGGTGGTGGTGCTGGTCTTCCTGATGTTCTGCCTGCCCGACCTGGTGCACACGGGCGCCGGGGACGCCGACGGACCGCGCCACATCCGGCTGTCCTTCACCCGGCTGCCCGTGGCGGCCATGCTCGCCCTGCAGGCCGGTCTGGTGCTGCCGCTGCTGTGGCGGCGGCGCCGGCCCCTGGTCGCCTTCGGTGCCGTCTGGGCCGTCTTCGTCCTGCAGTGGTCCCTCGATGTGGCGCTGCGCGCGGACGTGGCCCTCTTCATAGCGCTGTACAGCCTGGCCCTGCACGGGCGGCTGCGGCAGCTGCCCTGGGCCTGCGGGGCCATGGCGGCCGGCATGGCGCTGGTCGCGGTGCGTGTGTCGCGGGCCGTGTCCGTCTGGGACGCGCTGTTCTTCCTGCTGAGCACGGCGACCGCGGCCCTCGCGCTCGGCCTGGTGGTGCGCATCCGCCGGGCCCAGCTCGCCGGGCTGCGGGACCGGGCGGCCCGCCTGGAGATCGAGCGCGACCAGCGCAGCAGGCTGGCCGTTGCCACCGAACGGGCCCGGGTGGCCCGCGAGATGCACGACATCGTCGGCCACAACCTGTCCGTCATCATCACGCTCGCCGACGCCGGTGCCTACGCCACCGACACCGCTCCCGAACGCGGCAAGGAGGCCCTGCAGCTCATCGGCGACACCGGCCGCCAGGCGCTCGGCGAACTCCGGCGCGTCCTCGGCGTCCTGCGCGAGGCGGCGCAGGGTCCGCAGGGCGCGCCCGAACTCAGCCCGCAGCCCGGCATCGCGGACATCGGCGCGCTGTGCGAGGGCGTGCGCGCCGCGGGCCTGGACGTCGTCTACCGGTCCGCCGGAGACGTCGACGCGCTGGACGACGGGGTGCAGCTGACGGCCTACCGGATCGCCCAGGAAGCCCTGACGAACACCCTCAAGCACGGGGGCGCCGGCACCCGGGCCCACCTGTCGATCGCGGTCGAGGACGCCCGGCTGACCATCCGGGTCCAGGACACCGGCCCGGCCGCCCGGCCCGGACCGCCGCACGAGGAAGGACACGGCCTGGTGGGCATGCGGGAACGAGCGGCACTCTACGGCGGAACGGTCAGCGCGGGCCCGGCGGCGGGCGGTGGCTGGCGCGTGGCGGTCTCCCTGGACCTGGCCTCCGCGGACGGTGCCGCGTGACCACCGTACTGATCGTCGACGACCAGCCGCTCCAGCGCTACGGCTTCCGCATCCTGCTGGAGTCCGTCCCCGAGACCGAGGTGGTCGGTGAGGCCGCGCACGGTGCCGAGGCCGTCCGCAGGGCCGCCGAACTGCGCCCCGACGTCGTCCTGATGGACGTACGGATGCCCGGCATGGACGGCATCGAGGCCACCCGCCGTATCACCGGGTCCGGCGGCCGCTCCCGGGTCCTCGTCCTGACCACCTTCGACCTGGACGAGTACGTCCACGCGGCCCTGCGCGCCGGAGCCAGCGGCTTCCTCCTCAAGGACGCGCGGCCCGAGGAACTCCTGGCCGGCATCCGCGCGGTCGCCGTCGGGGACGCCGTGATCGCGCCCGCGCTCACCCGGCGCCTGCTGGACGAGTTCGCCCAGCTCCTCCCGCGGCCCGCCGGTGACCCGGCCGAGGACGCGCGCCTGAACTCCCTCACCGAGCGTGAACGCGAGATCCTCGTCGCCATCGGCAGGGGCTGGACCAACGGCGAGATCGCCGCCCGCTTCGTCCTGTCCGAGTCCACGGTCAAGACCCACGTGGGCCGGGTCCTCGCCAAGATCGGCGCGCGGGACCGCGTGCAGGCGGTGATCTTCGCGTACGACCGCGGGCTCGCCCGGCCCAACAGCGGCGGTCAGTAGCGCAGCGCCGAGCCGACCGCCGCGTGGACCTCGCCGCTCAGCTTGCGGTTGCTGGTGGCCGTGGCCTCGCCGGAGGCGCCTGCGCCCACGTCCTTGACCGTCACCACGGTCACGTCCAGCAGATTGCCGCTCTTGTCCGTGAAGTTGACCTGGACGGCGAAGGACTTGGCGGAGTCGGCGGTGTTCTTGGCGGTCACCTTGACCGTGGCCTTGCCGTCGCTGCCGGGGGCCGGCGCGCCGAGCGTCACGTCGTCCTTGGCCTTCACCCCGTTCTTCACTTCGTTCAGCTTGTTCCTGGCCTCCGCCGAGGCCGAGGCCAGTGCCTCGCCCGCCTGGGAGGCGAGAGAGGCGGCGGCGGAGGATGCCGCCGAAGCCGCCTTGCTGGCGGCGCCGGACGTGTTTCCGGAGTTGCTGCCGGAACACCCGGCCGCCGTGCCGGCGACGACCAGGGCCACCACCGCGCCCGCCGTGCCCCTCGTCCATGTCTTTCGCACTGCCATACCCGCGCCTCCACTGACTCCCGAACGGTCCGTTCCTCTCACCTCAGTGAAGGGGCGGTCGCCGTGCCCTGCACGCCGGGTGAGGTGTCCGGGTGCCGTCCGCCGGACCGTCGTGCCCTTCGCGTCCTTCGCTTCCGTCGAAAAATTCACCCGAATGCAGCAGTGGCCGTACGTGCCGGGGGCGCCGATCGGAGTACGGACGGATAGTGGTGCCCGGGGAACGACGTCCCGACGGCTCCCCGGTACAGGAGGCTCCATGCGTGCTTCACGGTCGCTGGCCGCACTCATCGGTGTCGCGTCGCTCGGCATCGCGCTGACCGCCTGCCAGGATCAGGCGTCCGGCACGGTTGTGGCACACACCGGTGCCCGATATGTGGAGACCTTCACGAACCCGCCGATCCACGGGTGCCACCGTTTCAGCGAGGGTGTGACCCACGTCAAGAACTACACGCTGAGCAGCATGCTCCTGTACACGACACCCGACTGCACCGTGCCGCCGGGCGGGTCGAGCATCTACGTGGACATGCAGTCGTCGGACCAGGTGGTCCCGTCCTTCGGCCCGTGGCGCAGCTTCTCCTTCGCCCCCGAATGACGCGCAGCGGCGGTCCGTCGGGCGGAAACGGATCGCTGCCCGACGGACACAACGGACACAGGGGGTCTCAGCCGACCTGGATGTGCTGGTCCATCCCGAGCTGCTTGTGACCGTCGATCGGGCAGTACACCTCGTACGTGCCCTTCTTGAGCGTCACCGTCACCGTCCCGTCGTGGCCAGGCGGGACGTCCTTGGACCGGGCGTCCTCCACACCGGGGCCGTCGATGGACAGGGCGTGTGTGACCTTGCCGGCGTTGTCGGAGACGAAGGTGTAGGTGCCTGGTGTGAACGACGTCCGGGACAGCTTCAGCGCGTAGTCCGTCTCGGTGACCGTCACCCGGGTCCCCGAGCCCGGCTGGGCCGTGCCGGAACTCGCCGAGCTGCTCCCCTGACCGCCGCCTCCGCTCGAACAGGCGGCCAGGACGAGAGCGGCGCAGAAGGCTCCCGCGGTCGTACGGAGTGCCATACGGGTCGTATGTGCCGAGATCGCCATGTGGCTCATCCCCTTTCCCCTATGACGGATACGTTCGAGCGGGCCAGATGGTTCGTGCCGCGGCCACCTGCGGCTCGGCGGCGGGACCGCGTGCTCACACCCGCCTCCCGGGCCCTGTGCGGTGCGCTTAACCCCTGGTGATCGGGTGCAGAGACACCGACGTAATGAGCGGTTCGTACCGTCACGAGGGGTGAGATCGGACCGAGCACAGCAAGGGAGGCGCCCGTGGCCGCGCCGGGCTCGCGCAGTGAGGGCACGACGACGGTGCGGACGGTCTGCTCGTACTGCGGAGTGGGCTGCGGCATGGTCCTCGACATCGGCAGGGGGCCGGACGGGCGGCGTACGGTCCTGAAGGCCACCGGGGACAAGGAGCACCCGGCGAACTTCGGCCGGCTGTGCACCAAGGGCGCCACCACCGCGGACATGCTCGCCGCACCGGGCCGGCTGAGCACCGCCCTCGTCCGGGCGGACCGCGGCGAGGAGCCGCAGCCCACGACCGTGGCGGCCGCCGTCGTCGAGACCGGCCGCCGCCTGCGCGCGATCGTCGACGAGCACGGCCCCGACGCGGTCGCCCTCTATGTGTCCGGACAGATGAGCCTGGAGGCGCAGTACCTGGCGAACAAGCTGGCCAAGGGCTTCGTCCGGACCAACCAGATCGAGTCGAACTCCCGGCTGTGCATGGCGAGCGCCGGCACCGGCTACAAGCTGTCGCTGGGCGCGGACGGGCCGCCCGGCTCGTACCAGGACCTCGACAGGGCCGACGTCTTCTTCGTCATCGGCTCCAACATGGCCGACTGCCATCCGATCCTCTTCCTGCGCATGATGGACCGGGTGAAGTCGGCGGGCGCCAAGCTGATCGTCGTCGACCCGCGGCGCACCGCCACCGCCGACAGGGCCGACCTGTTCCTGCAGATCAAGCCGGGCACGGACCTCGCGCTGCTCAACGGGCTGCTGCACCTGCTGCACGCGAACGGCCACACCGACGCCGACTTCATCGCCGCGCACACCGAGGGCTGGGAGGCGATGCCCGCCTTCCTCGCCGACTACCCGCCCGCCACCGTCGCGGAGATCACCGGCATCCCGGAGGACGACATCCGCGAGGCCGCCCGGCTGATCGGTGAAGCGGGGGAGTGGACGAGCTGCTGGACGATGGGCCTGAACCAGTCCACGCACGGCACCTGGAACACCAACGCCCTGGTCAACCTGCACCTCGCCACCGGCGCGATCTGCCGCCCGGGCTCCGGCCCCTTCTCCCTCACCGGCCAGCCCAACGCCATGGGCGGCCGGGAGATGGGCTACATGGGGCCGGGGCTGCCCGGGCAGCGCTCCGTGCTCGCCGACGCCGACCGGGCCTTCGTCGAGGAGCTGTGGGAGCTGGAGCCGGGCGCCCTGCGCGCCGACGGCGTCGGCAAGGGCACCGTCGAGATGTTCCGGAAGATGGCCGACGGGGACATCAGGGCGTGCTGGATCATCTGCACCAACCCGGTCGCCTCCGTCGCGAACCGCAAGACGGTCATCGAGGGCCTGGAGGCCGCCGAGTTCGTCGTCACGCAGGACGTGTTCGCCGAGACGGAGACGAACGCGTACGCCGACGTCGTCCTGCCCGGCGCGCTGTGGACCGAGACCGAGGGCGTCCTGATCAACAGCGAGCGCAACCTGACCCTCGCCCGGCCGGCCGCCGATCCGCCCGGCGAGGCGATGGCGGACTGGCGGATCATCGCCGCCGTGGCCCGTGCCATGGGCTACGAGAAGGGCTTCGCGTACGACAGCGCGGAGGAGGTCTTCGAGGAGATCAAGCGCGCCTGGAACCCGGCGACCGGCTGGGACCTGCGCGGTGTGAGCTACGAGCGGCTGCGGGAGACGCCCGTGCAGTGGCCGGCGGCGAGCGCCGACGGTCCCGACCGCAACCCGGTCCGGTACGTCGGTGAGGACGGCTCGCCGAGCTTCCCGACCGCGAGCGGCCGAGCGGTGTTCCACGCCCGCCCGCACATTCCGGCGGCGGAGATGCCCGACGACGACTACCCGTACGTGCTCAACACCGGCCGTCTCCAGCACCAGTGGCACACGCTGACGAAGACGGCCAAGGTCGCCAAGCTGAACAAGCTCAACCCCGGTCCCTTCGTGGAGGTGCACCCGCAGGACGCGGCCGAGCTGGGCCTCGCCGAGGGGGATTCGGTGGAGGTCGCCTCGCGGCGCGGGCGGGCCGTGCTGCCCGCGGTCGTCACCGACCGGGTGCGGCCGGGCTGCTGTTTCGCGCCGTTCCACTGGAACGACCTGTTCGGGGAGTATCTGAGCGTCAACGCGGTCACCAGCGACGCCGTCGACCCGCTGTCGTTCCAGCCCGGGTTCAAGATGTGCGCGGTGTCGCTGACCAAGGCGGCCACACCGGTGACGGTGCGGGCCCCGGCCCTGATGGGTGGAGCGGCCACGGCCCAGGCGCCCACCGAGGTCTCGGTCCCGCCGCTCGCTGCTCTTCCCGCCGCGTCCGTTCCCGCACCCTTCGGGCTGGAGCCCGCGCCGCCGCCGGTCCTGGCCGAACACGAACGCCGGTATCTGACCGGCTTCCTGGCCGGCATCCCGTCGGGCGCCCCGGGCGTGCCGGTGCTGCCGCCGGACGCCCCGTTCAGCCCGGAGCACGCGCTGTGGGTGAACGGCGTGCTGGCCGGGATGTACTCCAGGGCCTCCGCCGGTGCGGTGACACCAGCCACCGCGTACGGCGTCGGCGGCTCCCCGGGGTCGTCCGCCCTGTCTGCGGGCGCTCCCCGCCGCCAGGTCGTGATCCTCTGGGCGTCGCAGACCGGGAACGCCGAGGAGTTCGCGACCGCCGCGGCCGAGCGGCTCACCGTGGACGGCCACCCCGCCGCCCTCCTGCCCATGGAGGAGGCGGATCCCGCAGCGCTGCCGTCCGACGCCGACCTGTTGCTGATCACGAGTACCTTCGGCGACGGCGACGCCCCGGACAACGGCGCCGGCTTCTGGGACGCCCTCGCCTCACCCGAAGCCCCGCGGCTGAAGGGCCGGCGCTACGCCGTCCTGGCCTTCGGCGACTCCTCGTACGACGACTTCTGCGGCCATGGCCGGCGCCTCGACCGGCGCCTGGAGGAGCTGGACGCGGTACGGCTGGCCCCGCGAACCGACTGCGAACCGGACTACGAGACCGAGGCGGAGGCCTGGCTCGACCAGGTACGCACCGCGTTGCAGAGCCCCGAGCGACCGGCACCGGACGTGAGCCCCGCGTCGCCGGTCGCGCCCCGCCCGAGCCGTCCCGCCCCCACCACCGCCCGCCTCGCCGGCAACCGCCTGCTGAGCCTGCCCGGCGCGGGCAAGGAGGTCCGGCGTTTCACCTTCGACACCCGCGACAGCGACACCCCGCTGCTCTACGAGGCCGGGGACGCCCTGGCCGTGCACCCGGTGAACCAGCCGGACCTCGTCACGGAGTGGCTGGCCGTCACCGGCCTGGACGCGGACGCGACCGTGCAGGTCAGGAGCGTCGGAGAGGTGCCCTTCGCCGAGGCCCTGCTGCGCCACCTGGACATCAGCCGCGTCACCGGCGACCTGCTGCGCTTCGCCGCCGACCGGACCCGAGACCCCCGCGAGCTGCGCAAGCTGCTGCGCCCGGACAACAAGGGCGAGTTGGCGCGGTGGTCCTGGGGCCGCCAGGCCGTCGACGTGATCGCCGAGTTCGGCGTCCGGGCCGGGGCGCAGGAGTGGGCCGACGTGCTGGGCCGCCTGCAGCCCCGCCTGTACTCCATATCGTCCAGCCCGCTGACCGACCCCCACCTGGTGTCCCTGACGGTCTCCGTCGTCCGCTACGAGAACCTGCACGGCCGCCCCCGCCAAGGCGTCTGCTCCCCGTTCCTCGCCGACGCCGAGCCCGGCACCCCGGTGCCGGTCCGCGTCCAGCGGGCGCCGCACTTCCGCCCGCCCGCCGACCCCGCCAGACCGGCGGTGATGATCGGTCCCGGCACGGGCGTCGCGCCCTTCATCGGCTTCCTGGAGGAACGCCGGGCCCGCGGCCACCGCGCCCCGAACTGGCTGTTCTTCGGCGAACAGCACCGGGCGACCGACTTCTACTACGAGGAGGAGCTGGCCGCCCACCTCGCCGAGGGCACGCTCACCCGCCTGGACACCGCCTTCTCCCGCGACCAGCGCGCCAAGGTCTACGTCCAGGACCGGATGCGCGAACACGGTCCGCTGCTGTGGTCCTGGCTCCGGGACGGCGCCCACTTCTACGTCTGCGGCGACGCCTCCCGCATGGCCAAGGACGTCGACCAGGCCCTGCGGGAGATCGCCACCGTCCACGGCGGCCTGGACGAGACGGAGGCGGCGGCGTACGTCAAACAGCTCGCCGCGGACAAGCGTTACGTGCGCGACGTGTACTGACCACGGCCGGGCGGGAGCCGGGAGCGCGGCGAGCCGTACCGCAACAGCGGGTCATTCGCGGGAGTTGCCGAACAGGATGCGGTAACCGATGAGCAGCACCAGTGAACCGGCGATCGCGGCGCCCCAGGTGTAGAGGTCGAAGAAGTCCTTCTCCACCGGGCGGTCGAGGAGGCGGGCGGAGAGCCAGCCGCCGACGAAGGCACCCGCGACGCCTATGAGAGTGGTGCCGATCAGGCCGCCCGGGTCGCGGCCGGGCAGCAGCGCCTTGGCGATGGCTCCGGCGAGCAGGCCGAGGATGATCCAGCTGATGATGCCCACGGTGTTGTTCCCCTTGGTTCGCTTGTTCACGCAAGCACCGGCAGTGCTTGGTCAGGTGGTATGAGGGTGGATATGTCGCGGTGGTAGAAGACGTGGGCGCCGCCCGGGGCCGACGCTTTCAGTCCGTGATTTCCTTGGCGGCGCGGATTCCCGACAGGTAGGCGCCGTGGACGGTCTGGTAGGAGTCGCGGTGCGTCGCCTCGCCAGCGAAGTGCACACGGTCGTCCACGGCGGCGGCGAGATGGTCGCGCATGGCCGGTGCGGAGCCGATCTTGTTGTACGAGTACGAGCCTCGTGCGTAGGGGTCGGACGCCCAGCGGGTGATCTGGTGGTCGACAGGGGCGGGGATGTCACTGCCGAAGATGGTTTTCAGCGTTGCCATGGCGCTGTTGACGATCCGGGTGTCGCTCCAGCCTTCGATCGTGCGGCCGAAATCGGCGGCGTTGAAGCCGAGCAGCACGGGCTGGCCGGTGGGGCGGGTGATGTTGATCCACTGTTCCCACTGGCCGTATCTGTCCAGCTCCGGCACGTAGGTCATCCAGTCGGTGTCCGGCCAGAACACCTTGGGGAAGCGGAGATAGCACTTGTTGAGCACCCCCATGCCGAGCTTGTCGATCGCGGTGCGCTTGGTCGCGGGCAGGCCGGGGCCGAACTTGACCGCGCCGCTCTGCAGTACGCCCAGCGGCAGCGTCACCACCACGTGGCCGGCGTGGAACGTGTCCTTGTCGGTGCCGACCGTCACGCCGCTGGAGTCCCAGTCGACGTGCCTGACGACCTGCCCGGTCCGGATGGACAGCCCTCGCGCGAGCAGAGCGGTGATCTGGTGGTAGCCGTTCGGGAACAGCACGTCCTTGCCCTTGATGTCCGCTCCGCTGTCGAAGTACAGGGCCGACATCCGGTCCACGCTGCCCGAGTACTCGTGCTCGTAGTCGTTCAGCCCGAAGGAGATCAGGGCCTTGTCGTCGTCCGGCAGTGAGGACCAGTTCAGCGCACGCTCCACCACGCTGCGCACCGACGCGTCCTTGTCCGCATCGTCCTGGTACGAGGCCAGTGCGTCCCCCATCTTCCTCTGCCAGCTCCCGATCGCCGCCTCCTGAGCACCGTCGACCTCGCTGCCGTCGGCGAGGTAGTCGGTGGAGCTGTCGGGGTTGGTGACGACGGTCCGTGCTCCGGCCTTCCTGGCCAGCGCGGCGATCGGATTGTCGTTGATGCCGTGGATCCATGAGGCACCGAGGTCGAGCGGCACGCCGGCCCACTTCTCGCTGGTCCAGATGCGGCCGCCGATCCGGTCGCGCGCTTCGAGGACCACCACGTCCTTCCCCTGGTCGGCCAGCTGGCGGGCCGCGGCAAGACCGCTGATCCCGGCACCGACGACGATCACCCTTTCACTGCCGGACGAGGCCGACGCGTTCGTGTCGGCCGGGCCGACCTTGCAGGCGGACAGGGAGGTGAGAGCGGCGAGGCCGGGCAGGCCCAGGCCCGCGCCCTGCAGGAAACGTCGGCGGTGCATCGTCATGGCTGTCAACCGATCTGCGATCCGGGACGGGCTCTTGCGGGCATGCCGATGAACGCTCCGTTGCGTTCGACGGTCTGCCCGTAGGCGAAGAAGCCGCGCAGGCTGAAGTGACGTCCCCGATCCCGTCGGGGACCGCCTCAGTACAATGAGGCTGATACTGCAGAGCATGCAATTGAAACATCGGTGTGTCAATAGAGGCATTGGAGATTGGTGCGACGATGCGTACCGACGCGGCAGAGGTGCTGGACTCGGCCATCCCGGTTCTCGCCAAGGACCGGGCGGCGTCCATGCAGGTCATCGCCGCACGCGCGGGCATCAGCCGGGCGACCCTGGTCCGCCTGTTCCCCACCCGCAAGCTCCTGGTGCAGGCGATGGCCGAGAAGATCCTGGGCGACTGCGACCGGGTCCTGACCCAGGCCGAGGCCGACGCCGCGCCCATGGAGCAGGTACTGGCCGCGCTGGTCGCCGAGTACACGCCGTTCGCCCAACTGTGGAACCTGGTCTACGTCGATCCGGACGTCTCGGGTCTGCCCGAGGCCAGCACGCGGGCCAAGGCGATCTTCATCCGGACCGTCAAGCTCATGGAACGCGGCCAGAACTCGGGGCTGCTGCGAGGCGACATGCCGGGCACCTGGCTGGCCTCGACGTTCTGCGGCCTGGCCGAGACCGCGTGGGAGCTGACACTCGAAGGACACATGGGCGCCCGCCAGGCCCCGGACTTCATCAACGCGATCCTGCTGCACGGCGCGACCGCCTGACCATCACCCGGGACCGCCTGGTCCCGGGCCCTCGCCGACCGGTCGCGCGCACGGCAGTGCGCCCGTCCGCGGCTGCTCCGCGACCCGCCGGGCTGCAGCAGTGACGATCGGTCCGTCGAGGTCGAGCCGTAAGCTGCGCCGGGTTTCTGATTCACGGGAGGATTGAGTGGGGCGGGATATGGTCCTCAGCGGCCGATACGAGCTGGTCGAGAAGCTCGGGCAGGGTGGCATGGGAACGGTCCATCGGGGGGTGGACCGGCAACTGCGCCGCACCGTCGCAGTCAAGTTGCTCTCCTCGGAGTTGGCCCACGATCCGCAGTCGCGAGCCCGCTTCCGGCGCGAGGCGCACGCGGTCGCCGCGCTGAACCATCCAGCGGTGGCCACCATCCACGACGTCGGCGAGGAGCCGCACCCGGATGGCCCGCGGCCCTACCTGGTCATGGAGTACGTGCAAGGCGCCACCCTCGCCGAGGTCCTGGACGGCGGCCCACTCCCCGTCGCCGAGGCGATCAACACGGCCTGCGCGATACTGGACGCGCTGCGGCACAGCCACGAACGCGGAATCGTGCACAGGGACATCAAGCCCTCGAACATCATGCTCACCGGACCCGACACCGTGAAGGTCCTCGACTTCGGCATTGCCAAAGCGTTCACCGAGGCCGCCACCCGTATCACCGGCAGCGGCGCGGCCATAGGCACCCCCGCTTACCTCTCGCCCGAGCAGATCAGCGGCGCGGAGATCGACCACCGGGCCGATCTGTACGCGATGGGGTGCCTGCTGCACGAACTGCTGACCGGACGGACCCCGTTCCGTGGCGATTCGCCGTTCGCCGTCATGCATCAGCACCTGTACGCCGAACCCGAGCAGGTCTCCCGGTTCCAGCCGCAGGTACCGCCGACGGTGGAGGCAGTGATCCTGCGCGCACTGCGCAAGGACCCGGCGGAACGGTTCGCCCATGCGGGACAGATGCGCGCAGCCCTCGCCGACGCCCTGACGCAGGCCTCCATGCCGACGGTCCAAGCCACCACGCCCGGGCCCCCGGCGACCGGGTCCGGCGGCCGAACCGCTCTCCGGGACAAGTTCCGTATCTCACTGCGCCCTTCCGCCGACAGCGCTCTGGCTCTGCTCGGATGCCTGCTTTCGGTGCTGTGCGCACGTGGCCACCTGGTGGACACCGCTCACTTCGGCCGGGTCGCCATCGCGGCCGGTGTGTTGGGCGTGGTGACGCTGCCGTGGTCGACACGCCTGTCGTGCGCGGTGGGCTGGGGGCCGGTGGCCGAGGCCGTGGCGGTCAACTCCGAACTGCGGCGCGCATACGTCGGCTGGGACAGCTCGTACGTCGCCATCGCCGCCTTGCTGGCGCTGGTCGCCGCCTGCTGCCTCGGCGGCGTGGTACGCAGCCGGGAGCGCGGCGTCGGCTCACTGATCGCCTTCTGGTTCAGTGCCACCGCAGCGATCTGGTACTTCCTCGACGACCTGCACAAGCTCTTGTTCTTCTACCTGCTGCTGCCGCTGGTGGCCATTGCCAGCGTGTCGGGGGAGACCGTCGAACTCGTGCGGCGCCGGGTCGGGGACAGGCGGACAGCGCCGGAAGGCCCGGAGGTCAGCACGTGAACCGAGACGATCAGCTCGTGGTGCTGCCGAAGCGCAGCTTCCATGGAGTGAGCGCGGATTCGAGCTGTACGCCCAGGCTCATCTTCGATGCCCCTTGCACGCGTTCCTCGAAGCGGATGGGCACTTCGAGGATGTCCAGCCCCTGCTTGACGGTGCGGTAGTTCATCTCGACCTGGAAGGAGTACCCGTTGCTGCGGATCGACGGCAGGTCGATCGCTCGCAGTGTCTCGGCCCGCCACGCCTTGAATCCGGCGGTGGCGTCCTTCACGTGCAGTCGCAGGATCGCGTTGACGTAGAGGTTGGCCCAGGCGGACAGGGCCTTGCGGTGCCACGGCCAGTCAATGGCGGTCGAGCCGCCTGCCACGTAGCGGGACCCGAGTACGACGGCGGCGTCCTTCGCCAGCAGCGTGTCGACCATGGCCGGGATCGCTGAGGCCGGGTGCGAGAGATCGGCGTCCATCTGGACCACGACGTCGGCGCCCTCGTCCAGCGCACGGGTCATTCCGGCGAGGTAGGCGCGGCCGAGTCCGTCTTTGGCGGTGCGGTGCAGCACGCCGACGGTGTCCGGTGACTCGGCGGCGAGTTTGTCGGCGACCTCGCCGGTGCCGTCGGGTGAGTTGTCGTCGACCACGAGCAGGTGCAGGTTCGGCACCGGCAGGTCCGCGAGCAGGCCGGCCAGGACGGGCAGGTTGTCCCGCTCGTCGTATGTCGGCACGACGACAACGACTTTCGGGGCTACGACGGCCATGGCAACTCCTGGGGCAGGGGGCAGGGGGCAGGGGGCAGGGGGCAGGGAACGGTAGGCCCGACCTCGCACTTCTGTTGGGGCCTACGTCGTCTTCCGCCGCAGATCGTGGCCGGCGCTGATGGTCGTGGCGGCCAGGAGACCGAGCGCCAAGGTCTGGGTGAGGGAGCCCGGTTGAGGAGCGGTCCGGACGACGGCGAGGAGGTTCTGGCTCGCGGCGAGGGTCAGTCCTGTCCCGATGTGCAGAAAGGCCATGGACAGCCGGCGTGTGGTCGGCAGGACGGCTGTCCGGGCGATGCGGGCGACGAGGATGCACAGGCGGAGCGAGACGAATCCGAGCGTGAGCCAGTAGTAGGTGACCGCGGCGGCGTCGGCGAAGCCTGTGAGGTGCTCGGCCATACCGCCCCATGCCATCAGGCACAGGGCGACGACCGCGGCGGCCGGGGCGGCCAGGGTGCGGACCGCCGCGGTGGTCAGGCCGCGGAGTGCTGCGCCGCTCAGCGGTGGGAGCGGTGCGGCGAGGCCGATGCCGAGCAGGAGCGGGGCCGGCCACAGACTGGTGACGGGGTGGTGGATGTCGGCCGTGAGGGTGGTGGAGGGTTCGGCCGAGCGCAGCAGCAGCCCGGTGGCCGCGGTGAGTGCGAAGAGCGCGACGGTCAGCACGCGGCGGGTCTGGCCGGTGGACGTCTCGGGCCAGTCGCTGGGGTGCAACCAGAGCCGCGCGGCCCCTGCCAGGGTGTCGGGCCAGGAGCGGATTCCCGATGCGGACACCTCGTGACTGATGTCCTCACCCCATCGCTCGCGCACGGCCGGCGGGTAGAGCCGGGTCAGGAGCGTGGCCGCGCTCATGCCGGGTTGATCCCGAGTGCACGCAGGCCGGCGGCGGAGATACGGGCCATCTGCTCGAGTTCGGCGCGCAGCCGGTCGCGGCCGGCATCGGTGATCCGCATGGTGCGGTGGCGTTCCCGGGGTTCGGCCGTGTCGTCCGCGGGCTGGATCAGCCCGCGCCCCTCCAGCCGGGACAGCGCGCCGTAGAGGCTGCCGGGGCCGAGTCTGCGGTCGGTGAGCTCTTCGATCGCGGTGTTGATGGCGTACCCGTGCAGTGGGCCGTCCGCGAGGACGGTGAGCACGAGCATCTGGGCGTCGTTGCTGTGCATGGGTCTGTCTCCTTGCCTCCTGTCCCGATAGTACGAGCCGCGATACTACTTGTCACGTAGTACGTGGCGCGTACTATGGCGGGCCATGGAACACGTGAAGCAGAACGGCTGGGCTTCCTCGGCGGTGATCTGGGCGAGCCTCGGCGCGGCCGCTGTGTTCGAGGCCTTGACGGTGCTGTCGACTCAGAACAAGACGGTCAGGGCAGCCAGCCCGTGGCAGGAGGACCCGTACGACGCGGTGGTGTCCCTGGCGCAGTTCACAGTGCCCATGCTCGGGTTGGCGATCGCGTTACGGCTGCTCGCGTGGCGGGCGCCGGGCGGGGTGGACCGGGCGCGGCAGACGGCGCGTGCGGCGGCGGCGATGGTCACGCTGGCCGGGCTCACGGTGGTGGCCGAGTGGGCCGCTGTCATCGCCGGCACACCTGCCTCATCCTCGAGCACATGGGCCTCGGTGCTGATCAGCGGGCTGGTCGTCAACTCCGTACTCACCATGGCGGTTGCGGTGTTGCTCGTGCGATGTCACCGGTGGCACGGCCCGGCCGGCCCATGGCGGCATGACTGGCTCGGCGACGCTGTCCTCGTCTGCCGGCGGATACCCGCACTGCGGCGCTCGGTCGGTCCGGACGCCGTGGACCGGGTGCGCCGCCGCGCGATGACGGTGTTCGTCACACTGAGCATGATGGTCGCGGCGGCCGTCACCGGTGCACAGGCGATCGGTGAACGCTGGACGGATCCGCTGCTCATCGCCTGGATGCTGATCGTCGTGGCGACCTCCAACCTCGCGTTCTGCGTGATCAGTAACGCCGTCGCGGGATTCGTCGCCCGGCCGCCGCGCACCCGGCCCCGCCGTATCGCCGAGGCATCAGTCGTCGCCGGATGCATCGCGATCAGTATTGCGACGGCGTTCCGAGACGCACTGTGGCCCGTGTTCGGGGCGGGCTCGCTGACGTCCGTACCGGCTTTGGCCGCCCTCACGCTCGGCGCGGGTCTGGCCACGTCCCTGGTCACGGCCGCTCTCTTGCTCGCCTGCTTCCCGTACGACTCCTCCGGCTTGCGCCGCCGCTTCGGCACAGCCGCCACCCACCTTCGACGGCCAGGTATGCACCGGTGAACCTGGGCCTCGTCCTGCCCCGCGGCCCAGTTGGCCACGATCGTCCTGGCCACCTGCGCCGCCGTCCTCGTGCTCTTGCGCCGCGGCGACTGCGACGCGCGACTACGCCTCGGCCACGACGATGTAGAACGTCACCGCTGCGAAGAAGGGGCCGTGCCTGAGATGGCTCAACCAGGCTTTTGCCGCCTGGTCGCTGAAGTAGCCGGCCTCGGCGGCGCGCCGGGTGGTCCGTTCCAGGCCAAGGATCTTGTCCGCGGCCTGGACGTCCCGGAAGACCGGCGTGACAGGGATGACCGTGGGCACCGTGAAACCGCTCTCAGCCGCCAGCCGCGCGAGCTGTCTGCCGATGCCCGCGTTGCGGACCACCTGTTCGGCCACATGGCGGGTGTAGGCACGCGTCAGGTCGCTGTCCGGATGGTCGACGGCCAGGGTCTCCCAGTCGGGCTCGCCCATGACGAGCCGCCCGCCCGGCCGCAGGACCCGGCGGATCTCACCGAGCGCTGCCAGGGGGTCGGCGACGTGCTGCAGGACCCGGTCGGTGCGCGCACGGTCGGCAGTGTGGTCGGCCATCGGCAGGTCGTGAATGTCCGCGTGCCGGACGTCCACGACGGCCTGACCGGCGGTGCGTGCCCGTGCGGCGTCCACCATGTTCTGGTCGTGGTCGAAGCCGAAGACGGCGCCGGCCGAGGTGACTGCCTGGGCGAGCGGCTGAAGGTCGGTACCCGGACCACAGCCGAGGTCAAGCACCCTGTGCCCGGCACGCACATCGAGTTCGTCGAGCATCCGCCGCTTGTAGGAGCGGCCGAGATCGCTCATGGCGAGCCGGTCGAGATAGGTGACGGGATCGGGCTCGGCCGTCTCGAACTCAGATGATGTCATGCGCCCCAGTCAACCAACTGCTCAGTCAGCCACAGGGGTTGTATCGCGACGGCATGCGAATCGCCCCCTCAAGGGCCGAGCCCCGAGGGGCCGACGAACAAGATCGTTACGTGGCTCGAGGCGGACGCCACTCAGTCGTCCCCCGCTCTCCTTTTGCGTCCGTGGAGGGAGTCGGACACTGCCGACCTGGTTTTCCGCCTCCTCTTCGTCGACACGAAACCCCAGCTCAGGGCCACACCAAGCAATAAGGCTGATGCCCCGCCTCATGCAGCCGATGCGAGAAGTCCTGCCACTCGTGCAGCAACTGGTACACGTTGAACGCGTCCCGAGGGCCACCGCGGTCAGGCACCGTCGACCAGATGAACGCCGCCGCGCCCACCGCTTCCTCGCCGATGCCGCGCAGGGGGTCGACGACCGTCGTGGGGAGCTTGACGACCGCGTAGTCGGGGTGCAGGACGACCAGCTCCAGGGGCGGCACCTTGTGCAGGGGCACGCCCTGGATGCCGGTCAGCACCATCGCGGCCATCGTCTCCGGCTTGATCTTGGTGAACATGCCGTTCATGCCCAGCTCGTCGCCGCCGAGTTCCTCGGGGCGCATCGAGATGGGGACGCGGGCCGCGGTCGCGCCGTCCGGCGCGCCGAAGTATTTGTAGGTCACCCCCACCCGACCACCATTCCTGCTCCCCGCCCGGAGGCGGTCGACCCGGTGGTCGAGCCGGCTGTCGAACTGCCGGTCGTGCCGCTCGGGCTCACTCGGTACACCCTGTGCCTGACGTGCGTCAGTCTGACGTGCTTCGGTAGTTTCCTCCGCGTCGCGCCGGTGCCTTCCCCGCCGGGCACGTCGAGGACCCAGGTCATCAGTCCCCTCGCCCAGTCCGCCACCGCGATGCATATCTCCACCCGACTGCTTTTCTAGGACGCGTGGCCCCCGCCGCGCAACCCGATCATCGTGTCAGTGACCTCCCCCACGGCCGCCCGCCGAAACGTGCGGTGAAACACCAGTCCGCGGGATCTTCAACGGCCCCTTACTACTACGTGCCGTATGAGCTGTGTGTATCAGGTCTCAGTCTCGCAGATGGCAAAGCCGTGATCGCGGTTCCGATCTTGAGGTCGGCCGCTTCCGGGGCGAGCAGCGGCCTACCCTGAGGAGGTCACCACGCAACCGGAGTCCGAGAAGTCGGAGAATTCGCACGTCATGAGCGCCATGAGCGAACTGCCCTATCCCTATGAAGCGCCCGTCTCACAGGCGCTCTTCGACCGTGCGTCCGTCGTCACACCGGGCGGTGTGAACTCGCCGGTGCGCGCCTTCCGCGCCGTGGGCGGCACGCCCCGGTTCATGGTTTCCGGTACGGGGCCGTACCTGACCGACGCCGACGGGCGGGAGTACGTCGACCTGGTGTGCTCCTGGGGGCCGATGATTCTGGGGCACTCCCACCCCGAGGTCATCGGCGCCGTCCAGGAGGCGGTCGCGCGCGGTACGTCCTTCGGCACGCCCGGTGAGGGTGAGGTCGCGCTCGCCGAGGAGATCGTCGCCCGGGTGGAGCCCGTCGAGCAGGTGCGGCTCGTCAGCAGCGGCACCGAGGCGACCATGTCGGCGATCCGGCTCGCCCGCGGGTTCACCCAGCGCTCCAAGGTGATCAAGTTCGCCGGGTGCTACCACGGGCACGTGGACTCCCTGCTGGCCGCCGCCGGGTCCGGCGTCGCGACCTTCGCGCTGCCCGACACCCCCGGTGTCACCGGCGCCCAGGCCGGCGACACGATCGTGCTGCCGTACAACGACCTCGAAGCCGTGCACGAGGCCTTCCACCGGCACCCGGGCGAGATCGCCTGTGTCATCACCGAGGCCTCGCCCGGCAACATGGGCGTCGTCCCGCCGGACCCCGGGTTCAACCAGGGGCTCAAGGACGCCTGCCAGAAGAACGGCGCCCTCTTCATCTCCGACGAGGTCATGACCGGGTTCCGGACGAGCCGCGCCGGCTGGTACGGGATCGACGGGGTCAGGCCCGATCTCATGACCTTCGGGAAGGTCATGGGCGGTGGGTTCCCCGCCGCGGCCTTCGGCGGTCGCGCCGACGTCATGGCCCACCTCGCTCCCGCCGGGCCCGTCTACCAGGCCGGCACCCTCTCCGGGAACCCCGTCGCCACCGCCGCCGGGCTCGCCCAGCTGCGGCTGCTCGACGACGCCGCGTACGACAAGGTCGACGCCGTCTCCGAGCAGATCCGGTCGCTCGTCACCGAGGCGCTCAGCAAGGAGGGCGTGGCGCACCGGCTGCAGACCGCCTCCAACATGTTCTCCGTGTTCTTCACCGACCGGCAGGTGCGGAACTACGAGGACGCCAGGCGGCAGGAGTCGTACCGCTTCACCGCCTTCTTCCACTCGCTGCTGGCGAACGGCGTCTACCTGCCGCCGTCGTCCTTCGAGTCCTGGTTCGTGTCCACGGCCCACGACGAGCGGGCCGTCCAGAAGATCGCCGACGCCCTTCCGGCGGCGGCCCGAGCGGCCGCGGAGGCCACGGCAGCATGAGCATCAACGGCAGCTACGCCAGCGAAAAGGACATCACCGTCGTCCACCTCATGCGGCATGGGGAGGTCGCCAACCCGGACGGGATCCTGTACGGGCGACTGCCCGGCTACCACCTGTCCGAGCTGGGCCGGCAGATGGCCGACCGGGTCGCCGAGCACCTCTCCTCGCGCGACGTCACCCACGTGGTCGCCTCGCCCCTGGAGCGCGCGCAGGAGACCGCCACCCCGATCGCCAAGGCGCAAGGACTCGACCTCGCCACCGACGTGCGGCTGATCGAGGCCGACAACGTCTTCCAGGGCAAGACCTTCGGGGTCGGGGACGGCGCGCTGCGCAAGCCCGACAACTGGAAGCACCTCGTCAACCCGTTCAAGCCGTCCTGGGGCGAGCCGTACATCGACCAGGTCGTCCGGATGATGGGCGCGCTGAACGCGGCCAAGGACCAGGCCCGCGGGCACGAGGCGGTGCTGGTCAGCCACCAGCTGCCGATCTGGATCGTGCGGTCGTACGTCGAGAAGCGGCGGCTGTGGCACGACCCGCGCAAGCGGCAGTGCACCCTCGCCTCCCTGACGACTTTCACATATCTGGGCGACAGGATCGTCTCCGTCGGCTACACCGAGCCCGCCATCGACCTCGTGCCGGCTCATCTCCGGGCCGGTGCCAAGCCGGTGAAGGGGAAGAGCAAGGCCTTCGGGGCGTGACGCTCCAGCTGAAGGCCTCGTCCGACGGCCGCTTCTGACGGTCCGTTTGGAATGGCTTAGGGTCTCTTTGCCGGATCCGTTGCTAAAAACATACATATCAGCGGAACCTCCCCGATCGTCGTGCCCTCTCACTGGATGACCACCAGCAGGCGCGATGAATCGGGGATTTCCATGCGCACCAACTCCCGGACCCTTTCCCGGAGGGGAATACTCGGCCTCGGCGCGGGCGCGGCGGCGGCCGCCACACTCGCCGGCTGCGGGTCTCTCAAGTCCTCCGACGGCGGCGGGCACGCGTCCGGTTCCGGGAACTCGGCCGGGGGAAGCGAAGGCGGGAACGGCGGGACCAAGGCGCGGCCCATCGGTGACGGCTCCACCTCCTTCACCGGCAAGCAGCCGCACCAGCCCGCCAGGCCCGAGCCGCTGGAGCCGGGGCAGACCCCGCCGCAGTTCGTGGTCTTCTCCTGGGACGGTGCCGGCGAGGTCGGCAACGGGCTCTTCCCGCGCTTCCTGGACCTGGCCAAGCAGCACGGCGCGAGCATGACCTTCTTCCTCTCGGGGCTGTATCTGCTGCCCGAGTCGAAGAAGCGGCTGTACGAGCCGCCGAACAACCCGCGCGGCGCCTCCGACATCGGCTACCTCACCGACGAGCACATCAAGGCGACGCTGACCAACGTCCGCCGGGCCTGGCTGGAGGGGCACGAGATCGGCACCCACTTCAACGGGCACTTCTGCTCCGGTCACGGCACGGTGGGCAACTGGACCCCGCAGCAGTGGAAGAGCGAGATCGACCAGGCCAAGGCGTTCGTGAAGCAGTGGCGGACCAACACCGGCTGGTCCGACATGCCCTCGCTGCCGTTCGACTACGACAAGGAGCTGGTCGGCGGCCGTACGCCCTGTCTGCTCGGCCAGAACAACCTGCTGCCCACCGCGCAGAAGCTGGGCTGGCGCTACGACGCCTCCTCGCCGGGCGGGCGTCAGGTGTGGCCGGAGAAGAAGCTGGGGATCTGGGACCTGCCGTTGCAGCAGATACCCTTCCCCGGTCGTTCCTTCGAGGTCCTGTCCATGGACTACAACATGCTCGCCAACCAGTCGGTCAACTCGACCAAGGCGCCCGCCTACAACTACCCGGGCTGGCGCAAGCAGTCCGCGCAGGCGTACATCGCGGGATTCGAGCGGGCATACAAGACAAACCGGGCACCTCTCTTCATCGGCAACCACTTCGAGCAGTGGAACGGCGGCATCTACATGGACTCCGTCGAGGAGGCCTTCAAGCACATCGCGCGCGAGAAGGAGAAGGGCGCGGACGTGCGCCTGGTCTCCTTCCGGCAGTTCGTGGACTGGATGGACGTCCAGAAGCCCGAGGTGCTCGCCAAGCTGCGCACGCTGGAGGTCGGGCAGCAGCCGGCCGGGGGCTGGAAGGACTTCCTGCGGGACGCCAAGGGCGCCAAGTCGGCCTCCTCGGACGCCGCCTGAGAGGCCGCCGGCGACCTGCCTGAAATGTCCGGAGTAAATACCTCCTGAAATGCGGTTTTCCGCCCGCCAGGGGGGTGCGCGAAATCCCCGGAACAGGCATGCGAAACTTTTCACATGAGTACCCGTAGCCGCGCCGTCCTGCTTGGCGCCATGGCCGCCGCGGCGGCCCTGACCCTGTCCGCGTGCGGCAACGGCGGCACCTCCGGCGGGGGCGGCAACACCGGCTTCGTCACCGGCAACAACGGCATGAGCACCGTCCCGCTGGGCAAGCGGGCCACGGCGCCCGACCTGTCCGGCAAGACCATCGACGGCAAGACCCTGGACGTCGCCGACTACAAGGGCAAGGTCGTCGTGATCAACGTCTGGGGCTCGTGGTGCGGGCCGTGCCGGGAGGAGGCCAAGTACTTCTCCAAGGTCTCCCAGGCGTACGAGGGCAAGGGCGTCCAGTTCGTCGGCATCAACACCCGGGACACCAGCACCACCCCCGCGGTCGCCTTCGAGAAGGAGCACGGGATCAGCTACCCGAGTCTGTACGACCCCACGGGCAGGCTGATGCTCCGCTTCAAGAAGGGCACGCTCAACCCGCAGCTGATCCCGTCCACGCTCGTCATCGACAAGGACGGGAAGGTCGCCGCGCGGGCGCTGGAGGCGCTCGACGACACCGCCCTGCTGAAGATGGTCAAGCCGGTCCTCGCGGAGAAGTGACGTGAGCGGACTCGTCACGCTGGCCGCGCAGAACCAGACCGTTCTCCACGGGGCCCTGCTGGTCGCCCTGCCGATCGCCCTGCTCGGCGGCCTCGTCTCCTTCTTCTCGCCCTGCGTCCTGCCGCTGGTGCCCGGCTACCTCTCCTACGTCACCGGGGTCGCCGGAACCGACCTGGCCGAGGCCAGACGCGGGCGCATGGTCGCCGGGGCTTCCCTGTTCGTGCTCGGGTTCAGCGCCGTGTTCATCTCCGGCGGGGCGCTGTTCGGCTCCTTCGGCTGGACCCTGCAGGAGCACAAGGCCGTCCTGGCCAAGGTGCTCGGCGTGCTCATGATCCTCATGGGCGTGTTCTTCATGGGGCTGATGCCCTGGTTCACCCAGCGCGAGTTCCGCTTCCACCGGCGGCCCACGACCGGTCTGGTGGGCGCACCGCTGCTCGGCGCCCTCTTCGGCATCGGGTGGACCCCCTGTCTGGGCCCGACCCTGTCGTCCGTGAACCTCCTCGCCATGGAACAGTCGAGCGCCGGGCGCGGAGCGCTGCTGATGGTCGCCTACTGCCTGGGCCTCGGCGTGCCCTTCGTGCTCGCGGCGGTCGGCTTCCGCAAGGCGCTCGGTGCCTTCGGCTGGGTCAAGCGCCACTATGTCTGGGTGATGCGCATCGGCGGCACGATGATGATCGTGACCGGTGTGCTGCTGCTGACCGGGGCCTGGGACCGCCTGGTGCAGGAGATGCAGACCTGGTCCGACGGCTTCACTGTGGGGATCTGATCGATGAGCAAGACCGAAACCGACAACGGCCGGGACCAGGAGGACCTGGGGGCGGCCGGCTCCCAGCTGTCCACCGCCCCGCAGGAGGAGATCGCCTCCGTGCCCGGCCTCGGCGTCATCGGCTGGGCGCGCTGGTTCTGGCGGCAGCTGACCTCCATGCGGGTCGCGCTGCTGCTGCTCCTGCTGCTGTCGCTCGGCGCGATCCCCGGCTCGCTGATCCCGCAGACCGGCGCCGACGCCTCCAAGGTCGACGGCTTCCGCCAGGCGCACCGCACGCTGGCGCCGATCTACGACAAGCTCGGCCTGTTCCACGTCTACAGCTCGGTGTGGTTCTCCGCGATCTACATCCTGCTGTTCGTCTCCCTCATCGGCTGCATCGTCCCGCGCACCTGGCAGTTCGTCGGCCAGCTGCGCGGCCGCCCGCCGGGCGCCCCCAAGCGGCTGGACCGGCTGCCCGCCTACACCACCTGGCGCACCACCGCCGAGCCGGAGCAGGTCCGCGAGGCCGCGCTCGCGCTGCTGAAGAAGCGCCGCTTCCGCGCCCACCTCGCCGGTGACGCCGTCGCCGCAGAGAAGGGGTACGTCCGGGAGCTGGGCAACCTGGCCTTCCACGTCGCGCTGATCGTGCTGCTGATCGCCTTCGCCTCGGGCCAGATGTTCAAGTCGGACGGCACCAAGCTGATGGTGGAGGGCGACGGCTTCTCCAACGCGCTGCCGATGTACGACGACTTCAAGTCCGGCAGCCTGTTCAGCCCCGACGAGCTGGTGCCCTTCAGCTTCGACCTGAAGGACTTCGAGGGCACCTACGAGCTGACCGGCCCCAACCGCGGCACCCCGCGCACCTTCCAGGCGAAGATCACCTACAGCGAGGGCGCGTACGGCAAGGAGAAGCCGGCCACCGTCAAGGTCAACCAGCCGCTGGAGATCGGCGACTCCAAGGTCTACCTGGTCAGCCACGGCTACGCGCCCGTGATCACCGTCCGCGACGGCAAGGGCAAGGTCGTCTACCAGGACGCCGTACCGCTGCTGCCGCTGGACGGGAACGTCAGCTCGCAGGGCGTCATCAAGGTCATGGACGGCTACCGCAACGCCCAGGGGCAGAAGGAACAGCTCGGTGTCCGGGCCTTCTTCCTGCCGACCTACGGCGGCGGTGCCTCGGTGCTCTCGCAGTTCCCGGCGCTGCTGAACCCGGTGCTGAACCTGGAGCCGTACCACGGCGACCTCGGCGTCAACTCGGGCCTTCCGCAGAGCGTGTACCAGCTCGACAAGACCCACATGAAGGCGTTCAAGGACGCCAAGGGCCTGCAGCTGCGCGGGAACCTCAAGCCCGGGCAGACCCTGCGGCTGCCGAACGGCGCCGGCTCGATCACCCTCGAGAAGGACATCAAGGAGTGGGCCGGCTTCGAGATCGTCCAGGAGCCGGGCAGCGGCTGGGCGCTCGGCGGTGCCCTCGCCGCGATCTTCGGTCTGACCGCGTCCCTGTTCATCCAGCGCCGCCGCGTGTGGGTGCGGGCGGTGCGCGGCGCCGACGGCGTGACGGTCGTCGAGATGGCCGGGCTCGGCCGCAGTGAGTCGGCCAAGGTGCCCGAGGAGCTGGGCGACCTCGCCGGAACCCTCTACGACCAGGCGCCGGGGGCACCTGACCGCGACTCCAACGAATCCGACGTCGTACCTGCCGAAGGGGCTGGGAAGTGACTCTCGCCGCCGCCACCAACGAACACCTGGCGAGCATCAGCAACACGCTGATCTACTCGTCCATGGCCGTCTACACCCTTGCCTTCTTCGCGTACATCGCCGAGTGGCTCCTCGGCAGCCGCAGCAAGGTGGCCCGTACGGCCGCGGCACTGACCGCCGCCGGCGAGCAGCAGGCGAGCGGGCCCGCCGTCACCGTCAAGCAGGCGGGCAGCACCGCCGTGCTGGAGCGGCCCAAGGTCGTCGTGCGCTCCGCGTCCGGCGCCCGGGACGTGCCGGACGGGCCCGGCGCGCACGGCGGGGACGAGCAGGGCGACCTCTACGGGCGCATCGCCATCTCCCTCACCGTGCTCGCGTTCCTGGTGGAGCTGGGCGGGGTCGTCGCCCGCGCGGCCTCCGTGGAGCGGGCGCCGTGGGGCAACATGTACGAGTTCAACATCACCTTCTCCACGGTCGCGGTCGGGGTGTACCTCGGGCTGCTGGCGCTGAAGAAGAACGTGCGCTGGCTGGGACTGTTCCTGATCACCACGGTCCTGCTCGACCTCGGTCTGGCCGTCACGGTCCTGTACACCGCGAGCGACCAGCTCGTCCCCGCCCTGCACTCGTACTGGCTGTACATCCACGTCTCCACCGCGATCTTCTGCGGCGCGGTCTTCTACGTCGGCGCGGTCGCCACGATCCTGTACCTGTTCAAGGACTCGTACGAGAACAAGCTGCAGACCGGCGGCAAGCCCGGCAGGTTCGCGACCTCGGTGCTGGAGCGGCTGCCCGCCTCGGCGTCCCTCGACAAGTTCGCCTACCGCGTCAACGCGGCGGTCTTCCCCCTCTGGACCTTCACGATCATCGCGGGCGCGATCTGGGCGGGCGACGCCTGGGGCCGCTACTGGAACTGGGACCCCAAGGAGACCTGGTCCTTCATCACCTGGATCGCCTACGCCTGCTACCTGCACGCCCGTGCCACGGCCGGCTGGAAGGGCCGCAAGGCCGCCTACCTGGCGATGATCGCCTTCGGCTGCTGGCTGTTCAACTACTACGGCGTCAACATCTTCGTGAGCGGCAAGCACTCCTACGCGGGCGTCTGAGCCGCCGGTCGCCCACACTGGTGTCATGAGCGGTTCCATCGCACAGGGCACCAGTCAGACCCACGGGAACACGCACATACTCCATCTCCTGGTGCGGCTCCCGAGGCCCATGGAGGAGGTCTGGCCGGCGGTGGCCACTCGGGCGGGGCTTGCTGAGTGGTTCACCGCCGTCGACGTCCTCGAACCCCGGCTCGACGGTCTGGTCACCCTGCGTGACCTGGGCACCGGCCGGGTCACCGCCTGGGACGTGGACCGGGTCGCGGAGTACACCGTGGAGGGCGGTGGCCGCATCCGGTTCCATCTGGAGCGGGACGGGGAGACGGCGAGCGTGCTGCGCTTCACCCACGAGTTCCAGGGCGAGGGGGAGCCGGAGGCGGACTGGCGTGCCAGATTCGAACGTCTGATCGAGAACCTGAGGTCCGCACAGACCTAGGACGGCGGCAGGCACTCCTTCGTCGGTGGCTTGCCCTCCGGCCAGGCGATCTTCACGAAGCGGGAGCCGCCCTCGGGGGTGAGTTCCACGATCGGGACGGCCTTGTCGTACGGGTTGCCGTGTACGTCCAGGCAGATCCAGCCACTCGCCCCGCTCACCCGGAGCGAGCCCTTGACCTGGGGCCACTGGAGGCCGACGTCCGTGAGGGCCGGGACGTTCCTGCCGTCCGGTACCGCCTCGCGGATGCCGTGCACCGCCAGCTGCAGGGCGTCGTAGCCGATGATCAGCTGGCCGTCGTCCAGGGCTGCCGAACCGATCGGCCCGGACGGCCCCCGTTCGGCAGCCGTCAGCAGCCGCCGCAGCACCCCGAAGTCCGCCGCCGAGCCGCCGGTCCTCGCCGGATCCCTCGTCCAGGCGTCCGGGTGGGCGAGGGAGGTGTAGCGGACGGAGAGGTTGTGACGCAGGGCGTCGCGGTCCAGATCCCTCTCGTGGGTCAGGTACGACGCCTCGTCGCCGGTCAGGACGGTGAACCTGCGGTTCTGGCAGCCACGTCCGCCGAGCGCGTTGATGAACTGCCGCAGCTGCGTGTGCCGTCCCGCGAACAGGATCGTGTCGGTGTCCCGGGAGGTGTCGCACACCAGGTGCGTGATCTGCCGGAAGGTGTTCGCCGTCGTCCCTTCCCTGCTGCGGTCGGCGGGCGGCGTGAACGGCTGCGGCTCGTACGGCGAGCCCTTGATCAGCGCCGCGAACGACTCCTGCAGCGTCCGGGTGTACGGGTCGCCCGGCTTGTCGTACACCAGCAGCGCCTTGCCCGCGCTCACCTTGGCGAAGGACGCCAGCGCGCGGGCCTCGTCGGTGTTGGTCGGCGACACCCGGGCGAGCCCGGGGTAGGGGTCCGTGCCGCCCTGCCCGTTGGCCAGGTCGTCGGCGGTGATCGAGGAGCCGACCACCGGGATCCCGAGCCGGGTCAGCGCCTGGACGGCCTTCTTGTTGTTGTCGGTGCTCTGCCCGATTCCCGCCACGGCCCGCAGCCGGTCCGCGCTCGCCGTCATCCGCTTCAGCTGGTCCACCGTCTGCTGCCAGTGGTCCCCGGTCGCGCCGGGGTTGGCCAGCACCAGGCGGATCGCGGGCGCCTCCCCGTTGGACTCGTGGTTGGCCCGGTACTGCGCGAGGAAGGCGCCCTGCAGCTGGTGCTGTATGTCGTTCAGGTTGGTCGCGGAGGTGGAGCTGTACGGGAGCATCAGCGCGACGGTGACGTAACTGCCGGGCTTGAGGCGGTCGTTCTCCCGCGCCATCGCCCGTACGACGTCCTTCAGCTGGGCGTGCCCGAAGTCGTACGAGCCCGTCGCCACGCCCACGCACTCGTCGCTGTCCTGCGGCCTGGACACCCCGGGCGCGCAGGACCGGTCCTCGTGCATGAGCGCCCGGCCCGCGAACACCAGCCCCGTCACCAGGGCCGCCGTCAGCAGC
Source organism: Streptomyces sp. NPDC001450 (assembly GCF_053597295.1). Classification (NCBI taxonomy): domain Bacteria; kingdom Bacillati; phylum Actinomycetota; class Actinomycetes; order Kitasatosporales; family Streptomycetaceae; genus Streptomyces; species Streptomyces sp. NPDC001450. The sequence goes on from NZ_JBSFHY010000021.1 coordinate 55,328, forward strand.
AGGGCCAGATAGCGGCGCAGCGGAATCTCCCACACGCTCTCGCGCACCCAGGTGCCCACGCCTCTGCGCGCCATCACGCCTCCCCGCTCCGGTCGTCCGGGCCGTCGTCCGTGTCGTCGGGGTCGTCGAGGTCGTCGGGGTCGGCCATCGGACGCCCGGCGAGCGCCGCCGCCGGCCAGTCCCGGGACGCCCGCCACAGCCACGCGTTGGCCGCCGGCCGCAGGTTGGACAGCTGCTCCAGCTCGAAGCGGAGCCGGTCGCACACCTTCGGGTCGGGCAGCACCAGCGGATCGCCCAGCTGCCACACCGCGTGCAGCAACCGCCGTATCCGCAGGTGCAGTACGGCGTCCACGCCCTCGGGCGGCTCCTGCCCGGCGTCCGTGCGGCCGAGCGCGATCGCGGCCCGCCGGTCGCCTTGGCCGGTGAAGTCGCGGCCCTCGGCGTCGTGCGCGTGGAAATAGGGCGCGGACGCCACGAAGCGCAGGGTGCGCAGCCAGGTCCGGATGTCCGCGGTGTGGAAGGTGTCGCGCAGCTGGGCGACCGCCGACTCCGAGCTGCCCAGGGCGAGTTCGTGATGGAGCCGGTAACGGGCCTGCTCGGGGTCCGGGTAGTGCGCGATCAGCGTCTCGTGCGCCGTACGCCACGACGCGTGGTCCGCGTCCCGCAGATGCAGCCTCAGCAGCAGCAGGGTGCGTACGAAGGGGTCACCGACGAACCGGCCCGGCTCGGCCGGCAGCCCCTCCTCGGCCAGCCGGGTCCGCAGGGCCCGTACGTCCGCCGGGCCGAACGTGTCCGGCAGCAGGGCCGCGGCCAGCGCGCAGGCCGAGTCGTGGTCGTGGGCGGCGGCCAGCACGGTCAGCTCGTCCAGGTGCTCGGCGGGCACCAGCCGGTCCAGCAGCGCCTGGTAGGCGGGGGCGGCCTCCTGGTCCTCGTCCAGCCGTACGTCCGCGGTGAGCAGCTCGCCGAGCGAGCCGGCCCGGTTCTGCGCGGCGGACTCGGCGAGCAGGACGATGCCCAGCGGATTGCCACCGGTCAACCGGTGAGTTGCGTGCGGGAGTTGGGGCGGAACCGGGACGTCGTCGCAGACGGCGCCGACGATGTGCAGGGTGTCGTCCGGGCTCAGCCGGGGAAGCGCGACGAGCAGCGCCCGCGAGGAGGGGGCCGCGTCCGGGGTCCAGCCGCTGCGCCGGGCCAGCTCGGGCAGCTCCCGCCGCACCGCGCTGCGCAGCTCCTCGCGGCCCTCGCCGCGCCGGGCCGCGACGAACGCCACCTGGTCCGCGATGCCCTCGGCACGGTCGCGCAGCACGGCCTCCACGAGGCCGGGCCCCGGCGCGGTCTGCGCGTCGTCGATCAGCACCAGGGGCCGCCCGAGCCGCTGCATGCGCGGCAGCACCCCCGCGTACGCCTCCGTCAGGTCGGCCAGCAGCGCCCGCACCAGATACCGCTCGGCGTGCTCCCGGGAGGTGCCGTCCGCCCGGAAGTGCCCCGACAGCAGCATGAGCCCGCGCTGGGCGTGCCCGCCCGCGTTCGGATACGTCCGGTACCACACCGACGCCTTCTGGTGCCGTCGGCTGGTGAAGCCCTCGGCGACGGACTCCAGGGTCGCCTCGATCGCCCCGGACAACAGCGGCCCGGTGCCGGTGGCCGCGGCGACCACCTTGGCCGCCACCTTCCCGGCCCAGCGGCCGGCCAGACCGCTGATCCACGAACCGCTCTCGTTCAGCAGCAGGATCCGCTCGACCTCCCGGCGGATCCGCTCCGAGTCGGCATCGCCCCAGCCGCTCGCGGCCACCGCCACCAGGCCCGACATCAGCCGTGGAAAGGTGATCCGCCCGGCGCCCGTCACCGGCGCCGCCAGCTGCTCGGCGATCACCAGCAGCGCCTGCGCCACCGGCGACCACGACTCGGCGGGCCGCTCCGCGGGCGGCCTCGCGAACTGTTCCTCCGCGCAGTGGATCAGCGCGACCGGCGTGTGGCCCTTGTAGGCCTCCCGTAACTCGGCCAGCACCGCGCTCTTGCCCAGACCGCGGGCGCCCGTGAGCACCACGAAGGGCAGCTCGCCCGGGTGCTCGAACGGATGACCACGGTGCTGGTGGGGGCGCAGGCCCACGAGCCGGGGCGCGAGACCGGCCGGATCGACGTCGAACAGCGCTCCGCGCCCGTGCAACCGTCTGTGCACCGCATTCCCCCCTCAACAGCAGTGTAGAAAGGGGAAGTTGTCACTGACCAGGGTCAGTGATGTCCGTTGGGTTACGAATTTGACGGGGGTGCGACACCGTCGCCGTGACCAGATCCCGCAGCCGCTCGACGTACAGCCGCACGTTCTTGGCCGCCACGTCGGTGTCCGGGTAGCGGCTCGCCACCCACAGGCCGTCGTGCAGCCGGCTGACCCACACGCACACCTGGTCGCCGTACGACACCCGCATCAGCGCGTACGCCTTCTGCTCGGCCCATCCCGCGGCGCCCGGGATGCCGCGGGCGTCCAGGAACGAGACGATCGAGTACAGGTCGGGGGAGGTCGGCCGGAAGTCCGCGCCGAGCAGCTTCAACACCCGGGCGAGCGGCATGCGCGCGAGCGACCGGTTGGCCTGCAGTTCGGCCCGCACGGCCCGCAGCGTGCTGGGCAGATCGGGAGTGCCGGCCACGGGCACCTCGATCGGGGCGCCGCCCACGAACCAGCCCACCGAGTCGCTCCAGCGGGACTTCACCCGGGTGTGGAACGGCACCACCGTCCGGTACACGGACTGCCCGCCGAGTTCGTGGACGATCATTCCGGTGGCCGCCAGCAGACCGACCAGGCTGCCGCCCTGGGGCCGGCAGTACGCCTCGAACGCGGCGGCCGAGTCCGCGTCCGCGAGCGGCTCGCAGATCATCTTCTGCGGCGGCAGCGGACCACCGGGTTCGAGGCCGAGGTCGACGGGGAAGCTCGGCAGCGTTCCGCCGCACCGCCGGACGAACTCCCGCCAGCGCGCCACGATCTCGTGGCCGCCGTCGACGCGGTCGGCGTCCGCCCGTTCCAGCTCGCAGAAGTCGACGTAACTCGCGGCCGGTGTCCGCACCACGGGTCCGCGTCCCCGCAGGCCCGCCGCGTACAGCTCGTGGATCTCGGCGGGGATGCCGTGCAGGGAGTAGGCGTCCACGTTGCTGTGGTCGAAAGCCATGTACACGCTGGTCGAGTCGTCCCGCACGACCGCCGAGTAGATGAGGTTCGGCCAGCGCAGGGCGTCCGCGACGGCGTCGAAGCGGCCCTGGAGATGCCGGGCCAGGGCGTCCGCGTCGCCGAAGTCGCCGACCGTCTCGCGCCGCAGGGACACGTCACCGGCGTCGAGAGTGAACCGGCGCAGCCGGTCGCCCGCCCAGCGGAAGCCGCTGCGCAGCGTCTCGTGCCGCAGTGTCCAGGCCCGCAGGGACTCCTGGAGCACGTCGAGGTCGACCCGGCCCGGCAGGTCGAAGGCCGTACCGATCCAGGTCGGCACGAACAGCCCGCCGTCCCGTACGGACTTGGCCGTTCTGATGTGCGACTCCTGGATGTAGGCCGGCGGCCGGGAGTCCTCCGGCAGCCCCTTCGCCGTGGCGACCGTGGCCGGACTCAGCGTCCACTCGACGAGCCGTCCCGGCCGGACCTCGCAGCGCTGGATGTCAGTGATTCGCACGCGTCTCCGATCGCAGAAGGGGGCCCTGTGATGTGGGCCCCCTGCAAGGGAATGCCGTCGGACGCGGCCGGGACATGCCCGACCGGGGCATTTCAACGGAACGGATGGCGGGCCGAACGCGGAAGTGATTAACCGACAGTGATCAGGCACCAGCTGATGGTCAACGACCCGCTCCTCTTCGGGGTGGGCTTGCAGCTGCAGTCGCCACTGGCGGTGACGATTGCGCCGCATGAGGGCGGTTGACGGCGCCCCAGATGACTTTGGCGAGACTCGCGATGTTGTGGGCCGCGTTGTGATCGGCGTGCGCAACGATGCCGCACGACCGGCAGATGAAGAGTTCCTGGGAGGGTCTGTTCGCCTTGTCGATGTGGCCGCACCACGAGCAACGCTGGCTTGTGTACGCAGGGTCGACGTGGATGACCGGAACACCGGCGCGCTTCGCCTTGTAGGCGATAAAGCGGCCGAGCTGAGCGAACGACCAGGAGTGGAATGTGGCCCGTTGGGGCTTTCTCAGCCGTGCCCGTTCGCGGATGCCGGTAAGATTCTCCAGCGCGATTCCGCGCCCGGTGCGTTGAGCCTCGGCCACGATACTCTTGGCGATCTTGTGATTGACCTGGGTGGCATGCCGAGCCTCTCGTCCGGCACGCTGCTTCAGCTTGCGTTTGGCTGACTTCGTTCCGGTGACTTGCAGCTCCGCACGAGTACGCACATTGCGGGCCCGATACCTGTTGAGTTCCTCCCCGGCGAACGATGTGCCCTCATCGCTCGTCGTAGCGATGTTCGCGATTCCGAGATCAACCCCCAGCCAGCCTGCGGGATGCCCGTTGGGTGCGGCGTATGCTCCTGCGACCTTACGGATCACGTGGATCGCAGGTTGGGCTGACAGGCCGTAATCGCCTTTCACTTGTGCGTAGACAAGGCGCTGGAGTTCTGTCCTTTCCGTCACGCGCTGGCGGTGGGCCAGTCGAGAGACCCAGTTGGCTGCCTCATTGGCCGTACGCAACGTTTCCTGAAGCGCTTTGGCTTGTACTGCTGATGGCAGCAACTTGATTTGCACGACTGTCCTCACGAGGACCAACTTACGGATCGGACGCACGTCCGGTATTCGATTGCGCGTTGTTACTCAATTCGAGTGAACGGGCAGCGCTGATAGCTGTTGGGTGCGCGCTGGCGATCCGTCGGGCTGGTGCGGGACAGTGGAGGCATGCGCAAGGAACAGGCCCGTGCTTGGCTCGCCACCGCCTTTGCCGAGGCTCGCGCCGGGCTCGCCGAGGGCGGTATCCCGATCGGCGCTGCCCTTTACGGCCCCGACGGGACCCTCCTGGGTCGTGGCCACAACCGCCGAGTCCAGGACGACGACCCTTCCATGCACGCGGAGACAGCCGCGTTTCGTGCGGCGGGACGCCAGCGCACCTACCGCGGTTCGACCATGGTGACGACCCTTTCGCCCTGCTGGTACTGCAGCGGTCTGGTGCGGCAGTTCGGCATCTCACGGGTCGTGATCGGCGAGGCCAGCACTTTTCACGGCGGGCACGACTGGCTCGCCGAGCAGGGTGTGGAGATCGTGATCCTGGAGGACCCTGCGTGCGTCGAGTTGATGCGCGACTTCATCAAGGACAACCCGGCTCTATGGAACGAGGACATTGGTGAGTGAATCGCGTATCCCGACCATCGGCCTTCGGACCTGGACCGAAGGCGATGCCGAGGCCCGCACGGTCCTCGCCCGGACCGTCGACCAGGCCCTGCAGAGCGCCGGTTTCCTGCTGGTCACCGGGCACGGGGTGGATCCCGGGCTGCGCGGTGCCATCCGGGAGGCCGCGCGGAGGTTCTTCGTGCTACCCGCCGAGGTCAAGCGGGCCTATGAGGCGAAGGTCGGCGGGCGTGGGTGGCTGGGGCCGGGGGCCGAGGCCAATGGGTACGCGGAGGGGACCGAGACTCCGCCCGACCTGAAGGAGTCGCTGACCTTCGCCACGCAGGAGCCTTTCGACGATCCGGTCGTCAACGCCGAGTGGTACGCGCCGAACGTGTGGCCCGCCGAGGTGCCGGAGCTTCAGTCGCTGTGCGAGGAGTACCTCCAGAAGATGGCGTGGCTGGAAAAGGAACTGCTGGCCCTGCTCGGGTACGCCCTCGGCCTGGCACCAGACTTCTTCAGCCGGCACATGGACCATCCCACGTTCGGCTTTAACGTCAACTGGTACCCGGGCACGGAGGTTGTCGGGGCGCCTGCGCCTGGGCAGTTCCGCATTGGGCCGCACACCGACTTCGGCACGGTCACCATCCTCGACCGGCAGGCCGGGAAGGGCGGGTTGCAGGTTTACACCGATGGGGGTGGGTGGGAAGACGCTCCCTACGATCCTCAGTCGTTCACCATCAACGTCGGGGATCTGATGGCCCGTTGGACCGGCGACCGGTGGCGGTCGGGGCGGCATCGGGTGCTGCCGCCGCCTGCCGACGAGCCTGCCGAGGAGCTGATGTCCCTCGTCTACTTCGGCGAGTGCACCCCCGGGACGCTGGTGGAGTCGGTGCCGGTGCCGGTGGGACGGGTGGCGTACCCGCCCATCGACTCGCATGTCTACCTACGGGAGAAGCTCGACTCGATCACAGTCGGTTGAGCGTCGGCCTGTCTGGGGCCTCGGGGCATTCGAGGCCCAGTGCCTCTGTACCCTTGCCCGACCACATCGCGCGGGAGGGAACGCCCATGGTCGCTGCCCCGGTTCTGGAGGAGCTGCGGGACGTCTGTCAGCCGTACGCCAAGCTGGCGAGCCGCAACGGGGAGCACTGGGCGGGGCGGCTGTACATGCGCAGGGTCTCGCTGCGGTTCACCCGGCAGCTGGTGCGCACCCCGGTCACCCCGGACCAGCTGACCTGGACCATGGTGGTCTGCGGCATCGCCTCCGGCGCGGCCCTGCTGATCCCCGGCCTGACCGGTGCGGTCCTGGCCGTCGTCCTCATGCAGCTGTTCCTCCTCTTCGACTGCGTGGACGGCGAGGTCGCCCGCTGGAAGGGGCAGAACAGCGCGACCGGCATATACGTGGACCGGCTCGGGGCGTACCTCGCGGACGCCGCGCTGATGGTGGGGATCGGGTTCCGGGCGGCGGAGAACGGCCTCGGCGGCTGGCTCTCGCTCGGCATCGCCACCGCGCTCGGGGTGGTCCTGCTGAAGGCCTCGACCGATCTGGTGGACGTGGCCCGGGCCCGGCGCGGGCTCGGGGTGGCCGACGACGAGTCGACCCGGCCGCGGTCGCAGGGCGTGGCCACGGTGCGGCGGCTGGCGGCGGCCTTCAAGATCCACCGGGTGACGAACGGCATCGAGGCGTCCCTGGTCCTGCTGGCGGCGGCGCTCGGGGACCTGGCCGCGGGCGGCGTCGAGGTGACGCGGTGGGCGCTGATCGGCCTGGCCGCGATCACCTGGCTGATGGTCCCGGCCCACCTGCTGTCGATCCTGGCGTCGTCGCGGCTGCGCTAACGCATTGCTCGGGATGATCGCGTCGGAGTAGCGTGACACCGACCGCAATGATCGATCCGGCATGACGAGGCCGCCGCCACCCTTGGGTGAACGCGGCGCACGCGCCGCTCACCGGTCGTATGCCCGCAGGTGAGGCAGCCGTTGTCGCCGGACACGACATTCGACCTGTGAACGGGGAACTCCATGAAGAAGCGTGTGGTGGGCAAGTTCGTCGCGGCGGCATTCCTCGCCCCGGCGTTGGCCTTTGCGGGTACGGGGCAGGCGTTCGCGGCCGGCCACGCCGTCACCTGGAGGAACAAGAGCAACGGCGAGTACCTGGCCTACTTCAACGGCAAGGTCCGTACGACCTCTGCCACCGGGGCGAGCATGAAGTGGGACGAGAGCAAGCAGTCCGACGGCTCCTTCACCATGAAGCACCACCTCACCGGGAAGTGCCTCGACAGCAACAGCCACGGTGCCGTCTACATCGGTGCGTGCAACGGCGGCAACTACCAGAAGTGGTACGAGAGCAAGGACTCCTCGGGCTGGCGGCTGAAGAACAAGGCCACCGGGCGCACCCTCGGGCTGGCGTCCAGCGGGGCCGTCATCACCGCTTCCGACACGGGCGCCCCGCGCCAGCGCTGGAGCTGATCCGCGGCTGGTTCCGTCGAGCAGGTCGGGCCGGTATCGCATCCGTTCGAGGCGGGTGCGGACCGGCCCGGCTTTCCATGTGCGCCTGGACGGCGCTCACTTCGCCTCCGCGCCGACCGACCGCCAGATCCTGTCGGGCAGAATCACCGCCGCCTCGTCGAGGTCGACGTCGTCGATGCCGGAGAGCCAGCGGCGGGAGATGCCGATCACCGGGCCGAGAATCAGCGATTCGAGCAACGCCGGTGGCAACGGGGCGAGTTCGCCGGAGTCGACGTACGTCTGGGCCCAGGCGGCGAGGGGGGACAGGCGGGCCTCCTGGGCGTCGCGCAGGCGCTTGCCGTCGGCCATGCCCGCGCGGTCGGCGTAGGAGGAGTGCAGGAGCAGGGCGGCCTCCCGGTGCTCCTGGACGAAGCCCAGGTAGGCCGTGACCAGCGCCCGGATGCCGGTGTGGGCGGTGCGGGTGCCCTCCAGGGCCTTGACCAGCTCGTCCAGCAGCCGCCCCAGCCAGCGCAGCAGCAGCGCGTTCATCAGGCCGTCGATGCTGCCGAAGTGATGGTAGAGGCTGCCCAGGCTCACCCCGCTCGCCTTCGTGACGGCACCGACCGTCAGGCCCTGGTCGCCCGCCTCTGCGTACACGCGCAGCGCGGCGTCCAGCAGCTGCTCTACGGTGGCTTCACCCCGCTGTTGTTTGCGCCTCATTCTGGAATACTTTTCTAGAAACTTATTTCGGAACAGTTTACTGCCTGGTAGGTAGTGCCTGCTAGGCCGCGGCTCGTGGGCACGCTGAACTCAGGGGGAGAGACGTGAACGGGGAACAGAACGGGGTCGAGCCGCTGGAGGACGACGATCCTCGGCGGATCGGACCGATCCCGCTGCTCGGCCGGCTCGGGGCCGGCGGCATGGGGCGGGTCTACCTGGGTGTGCACGAGGGCCGGTACGCGGCCGTCAAACAGGTGCTGCCCTCCGTGGTGGGCGAGGACCAGGACTTCGTCCGGCGCTTCGGGCACGAGCTGGACAACCTCTCCCGGCTGCCCGCCGGGGCCACCGCGCCGCTGCTCGCGGGCGACCGGGCCGCCCGGCCGCCGTGGTTCGCCACCGCGTACGTGCCGGGGCTGACCCTGCGCGAGGCCGTGGAGGTGCACGGCGGGCCGCTGCCGCCAGGGGCGCTGTGGCTGCTGCTGCGGGAGGCCGCGGCGGGGCTGGCGGCGGTGCACGAACTGGACATGGTGCACCGGGACGTCAAGCCGTCCAACGTCATGCTGACCCTGGAGGGTGTCACCCTCATCGACTTCGGTGTGGCCCGGGCCGCCGAGCAGAGCCAGCTGACCCGGACCGGCATGGTGGTGGGCACTCCCGCCTACATGTCTCCCGAACAGGCCTCGGGGGCACGGCGGTTGACCGGTGCGGTGGACGTGTTCGCGCTGGGATCGGTGATCGCGTTCGCGGGCAGCGGCCGACCGCCCTTCGGCGACGAGTCCGGGCACGGCGTGCTGTACCGGATCGTGCACGAGCAGCCCGATCTGGAGGAACTGCGGGAGGCCGACGCGGAGTTGGCCGCCGTCGTCGCGTCCTGTCTGGACAAGGATCCCGAGGGCCGGCCCACCGCTGCCGAACTCGTCGAACTGGCCGCCGGGCGGGGCCCGTCGGAGCCCCCGCTGTGGCCCGGGTCCCTCACCGAACGGCTGACCGCGCGGGCGGCGTTCGCGGCGCAGGTGCCGGAGGTGCCGGAGGTGGAACCGGCGTCCGGGCCGGAACCGGAGGCCGGGTCGGAGCCCGAGGTGGTCGTACGGCCCGGCGAGAAACAGCGGCCGGCCGAGCGGCCCCGCGAACGGCGTCGTACGCGCATCCTGTTGGCCGTCGTGCCGGCCGTGGTCGTCGTCGGTACGGCGACGCTGGCCTTACAGCTCCTGCCGTACGCCACCGACTCCGGCCGGAAGGACACCGCGGGCACCCCCGAGGCCTCCGTCTCCGCGTCGGCCGATCCGGCGCCCGGCCAGTCCTCCGCGAGCCCGTCGGGCAGCGGGAAGCCGGACGGGAAGGGGTCGGCTTCTCCCGCGGGCAAGAAGAAGCCGGGCAAGGGAGGTTCGGGCGGCGGCCAGGAGGGCTCGGGTGCCTCCGACGGCTCGGGCGACTCCGGCGGCTCGGGTTCGGCGGGCGGTGGCAGCGGCACCACCGGCGGTACCTCGGGATCCGGCACGGGTGGCTCGTCCGGCGGTTCCAGCAGCTCCGGCGGCTCCTCCGGGGGTTCTTCGGGCGGCTCCTCGTCCGGCGGCTCCTCTTCCGGAGGGACCTCCACGACCAGCCCCGGCACGGGCTCCTTCCGGCTCAAGAACGGCGAGAACGGCAAGTGCCTGATCCAGGTCTACGGCTCCACGGGCCTCGGTGACTGCTCGGACTCGTCCGCCAAGTGGACCTTCCGCAGTGCCTCCGGCGGCAGCGTCAAGGTCATCAACGTGTCGACCGGCGCGTGCCTGAGCGCGAACGGCAACGGCCAGGCCGTCTTCGTCGGCGACTGCTCCCAGAGCAGCAGCGCCCGCCTGTGGAAGACGGGCTCCGGCAACTCCCTGCGCACCGTCTACGACGGCGGCTGCCTCGACCTCGCCTTCGGCGGCGGGGTGGCCGAGGCGACCTGCAAGTCGGGGGCCGCCTCCCAGAGCTGGGCGAGGACGTGAGGCGGGGCGCCTAGGCGTTCACGCGGAGCAGCAGCTTCCCCGTGCTCGTCCGGGCGCCCATCAGCCGGTGTGCCTCGGCCGCGTCCGCCAGCGGGAACTCGGCCGTGACCGGCAGGGACACCGTGCCGTCGACCACCTTGGCGAAGGCCTGTTCGGACAGGCGGCGCAGCTCGGCCGGGGCCGTCCTCGCGAGGGTCAGGATGGAGAAGCCGGCGACCGAGATGCCGAGCGGGTACAGCTCGGGCTGGCCCACGGTCCACGGCTCGGCGGAGCCGGCGTTGCCGAAGGAGACCAGGCGGCCGAAGGGGGCGAGGGAGGCGAGGCCCGCGCGCAGGGTGTCGCCGCCGACGGGGTCCAGGACCAGGTCCACGCCCCGGCCGCCGGTGGCCTGCCGCACCGGGTCCTGGAAGGCACCGACGAACACCTCGTCGTAGCCGTGCTCCTTGGCGTAGGCCGCCTTCGCCGCCGAGGACACCACGCCGTACACCGTCCCGGCGCCCGCCGCCCGGGCCAGCCGGCCGGCCACCGTGCCGACTCCGCCCGCCGCTCCCTGGACGAGGACCGTCTCGCCGGGCTGGAGCCGGCCGACCGTGTGGATCAGGGCGTGGGCCGTCGGCAGGACCGTCGGGAGCGTGGCCCCCGTGCGCAGGTCCACGCCCGAGGGGAGCGGGAAGACGGTGGTCGTGTCGGCCACGACCACCTCCGCGTACGCCCCGCCCTCGGTCAGTGCCGCCACCTCCTGGCCGACGGCCAGGCTGGTGACGCCCGCGCCGAGCGCGCGGATCCGGCCGGAGACCTCGAGGCCGGGGACGTACGGCAGCCGCGGCACCCGGTAGCCCTCCGCGCGGGCCTTCAGGTCGGCGAAGTTCACGCCCGTGTAGGCCACGTCGATGCTGACCTGGCCAGGTCCGGGCTCGGGCACCTCGGCCGTCACCGCCCTCAGCACCTCGGGACCGCCGTACTCCTGGAACTCGACCGTGCGCATGCCGTACCTCCGGCTCGGGGAGAGTGTTCAACGAAAAGCGAACACTCGCGAGTGTATGATTTTCATCGAACACTCGGCAAGCGTGCGAGCGGGACACGGCAGTGGGGAGGCGGCATGGCCGCGAGCAGTCACCGGACCGCCCCGGAGCACACCCACCCGCACGACGTGCCTGTCCTCACCGCGCTCGCCGCCCTCGCCGACCCCGTACGCCTCACCCTGCTCAGGGAGTTGGCCGGCTCCGCCGAGTGGTCCCGCAGCTGCGGCAGCTTCGACGTGCCGGTCGGCAAGGCGGCCCTCAGCCACCACTTCGCGGTGCTGCGTGGGGCGGGGCTGGTCGAGCAGCGTGACGAAGGGCCCAAGCGTGTCAACCGGCTCAGGAGGGCCGAGTTCGACGCCCGCTTCCCGGGGCTGCTCGACCTGGTGCTCAGGGGCGACTGAAGCGGCGGAGGTACGGAGGGCGTACGGCGGACGTACGCGGCGATGCGAGTCCCCGGTGGCTCAGGACGGTTCCTGGGCGGGTCGTCCTGCGGGGCGCATGACGATCTTGGGGTGCCGGCGCTGCTCCCAGTAGTGGCTCAGCCCTGGGACCGGCACCCGGGGATACATGTGGCCGTAGCGGGCGTAGTTGTTCCGGACCGTGGTGAGGCCGTTCTGGGTGGGCACGGCGTACGTCTGCTCGCCGCGTTGGACGACTGTGGCCTGCTGGCGTATCTGGAGGGCTCGGAGGTCGTCGGCGGAGGCGTAACGGGTCGTGCTGGACAAGGCGATGCCGTCGAGTCCGGCATTGGCGAGGGCGACCATGAGGCGCCACTGGCGGACATTCACGGCCTCGGACAGGAACCTGCTCAGGGCCTTGGCGGCGGTCGGCGCGGCGTCCTCGATCCGCGTCTCCAGCCAGGTGCGGCGCCTGCGGGCCTTGGCGGCGGCGGCAGCCGTCTGCGCGAAGGCCTCGTCGACCTTCATGCGGGCGTGTTCCCGTAACAGCTCGCGGTAGGCGTCGAGTTCGGCGTTGACGAGGCGGCAGGCCACGCGGGCCGGTCGCTGCAGGAGCGACGCGATGTGCTGGAGCAGCACGTCTTCGGTGTCGATGACGGCGGGTGTGTGCTCCCGGTGGGCCCGCTGGAAGACGACACGCAACTGCTCGGCCAGTTCGGTCTGGCGCGCCTCGGCCGCCGGGTGGCGCAGCAGGGCACGGTCGATGACCGCGGGGGAGACGCCGAAGACGCGGGCCAGGTTCATGCGCACGGTTCCGTCGTCCCGCACGGGCAGCAGGGCCTGCCGCTCGATGTTCGTGTAACTGCTGCGGCTGATGCCGACCAGTGCGGCCGCCTCGGCGATGGTCAGGCCGCTCTGGCAGCGAAGGCCGTGGATGTCGGCCAGCGCGCGCTTGGTGCGCAGTTCGCGTGCCGGAATGTTGAACAGGTCGCTGAGCTGGGCGATGCGCTTGGGGTCCGGCTTGGAGACGTTGTTCTCGTAGGCCAGGATGCGGCTCTTGGAGGTGCCCAGGAGTCTGGCCACGGCCTCGGCGCTGAGCAGCCTGCCGTCGACCGGGCGGGTCAGGCGGGCCATGCGCAGGGCGTCGCCGTCGAAGTTCGCCGTTCCACGAGCCACTGTCGCCGACCCCTCTCGTCAGTCCGTTAGTACTTCAACTAACCCTGCTAATCACGGTCGGTACCGTTCAGGACCACCTTCGTGCAAAGCAATTCATCCTGGCGAGTGCCCGGGGAACTTTTTGCAGCTCAGTCCCTATACCGTGGTACCGTTTAGAGCTACTTTGGGTTTCCGGGCGGCGGCACAGCCACCAGGATTAGCGCGCAAGCGGGGGGTGGATTTCTCGGGGGTCCCTACAGTGGGAGTGTCCCTGGAGCGTGCTGCTCCCCTGACGACTTACCGAAAAGTGACCGTGAGCCCGTGTCCGGCGGGAACCTGAGCACGGGCCCACGTACCGGCTATTCGGTAACTGACGGCGGATGAGGTCCCAACCTCATCCGCCGTTGTCGTACAGGTCGAGCATCAGCCGGACGAGCCAGTACAGGCACTCGCCGACCACGCGTACCCGACGTGCGCGCGACGCGTCACCGAGGTCCGGCTCTGGGCAGCCGCGCGGGGGACCGGCGCTCTCCCGGCCCGCCGTCACCGGTACCGGAGGGTCCGGGTCCCGCGGATCAGGGGGGACTGCGTCGTCCCGGTCGCTTGGCTGGTCAGAGCTAGCCACGGACCTGCTCCTCTCTGTTGGGTAACCGGGCCTGTTGAACCCGTACGGCGCCCACAGGCACCGGTGCAGAGAAGAGCTAGGGAGGAGACTACCGGGTGTCGGGGCCGGAACCCGTATCACTCGTGTGGGTCAATCGGGCGTCGCTGAGGGCCACGTGAGACCGCGTGGCCGGCGCGCCGCGAGTGTTCGAATAGACGAGTCGACATTCTTGTGTACCCGTCAGTTCACACCTTGTATGTGAAGGGGTCGTTCGAGTGAATGCCTTCATTGTGAAGGCGGTTATTACTCTCGGGTAGGTAGAAAAAAGTTGTGCAACTTCCTTTGATAACCAGCCTGTTGCCCGTCGCTTTTCGTCCCTGATGTACCATCACTCGCTCAATCGGCAGAGCCGATGGGCCCATCGGGAGGACGCCCCACTGGCTCGTGGACCGGCGATGACGCTCGTCCGTAACTTCGACGGCATGACCCCAGAGCACAAGGGCACGGCCCAGCTGACCACCGCGATGATGCTGTCCGGCACCCTCGGTGTCTTCGTCGTCGAGTCGGGTGCCCCGCCCTTCGACGTCGTCTTCTTCCGCGTCCTGTTCGGCGCCCTCGCCCTCGGCGGCTACGTCGTCGCCCGCGGCTGGCTGCGCGACCACGGCTTCACCCCGCGCACGCTCGGACTCGCCGTCCTGGGCGGGGTGTTCATCGTCTTCAACTGGGTGCTGCTGTTCCAGTCGTACGAGAACACGTCCATCTCCGTGGCCACCGTGGTCTACCACACGCAGCCCTTCTACGTGGTCCTCCTCGGGGCCCTCCTCTTCCGTGAACGGCTCACCGCCGCCCGGGTCGGCTGGATCGCCGTCGCCTTCGCGGGCCTGATCCTGGTCTCCGGCGTGACCCCCGCCGACTTCACCGGCGGCGGCGCCTACCTCACCGGCATCGGCCAGGCCCTGCTCGCCGCCCTCCTCTACGGCCTGTCCACCCTGGTCACCAAGCGGATCACCGGCGTGCGCCCGCATCTGATCGCCCTCGTCCAGGTCCTGGTCGGCATCCCGCTGCTGCTCCCGTTCGCCGACTTCGGCGCGATGGTCCCCCAAGCTCTCGGCTTCGCTCGAGCAGGGGGTACCCCCATGCCGGGCTGGGACTGGGGCTGGCTGCTCGGGCTGGGATTCATCCACACCGGGGTGATGTACGTCCTCATGTACGCCGCCTACGCCCAGCTGCCCACCGCGAAGATCGCCGTACTCGCCTTCGTCTACCCGGCCGTGGCGATGGTGATGGACTGGGCGGTGTACGGCCACCACATCGGCCTCGTCCAGGCGCTGGGCGTCCCGCTGATCGTGACGGCGAGCCTGAAGGTCACCCTTGCTCGGCCACGAGCCGCCGCGCCTGCTCCACGAACAGCCGCGCATGAGCGGGAAGCCGCTTCCCGGACCGCCACGCCAACTGCGTGCGAAGCGTGAACGGCGGCTCCCAGCCGAGCCGTACCAGGGAGCCCCCCGCGAGTTCGGCGGCGACCGTCACCTCGGGCAGCAGCGCGATCCCGAGGCCGGCCGCCG
This sequence comes from Streptomyces sp. NPDC001450, assembly GCF_053597295.1. Taxonomy (NCBI): domain Bacteria; kingdom Bacillati; phylum Actinomycetota; class Actinomycetes; order Kitasatosporales; family Streptomycetaceae; genus Streptomyces; species Streptomyces sp. NPDC001450. The sequence goes on from NZ_JBSFHY010000021.1 coordinate 70,493, forward strand.
CCGCGCGCTTGGTGGCCTCGATCGTGCCGAACTCCATGAACTCCACCGGCTTCAACGCCGTCAGCTCCCGCTCGAACAGGTCCCGGTAGGCGCAGCCCGGCTCGGTGGCCAGCAGGGGCTGCCGGGTCAGGTCGGCCGTCGTGACCGGCCCCTCGGCCAGCGGGTGTCCGGGCGCCGCGACCAGCGCCAGCGGCTCCACCGCCAGCACCGCGCTCTCCAGACCCGGATGCCCGGTCTCCTCCTCCATCAGGAAACCGACGTCGTACGTCCCCTGCCGCAGCGCCTGCCGGGTCTCGTCGCCGATGGTGGTGCGCAGGGCGAGCCGCACCTTCGGGTGGCGGTGGTGGAAGTACTCCAGCAGCGGGGGCAGCCGGTAGGAGGTCAGGGACTCCATGGTGCCGACGGTGAGGGTGCCGGACGGCTCCTCGGCTCCGGTGACGGCCGCCCGGGCCTCCTCGGCCAGCTCGATGAGCCGCCGGGCGTAGGGCAGCAGCCGCTCGCCCGCCTCGGTGAGCCGGATGCGGCTGCCGAGCCGGTCGAACAACTCGACGCCCAGGTCGGACTCCAGCGTGCGGATCTGGCTCGTCACACTGGACTGCGCGTACGACAGTTCGGCCGCCGCACGGGTGAAGCTCAGGACCGTGGCGACCTTCTCGAAGGTGACGAGCAGCCGGAGTTCCATGTGTCAGTCGCTCTTCGGGTCGTCCTTGTCGAGGGACTTGAGGAACTCGGGGTTGTCGTCGGGGGCGACCCAGCCGGCGGCGGTGGTGCGGTGTCCCGTTGAAAAGGGGGAAGGTGCGGAGCCCGTCCCGGGGGTGCGCCGCACCTTGCCGGTGACCAGCCAGGCGACCGGGCCCACCAGCACCTCGCCGAAGAGCAGGATGATGATCACCCACACCACCTTCGGCAGGTGGCGCACCTCTTCCTCGGGGGTGTTCAGACAGTCCACGAAGGCGTAGATCCACAACGCCAGGACCAGCAGGAACGGCAGATACCTGAGCATCGGTGTGCGCTCTCCTGGAGATGTGAGTAGGCCCCGGTGACGGGCCCAGGTTAGCGGGTGACAGATACTGGGACACATGGCTTACGACGATCTTCGCTCCCTGCTCAGGGCGCTGGAGCGCGAGGGAGACCTCAAGCGCATCAAGGCCGAGGTCGACCCGTATCTGGAGGTCGGGGAGATCGTCGACCGGGTGCAGAAGTCCGGGGGACCGGCGCTGCTCTTCGAGAACGTGAAGGGCTCGGCGATGCCCCTCGCGATGAACGTCTTCGGGACCGACCGGCGGCTGCTGAAAGCGCTGGGCCTGAAGTCGTACGGCGAGATCTCCGAGAAGATCGGCGGACTGCTGCGGCCCGAGCTGCCGCACGGGTTCGTGGGCGTGCGCGAGGCGTTCGGGAAGCTGGGCGCGATGACGCACGTGCCGCCGAAGAAGGTGAAGGAAGCCCCTGTACAGGAAGTCGTCCTGCACGGGGACGACGTGGACCTCGACCGGCTCCCGGCCCTGTTCACCTGGCCGAAGGACGGCGGCTCCTTCTTCAACCTGGGGCTCACCCACACCAAGGACCCGGAGACCGGGATCCGCAACCTCGGGCTCTACCGCCTCCAGCGGCACGACAAGCGCACCATCGGCATGCACTGGCAGATCCACAAGGACAGCCGGAACCACTACCAGGTGGCGGCGCGGCGCGGCGAGCGTCTCCCGGTGGCGATCGCCTTCGGCTGCCCCCCGGCCGTCACCTACGCCTCCACCGCGCCCCTCCCCGGCGACATCGACGAGTACCTCTTCGCGGGGTTCATCGCCGGCAAGCGCATCGAGATGGTCGACTGCAGGACGGTCCCGCTCCAGGTCCCCGCGAACGCGGAGGTCGTCCTGGAGGGCTGGCTGGAGCCCGGCGAGATGCTCCCGGAGGGCCCCTTCGGCGACCACACCGGCTTCTACACGCCGCAGGAGCCGTTCCCGGCCCTGAAGATCGACTGCGTGACGATGCGGAAGCGCCCGCTGCTCCAGTCGATCGTGGTGGGCAGGCCCCCCACGGAGGACGGCCCCCTCGGCCGCGCCACGGAACGCTTCTTCCTCCCCCTGCTGAAGATCATCGTCCCGGACATCGTGGACTACCACCTGCCCGAGGCCGGCGGCTTCCACAACTGCGCGATCGTCTCGATCGACAAGAAGTACCCGAAGCACGCGCAGAAGGTCATGCACGCGATCTGGGGGGCCCACATGATGTCCCTCACCAAGCTGATCGTGGTCGTCGACTCCGACTGCGACGTGCACGACCTGCACGAGGTCGCCTGGCGGGCCCTCGGCAACACGGACTACGCCCGCGACCTGACCGTTGTGGAAGGGCCCGTCGACCACCTCGACCACGCCTCCTACCAGCAGTTCTGGGGCGGCAAGGCGGGCATCGACGCGACGAAGAAGTGGCCCGAGGAGGGCTACACGCGCGACGGCGGATGGCCGGACATGGTGGAGTCCGACCTGGACACGGCGGCCCTGGTGGACCGCCGCTGGAAGGAGTACGGCCTGTGAGCAGCGCCTCCGCGGCACTCCCGCAGCCGGGACGCACCAAGGCGTTCCTGCGCCTGGTGATGATCGAGCACTCGGTCTTCGCGCTCCCCTTCGCCTACATCGCCGCCCTGACGGCGATGTACCAGTGGGACAAGAACATCCACTGGGGACGGCTCCTCCTCGTCACCGTCTGCATGGTCGGCCTGCGCACCTTCGCCATGGCGGTCAACCGGATCATCGACCGCGAGATCGACGCCCGGAACCCCCGGACGGCCCACCGCGAACTCGTGACCGGCGCGATGTCGGTGAAGCACGCCTGGACCGGCGCCCTCGTCGCCCTGGTGATCTTCCTGGGCGCGGCCGCCCTCCTGAACCCGCTCTGCCTGGCCCTGGCCCCCATCGCGGTCATCCCGATGGTGGTCTACCCGTACGGCAAACGGTTCACGAACTTCCCGCAGGCCATCCTGGGCCTGGCCCAGGCGATGGGCCCGGTCGGCGGCTGGCTCGCGATCACCGGCGAGTGGTCCTGGGACGCGGTGATCCTGGGCCTCGCCGTCGGCATCTGGATCGGCGGCTTCGACCTGATCTACGCCTGCCAGGACGTCGAGACCGACCGCGAGATCGGCGTCATGTCGGTCCCGGCCCGCTTCGGCATCCCGGCGGCGGTCTGGGGCGCCCGGGCGTGCCACGCCGTCACCACGGCCCTGTTCGTCTGGTACGCCCTGACCACCCACGCCGGTGCCTTCTTCTGGCTGGGCCTGGTGATCGTCGCGGCCGCCTTCGGCTACGAGCACCGCATCGTCCGTCCGCATGACCTGTCCCGTGTGAACAGGGCGTTCTTCAGCGTCAACGGCTTCATCGGCATTGCCCTGTTCGTGTGCGCCTTGCTGGATCTCCTGGTTCGAGGTCTGACCGTCTGAATACGGTGCGGCCTACCATCGAGTGCAGAGATAGGGAGGCCGACGTGACCGTCTCGGACAGTGACCGCCTGCACTCGCAGCTCGCCCGGTACGAGGACATGTTCCGCGGGTACCGGATGGAGATTGTCGAGGGCAACATCGTGATGAGTCCGCTCAGGCCGTTCCACAACGAGACCATCATGAGGTTGTGGACGCAGCTCGAACCTCAGCTGGGCTCGGAGTGGGGCTTCATCAGCGACGTGGCGGTCCCCTTCAGCGACGACTTCGAGTTCTGCCCCGATCTCGCGGTCATCCCCGAAGCCGAGAAGAACCGCAATCTCACCTCCTACCCGGCCGACCTGGTGGAGCTGGCGATCGAGGTCGTCTCTCCGAGCAGCGTCCGCAACGACTACGAGGTCAAGAACAAGCAGTACGCGGCTCGTGGAATCCCGAACTACCTGATCTTCGACCCCCGCACGGGGCACCTTGTCACGCTGTGGAATCCCGGCCCGGACGGATACCTCGGCCGGGACACGCTTCCCTACGGGGGCAAGTTGACGGTGGAGACGAAGCTCGGAAGCCTCACTGTGGACACCGCCCGCCTCCCCGTGGATCCCAAGACAGCCGACCGGTCCTGAACCCTCCCCGTCCCGCCGGTACGCTCAAGGTGTGAACGCAGGAGAAACGCAGCGCGCGCCTTGGATCGTGGGGGTGTCCGGAGCTTCCGGGACGCCGTATGCGGCAGCCGTGCTGCGGGCCCTGCTGGACGCCGGGGAGGCGGTCGACCTGGTGGTCAGCCGGGCCTCGCGGCTGACGCTGCTGGACGAGACGGGGATCTCGTTCCGGGACGCGCACTGGCAGGATGACCTGCGGGAATGGCTGGCCCGGGGCGCCGACGGCAAGCCCGGGACCTTCGACGTGGACGTCAGCGGGGTGCGGTACTGGAGCGCGGGGGATCTCGCGGCCGGGCCGTCCTCGGGGTCGTACCCGGCGAAGGGCATGCTCGTGGTCCCGGCCTCGACGGCCTGTGTCGCCGGTGTCGCTCTCGGGCTGTCCAAGGATCTGCTCCAGCGCGCGGCGAGCGTCACACTGAAGGAGCGCCGGCCGCTGGTCGTGGCCGTACGGGAGACCCCTTTGAACGGTCAGACCCTGCGGCACCTCGTCGCACTCGACGACGCCGGGGCGAGCGTGGTGCCGGCCTCGCCCGCCTTCTACGCGGGCGCGACCCACATCCAGGATCTGGTGGACTTCGTCGCCGGGCGCGTGCTGGACGCGGCGGGCGTCGGTCACGGTCTGTACCGGCGCTGGAAGGGCGAACTGGGCGGCGGCTCAGCGGTCCGGTAGTCGAGCAAGTCGCAGTACCTCTCATCACTTCGAACGTTCAGAACTTTTCCAGGGGAAGGCTTCGATCGCATGGACGCGGTGGACAGGCAGCTCATCCAGGCCCTGAGGGAGAACGGCCGGGCCTCCTACGCGGAGCTGGGACGCCTCGTCGGCCTGTCGGGACCCAGCGTCACCGACCGCATCAACCGGCTGGAGGCGGCCGGTGTCATCACCGGTTACCGCGCCACCGTGAACGCGGCCTCCCTCGGCCTCGGCGTGACCGCCCTGATCGGCATCTCGCTGTCCGACGCCGCCGACCACGAGGACGTGGCCCAGCGGCTGAAGGAACTCCCCGAGATCGAGGACTGCTGGTTCATCGCCGGCGACGACTCCTACATGCTCAAGGTGCGGGCGACCGACGTGGACGGGCTGGAGAGGATCATCCGGCGGCTCAGCGGGACCAAGGGCGTGTCCCGCACCCGTACCACGATCGTGCTGTCCACGAAGTGGGAGAACCGGGTCGGGGAACTTCCCGAAGAGGTGTAGGCGTACCGTGGGTCGGGCTGTCGTAGAAAGGTGTTGGCATGGACGTCGGGCTCAAGCGCGAGCTGGAGGAGAAGGTCCGCTCCGGTGAGCGGCTGACCCGCGAGGACGGCATCGCGCTGTACGAGTCGGACGACCTGGCCTGGCTGGGCGGTCTCGCGCACGAGGTGCGGACGAGGAAGAACGGCGACGTCGTCCACTTCAACGTCAACCGGCACCTCAACATGACCAACGTGTGCACGGCCTCCTGTGCCTACTGCTCCTTCCAGCGCAAGCCGGGCGAGAAGGACGCGTACACGATGCGCATCGAGGAGGCGGTGAAGCTCGCCAAGGCGATGGAGTCGGAGAACCTCACCGAGCTGCACATCGTCAACGGCCTGCACCCGAACCTGCCGTGGCGCTACTACCCGCGCTCGCTGCGGGAGCTGAAGGCCGCCCTGCCGAACGTCTCGCTGAAGGCGTTCACGGCGACGGAGATCCACCACTTCGAGACCATCTCCGGGCTCTCCGCCTCCGAGATCCTCGACGAGCTGATCGACGCCGGCCTGGAGTCCCTCACCGGCGGTGGCGCGGAGATCTTCGACTGGGAGGTCCGCCGGCACATCGTGGACCACAGGACCCACTGGGAGGACTGGTCCCGCATCCACCGCCTGGCGCACGAGAAGGGTCTGAAGACCCCGTGCACCATGCTGTACGGCCACATCGAGGAGCCCCGCCACCGGGTGGACCACGTCCTGCGCCTGCGCGAGCTGCAGGACGAGACGAACGGCTTCCAGGTCTTCATCCCGCTGCGCTACCAGCACGACTTCGTGGACATGAAGGACGGCAAGGTGCGCAACCGCCTCCAGGCGCGCACGCAGATGGCGACCGGCGCCGAGGCCCTGAAGACCTTCGCGGTCTCCCGGCTGCTCTTCGACAACGTCCCGCACGTCAAGGTCTTCTGGGTCATGCACGGCGTCCAGACCGCCCAGCTCGCGCTCCAGCACGGCGCCGACGACATGGACGGCTCGGTGGTCGAGTACAAGATCACGCACGATGCGGACAACTACGGCACCCCGAACAAGCTGACCCGCGAGGACCTGCTGGACCTCATCCGCGACGCCGGCTTCCGTCCGGTGGAGCGCAACACGCGGTACGAGATCATCCGCGAGTACGACGGCCCGGACCCGCTGCGCCGGGAGTCGCCGCAGCCGATGCGGGTGTGAGCCGGTGACGCTGTCGTTCGAGCTGGACCCGGCGGTCTCGCCCGCCCTCAGGGACGAAGTGCTCACGCTCTGGGCGGACGTGTCGAACGCGGGCGGTTCGGTCGGCTTCGTGCCGCCGGTGACCGCGGACGAGATACGCCCCGAGCTGGTCAGGCACCTCGTCGCGATGGCCGAGGGCCGCACCCGGCTGCTGGTCGGCCGGGACGGGAGGGGAGCGGTCGTGGCGACCGCGTTCCTCACGTACAACACGCACCGGCTGATGCGGCACTGGGTGTGGCTGTACACGGTGATGGTCCACCCCCTGCACCAGGGCAAGGGCTACGGCCGTGCCCTCCTCGAGGCCGCCGCCGACGCCGCCCGCGGCCTCGACGACATCGAGGCCATCCGGCTCACCTGCCGGGGCGGCCTCGGCCTGGAGCGGTTCTACGGCTCCTGCGGCTACAAGGAGGTCGGCCGGATACCCGGCGCGATCCGGGTCGCACCCGGCGACGACCGGGACGACATCTTCATGCTGCTGCAGCTGCCCTGACCCCGCTGCAAGATCGGGTCCGCACCGTGCTTCACTGGACGGTGCCCCTTTTTGGAATCGGAAGAGTGGATTGAGATGCTCCGCTACACGCTGATGCGCCTCGGCATCTTCGCCGGCTGCTTCGTGGTCGTCTGGGGAGCCGTCTACTCCGGGATCTTCCCGCGCGGCTTCGGCGACTCCAACTTCCTGTGGGTCCTGCTGCTCTCGCTGGTGCTCTCGGCGCCGATCAGCTTCGTGGTGCTGCGCAGGGAGCGGGACCGGGCCTCCGTGCAGATCGTGAACAGGGTCGACCGGATGAAGGCCAACCTGGATGCCAACCGCAGCCAGGAGGACGTGGCGGACGACTCCGCGCGGGCGCAGGGCGGGGCAGCCGCGCCCAATTAGGCTTGCCCGCATGGGTGCCGTGAAGACCAAACGGATGCCGAGGGCGGTTCGGGAGCAGCAGATGCTCGATGCCGCCGTGCGGATCTTCGGGCAACGCGGCTACATGGCCGCCTCGATGGACGAGATAGCCGAACTCGCGGGCGTGTCCAAGCCGCTGGTCTACCTGTACCTGAACTCGAAGGAAGACCTCTTCACCGCCTGCATCCGCCGCGAGGCCGGTGCCCTCACCCAGGCCGTCCGCGCCGGCGTCCGCTCGGGGCTGCCCGCCGACCGCCAGCTGTGGGACGGGCTCCAGGCGTTCTTCGCGCACACCGCCGAGCACCCCGACGGCTGGTCCGTGCTGCACCTCCAGGCCCGCACCCACGGCGAGAGCTTCGCCGCCGAGGTCAGCGCGATGCGCGAGGAGATCGTCGCGTTCGTGACCCAGCTGATCGCGGAGGCCGCCCGTGAAGCGCACCGGGACCCCGACCTCCCCGAGCGCGAGGTCGCAGGGCTCGCCGAGGCCCTGGTCGGAGCAGCGGAATCCCTGGCCGCATGGGCCAACGCGACGGACGGCGTCACCGCCAGGCAGGCCGCGTCCACCTTGATGAACTTCGCCTGGTCGGGCCTGGGCAACTTGATGCGGGGCCGCCATTGGACTCCGCCGGCTGGAGAGGTCTAGCGCTGTCGGCGCCTGACCCGCGACGCCCCGTCTCACAGCGGCCGTACCTCTCCGGACAGGTGGAGCCGCCCGCCCGAGCCCCGCAGGGAAAAGCGGCCGGTGGCGTCGGCGCCGTAGGTCACCGTGCCCGGCAGCAGCACGGGTGCGTGGAAGCGGGCCCGGACGACGGCCTCGGCCGGTGTGCCGTGGGCGGCCAGGCTGCGGGCGACCGTCCACATGCCGTGCGCGATGACCCGGGGGAAGCCGAGAAGGCGGGCGGTGAGGGGGTGCAGGTGGATGGGGTTGCGGTCACCGGAGGCGGCGCCGTAGCGGCGGCCGACGTCCCCGGCGAGCCGCCACTCGGCCAGGACCGGCAGCGGGGCCGGGTGCTCGTCCCGGGATCCGTCGGGCCGGCCCGGCGTCCGGTGCCGGGCGAGGTAGGTGCTCCGCGACTCCCACACGGCATCCCCGCCGGCCCGTAGCCCGGTGACCACCGTGGCCTCCGTGCCGCGCCGGTGCGGGGCCAGCCCCTCGATGTGGACGGCGAGTTCGTACTCCCCGGTGGCGGGCAGGGCGGTGCGGCGGACGATCTCGATCGAGGTGTGGACCAGGCCGAGCAGGGGCAGCGGGAAGTCCCGGCCGCTCATCAGGCGCATGGCCAGCGGGAAGCCGAGGACGTGCGGATAGGTGACGGGCAGCGCGTCCGTGCCGTCGGTCGAGCCGGTCGCGAAGCCGCACACCCGCTCGTAGGCGGCCAGCCGGGCCAGGTCGACGCGCAGGCCGGGCAGCACCAGGCGGGTGCGCGGGAAGTCCGCGTCCGGGGACGGGCGCTTGAAGGGGGAGCGCAGGGCGCCCCGGGCCAGCAGCGGGGCCAGCGCGGGTGCGGCGGTCAGGGTGAAGCTCAGGCGGCGGTCGGCCATGTCCAACTCCCGCGCGACTCGGTCCAAAGTCCTTACTCTGGAGTAAGGTTACCCGGGGTAAGTCTATGTCATGAGCGAGGGGGGAGGTCGAGATGAGTCCCGGGCGGGCAGTGGATGCGGCAGGGGAGTTGACGCCCCCTCACGTACCCCCTGACGCTGCACACCCCCGGCTCCGGACCATCCCCGAACCCGCACGAGTCCCCCACAGAGGCCTCGTACGATCACCTGCCTAACCAGCGGTAACCCCTGTTCAGGGGCCGCCGGTGAACACCTCGCCGCACGAGGTACGTACGTCATGCAGCAAGCAGTTCGCCGCTGCACGCCCGAGGAGCCGCCCGTGTCCACGCCGTACCCGAACACCCCCGTCTCCTCCGGCGCCACCGTCTCGGCCACCGACTACGACGGCCTCCCGGTCCTGGTGGAACCCGAGACCCGGCGGCTGGACGGTGCCGTACGGGAGGCGTACGTCCCGCCGTTCGCGCCGCCGGTGAAGCACGGCTCGCTCGCGGACCTGCCGTTCGACAACGCCGATGCGGCCCCCGGCGCGATCGTGCTCAGCCGCAGGCTCGCCGACGGCAGTTGGGCGGACGTGACCGCGGCAGAGTTCGCCGGGCAGGTGCTCGCGGTGGCGAAGGGACTGATCGCGGAGGGGCTGGTGCCGGGCGACCGGATCGCCGTGATGGCCCGTACCACGTACGAGTGGACGCTGCTCGACTTCGCCGCCTGGGCGGCCGGCCTGGTCACCGTCCCCGTCTACCCCACCTCCTCCGTCTTCCAGACCCGCTGGATCCTGCACGACTCCGGCGCGAAGGCCCTGGTCGCGGAGACCCCAGGGCAGGCCGCGGCCATCGGCCCCGAGCTGGAGCGCATGCCGGACCTGCGACACCTGTGGGTGATCGAGAACGGGCACGTGGAGCGGCTGGCGGAGGCGGGCACCCAGGTGCCGGACGGCGAAGTGGGCGTCCGCAGAGGGATGCTGGGGCCCGACACGCTCGCCACGCTCATCTACACGTCCGGCACCACCGGCAGGCCCAAGGGCTGCGCCCTCTCGCACGGCAACTTCTTCGCCGAGGTGGACAACGCCATCGAGCTCCTCTACCCGATCTTCAAGGCGAAGTCGGGCGAGGAGGTGTCGGTGCTGCTGTTCCTGCCGATGTCCCACGTCTTCGGGCGGATGGTGGCGATCGCCTGCGTCCGGGCCCGGGTACGGCTCGGGCACGCGCCCAGCCTGAAGGCGGAGGACCTGCTGCCCGACCTGGCCGCCTTCCGGCCGACCTGTCTGCTGACCATCCCGTACATGCTGGAGAAGATCTACAACTCCGCGCGGGCCAAGGCGGAGACGGGTGGCCGGGTGGCCGCCTTCGATCGGGCGGCCGCGGTGGCCGTGCGCTACGGGGAGGCGCTGGAGGCCCGCCAGACCGGCACCGGCGGCGGCCCCAACCGGGCTCTGAAGACGGCCCGTTCCTTCTACGACCCGCTCGTCTACCGGCGCATCCGCAACGCCATGGGCGGCAAGGTCAAGCACGCCATCTGCGGCGGCTCACCCCTCGGCCGCCGCCTGGCCGCCTTCTACGCCGGTGCCGGCATCGAGATCTTCGAGGGCTACGGCCTCACCGAGACCACCGGCGCCTCGACGGTGACCCCGCCGCTCAAGCCCCGCCTGGGCACGGTCGGCTGGCCGCTGCCCGGAACCCGGGTGCGGATCGCGGCGGACGGCGAGATCCTGATCGCGGGCGATCACGTCCTGCGCGGCTACTGGGACCCGCAGGCGGGCGGAGTCGTCCCCGCGACCCGGGACGGCTGGCTGCCCACCGGCGACCTCGGCGAGCTGGACGACGAGGGCTATCTGACCATCACCGGCCGCAAGAAGGAGCTGCTGATCACGGCCGGCGGCAAGTCGGTGGCACCGGCGCCGCTGGAGAACTGGCTGCGTCAGCACCCGCTGATCTCCCAGTGCATGCTCGTCGGCGACGCCCGCCCCTACGTCGCCGCCCTCATCACCCTGGACCCCGACGGCATCACGCACTGGCGCCAGATGCACGGCAAGCACCCCGTGCCACCGGAACTCCTGGTCGGCGACCCGGAGTTGGAGGCCGTCCTGCAGCGGGCACTGGACGAGGCCAACAAGCTGGTGTCCCGGCCCGAGTCGATCCGCCGGTTCGCCGTGCTGCCCGTGGACTTCACCGAGACGGCGGGCCATCTGACCCCCTCGATGAAGTTGCGGCGGCGGCAGATCATGCAGGACTTCGCGGCCGAGGTGGAGAGCCTCTACGCACGCTGAAACGGTCGGCACCCGCTCCCGCCGGCCCCGCCTCGGTCCGGACTCGGCGAGGAGCGTGGAGCGGGTTGCCGCCTGGGTCGGTCGCGGCCCGGCATCGATCCTCGTACGGCCGCCGGAGCCAGTCAATCCTAAGGTTTTCTCCGTAAACCCCAGTGTTAGCTTGGGTGTTGTGACCCTCGACGACCTTCGTGTGTTCGTGGCGGTGTGCCGGGCCGGGAGCCTCAGTGCCGTCGCGCGGGAGCTGGGCTGCACCCAGTCCGCCGTCAGCCAGCACGTCAAACGGCTGGAGCGGGAGACCGGTGTGGCCCTGCTGGAGCGGCAGCCGCGCGGGGTCGTGGCCACCCGCGCCGGCCGGATCCTCGAAGCGGCGGCGGCCGAGGGCATCTCGGGCCTCGACCTGGCGGTACGGCAGCTGCGCGACCTCCTCGACGGGCACAGCGGACACGTCCGCGTGGCCACCGGCGCCACCACCGTCCGGCACTTCATGTCCGAGGCCGTCATCACCTTCCGGCGCCGTCACCCGCAGGTCAGCCTGGAGTTCCGGACGGTCAGTTCCGGCCGCGGCAGCTTCGACGCGCTCACCGACGGCACCCTGGACCTGGCCTGGATCACCCTCGGACCCGCGGTGCGCGGCATCGAGCAGCGCGCCGTGGTCGAGCTGCCCTGGGTGCTCGCCGTCCCCGCCGACGACCCGCTGGCCACGCGCACCCGTCTGGATCCGGCCGATCTGGTCGACGTACGGCTCATCCGGCTGCCGCCGAACTCCGCCTCCGCCGCCCATCTCGAGGACGCCTGCGCCGAGTGGGGCGTCCGGCTCGGCCACGACACCAGCGTCGCCGACTGGGACACCGCGCTGCTGCTGGCCGAGCTGGGGGTGGGGCGGGCCGTCGTCCCCGCCGTACCGGGGCTGCCCGTGCCCGGCGAGGGCGCGCTCCGGCTGGTGCCGCTGCCGGGGCTGCGACCCCTGCCGGTCGGCTGGGCGGTCCGCCGCTGGGACGCGCTCAGCCCGCCCGCAAGGGCTTTCGCGGACACGGTCGTCGAGCGCTGCGGCCCACCGGCGGTGCCCTGAAATGCCCGGACAGCGCAGTAAACCGGCTGTTCTGTTTTTGCCGTGAATCAGCCCCCGGCAAGTGCCGAGGAGCGGGTAGCGTAGGAGGGATGCACCCGTGTCCATGGTGTGTCGTCAACTGGTCAACCACACAGAAGAAGTGAGCGTCTTGGGCCCACGCACCACCTCGGGAACCGGCCGGGATCGGATCGGTAACGCCCGCTCGTAGCCTGCCTTTCCACCCTCGCCGACTCCGTCACCACGAGCAGAGGCATGAAAGAAGACAACGACGTCCGCCGGATCTTCCTGCTGAACCCTGACCAACGCCTCGTCCGCGAGGCCGCGCACGCTGGTGTCCAAGTGCGCTCGATCCGGGTCGACGCAACGGACGAGGCGGCCCTGCGCGCACCGCTCGCGGAGGCCGCCGAGGCCGGGCTGTGCGTCAACCCGGCCCGCGCCCTCAGAGTGCTCTCGGACCCGGCGGCCGTACAGCGCCTGGTCCGCGACAACCGGCTCTCCCCCGGCGGTACCGAGGTAGCGCCCGGCGATCTGCGGCTGACCGTGGAGACGCTGAGCGTGCACGGCATGCACCAGGCCGTCGGGATCACCGCGAGCACCCCCTACGGCCTGCTCCACCCCGCCCCGCTCACCGACGACACCGCCGCCGAGGTGCGCGCGGTGGTGACCGCGCTGCTGGACCTGACCGGATACCAGTACGGGCCGGCCCACATCAGCGTCGCCCTCACCCCGCGCGGACCGGTGATCACCGGCTGCCGGGCGGGACTCGGGGACGACCCGGTGCCCGAACTGGTCAAGGTGGCCGGCGGGTTCGACCTGGCGGCCGGCGCCATCGAGGTGCTGGCCGGGCGGCTGGTCGACGCGGTGCGGCCGAACCGGTTCGCGGCCGCGGCCCTGCTGAGCCCGCCGTGGCGGCTGCAGACCACCGAGGTCGGGATACTCCCGCATGTCCGGTATGTCTCGCCGCCCGAGGCGCTGCGCCCCGGACACCTCGTCGTGCACGCCGACTCGCCCGAACTGGCGGCCCGCCGGGTCGCCTCCCTCACCGCCCTGGTCGTCGGCGACGGCGGCTGACCGGCGACCGGGAACGGATCGGGAACGATCCGGTACGGGCCGACCGCACTGTTGATACGTCGCCGGAAGAAGGACGACGACGCCAGCGACGTCAACGGGAGGCGGAGTCAGGATGCTGAAGTTCTCGATCCTCGGGGCACTGCAGATCCGTACCGTGTCCGGCCCGGCGGAGATCTCCGGCGACCTGCAGCGCACCCTGGTGCAGACCCTGCTGATCAGCGAGGGCCAGCCGGTGTCCGGGGAGAGCCTGGTCGAGGAGATGTGGGGGGACTCCGTCCCCGACAACCAGGCCAACGCCCTCCAGGCCCATGTCAGCCGGCTGCGCCGCAGACTGCGCAGCCTCGAGCCCGGCCGATCCGGATCCCGGGTGACCATCCACCCCTCCGGCTACCGGCTCGTGGTGACCGAGGGTGAGCTGGACGCCGCCGAGTTCGTGCGGACCGTACGTCAGGCCGAGTCGGCCTCCGCGCAGGACGCGGAGCGCACCGCGCGGCTGCTCGGCGGCGCGCTGGCGCAGTGGCGCGGCCCCGTCTTCGGCGGGTTCGCGGGCGGGACGCTGTGCCAGCTGGCCGGTGCCCGCTACGACGAGTACCGGATGCGGGCCATGGAGCTGCGCTTCGACGCCGAGCTGCGGCTCGGCCGGCACGCGGCGGTCCTCGCCGAGCTGACCGAGGCGCACACCAACCACCCGCTGCGGGAGCGGTTCTGCGAGCAGCTCATGATCGCCCTGTACTGCTCGGGACGGCAGGCCGACGCCCTCGACGTCTTCCGCCGGATGCGCCGCCACCTCGACGACGAACTCGGCATCCAGCCATCTCCGGCCCTGCGGCAGGTGGAGAGCGCGATTCTCTGCCATGACCCGGCTTTGGCCGGTGATGCGCGATCCTCTCTCCTTCAACTTGCGTGAAGGGTTAGCTTTTGGCTCGGCCGAGACGCACCGCACGGTAACGTGAAGTCGCCTTCCAGCGTGGCCCGTTCGGGTACAACCTAGGATTGTCCCGAACATCTCGGGCCGGGCAACGCAATGGGGCGGGGGGGGACGGGTTCGTGGAGTCGGCGGTATCCGCTCAGCCTGTCGTGCGCTTCAACATCCTCGGCTCGTTGGAGGGCTGGTACGGCGAGCGCCGACTGAGACTCGGCAGCCCGACCCAGGAACGCGTTCTGGTCACGCTCTTACTGGAGCCGGGGCGCATGGTGCCGGTGCCCCGGTTGGTGGCCGCCGCCTGGGACGACGAGCCGCCGCAGACCGCCGGCCACCAGATCCGCAAGGCCGTCGCGGCACTGCGCACCCGAATACCCGGCGGTGCCGGGCTGATCGTCACCGACGGCGCCGGATACCGGGCCGTCCTCGGCGAGGACCAGCTCGACCTGCACGAGTTCGGCCGCCGCTCGGCCGAGGCCCGGCAGGCGGTGGCCGCCGGGCAGCCCGCTGAGGCGGTCGGGCATCTGCGAGCCTGTCTGGACCTGTGGCGGGGCCCGGTCATGGCCGGAACGGGCGGCTCGGTGATCTCCGCGGCCTCCGCCGCGCTCGAGGAACGGCACATGGCCGTCGCGGAGCAGTACTTCGAGCTACAGCTGGAACTCGGCCAGTCCACCGAACTCATCGGACCCCTACGCGAGTTGGTCACCGCCCACCCGCTGCGGGAGACCCTGCGCGGGCGGCTGATGGTCGCCCTGTACCGGGCGGGTCGGCAGGCCGAGGCGCTGGAGGAGTTCGGCCGGGTGCGTGAACTGCTCGTCGAGGAGCTGGGCATCGACCCGGGCGCCGAACTGACAAGGCTGTACGAAGCCATTCTGCGCGACAGCCCCGAGGTGGCGCCCCGGGTACCGCAGTCCGTGGCCGACCGTGCCGCCCACCTCGTACCGGCTCCCCTCGACCGGCCGTCCGGGGCCGAGCCCGCGCCCTGCACCCTGCCCTACGACCTGCCGGACTTCACCGGCCGGGACGAGGAGCTGGCCCGGCTACTGGAGGTGGGCCGGGCCCCGGCCGGCGGGTGCGCCCGGATCGTCGGCGTGGACGGCATGGGCGGCAGCGGCAAGACCACCCTGGCCGTGCACGCCGCCCACCTGCTCGCGCCGGACTACCCCGACGGGCAGCTCTTCGTCGACCTGCGCGGATTCAGCCCCGGCGAGAAGGCGCAGGAGCCGGGCGCGGTCCTGCACTCCCTGCTGCGCACCGTCGGCATCCCGGACGACCGGATACCGGACGACCTGGAGCGGCGCACCACCTTGTGGCGAACCGTTTCCGCCCAGCGGAAGCTGCTGCTCCTCCTCGACAACGCCGCCGACGCCGCCCAGGTACGGCCGCTGCTGCCCACTTCCGAGGACTGCCTGGCGATCCTCACCGGCCGGGTGCGCATGCTCGAACTCGACGGCGCCGAGTGGCTCCCGCTCGGCCTGCTCTCGGCCGACGACAGCACCACTCTGCTCACCCGGATGCTCGGCGCCGACCGCACCGCCGCCGAACCCCGGGCCGTCGACCAGCTCGCCCGGCTGTGCTGCGGCCTGCCCCTCGCCCTGCGCATCACCACTGCCCGACTGCGCAACCGCCCCCGCTGGACCGTTCAGTACCTGGTCGACCGGCTCGCCGACGAGACCCGGCGGCTGCGCGAGATGAGCGCCGGGGAACGCAGCGTCGAGGCCACGCTCCGGCTGTCGTACCAGGCGATGGAGGAGGACCGGCGCGTCGCGTTCCGGCTGCTCGGCCTGCACCCCGGCAGCGCCATCGACGTCCACTCGGCCGCGGCACTGCTCGGCACCGACGTCCACGACGCCGAGGACGTCCTGGAGCACCTGCTCGACGCGCATCTGCTGGAACAGCACGAGGCGGGGCTGTACGGCTTCCATGATCTGGTGCGGACGTATGCGATGAGTGTGCGGGAGGCGGAGGACGACGAGGGGGCCGCCCTCGGGCGCTTGGTGTCGTACTACGCGCTTGCCACCGAGGTGGCTTGCGAGACGCTCTTCCCCGGCCGTAGCCGCTTCGACGACCCGCCCGAGCGGGGCAGGCTCGAACTGCCGAGGCTGGACAGCGACGACGGGGCGCTGCGCTGGTTCGACCACGAGTACGAGGCGCTGCTCTCGGTCGTCGCCCAGGCGGGCACGCAGGGCCTGCACCGCCTGGCTGCGATGCTGGCGCGCAATGTCCTCTTCTATTTGGACCTGCGCGGGCACTACGAGGAGTTCCGGATCGTGGGCCGGATCGCGGTCGACGCCTGCCGGCAGCTCAGCGACCCGGTGCTGCTGGGCCTGAGCCTGACCAACCTGGCCGTGGCCCACTGGTGGCTCGGCGACTTTCAGGACGGCATCACCACCGCGCAGGAGGTCATGGGGCTGAACTGCGACGACGGCGGCTTCACCAAGGCGTTCACCCTCGACGTGCTCGGGCTGTTGTACGGGGCGGTCGGCGAGTTCGAAGAGGCCCGTGTTCATCTGGCCGAAGGCATCGCCCTGCACCGGGAGTTGGGCGAGGCCCGAATGGAGGCACAGGCGCTCGCCAACCTCAGCACGGTGCAGATCTGGGCGGGCCATTACGCCGAGGGCGCCCGGTACGCGGCCCAGGCCACCGAACTGAACCGGCGCATCGGCGCGCGAAGCAACGAGATCCACTCGCTGACCTGGCTGGCGCTGGCCCACCTCGGCACCGGTGAGGACGAGCGCGCGCGGGCCTGCCTCGCCCAGGCGCTGGAGCTGTGTGACGAGTCCCGGAAGCCCGCGAACGTGGCCCTCGTCCTCGCTCACTGGGCGCGGGTCTGCCAGCGTCTCGGCGAAACCCGCTCGGCCGCCGAACACGCCGAGCGTGCCTTGGACCTGGTCACTGCCGAGGGCCCGGCCCTGCGCCAGGCGACCGTGGTGAACGTGGTGGGCCTGGTCCATCTGCGACGCGAGGCACCTGAGCGGGCTATGGAACTGCACCGCCACGCTTATGAGGTGGCCTCGCGGCTCGGCTATCGCATTGAGATCGCCCGCGCCCTGCACGGCATGGCGGAGGCGGCGCAAGCCCTGGGCGACGAACCGGCGGCGCGTCGGCATCTGAGGGAGGCAGAGGCGTTGTACGACGCCATGGGCGTGACGGAAGCCGGGCGCTGCCTGTAGAAGACGGAGACGGCACCGACGGGGCGTGAACCCGGCCGGTGCCGTCGAGGCTGCGGCGTGGTCAGGAGTGGGCGAGGCGGGGGTTCTGGTCGTCCGCCATCGCCGGCCCGCCCTGTCCCTGGTGCCCCGACAGCTCGGACGCGATGCGCACCACGGCGTCCTGCACCCCAGCCGCCGGAACGGCCGCAGCGGTGCCGAGTGCCAGGACGCCTGCGCCGGTGAGCGCGGTCAGAACCGTCTTCGTACGCAGTGCGATGGCGCGCATAGGTCGAACCCCCAGGAAGAGACGGATCGTGATCCGGTCGCCGGGCCTCTCCCCGACGCCGCAACCGATGCTGGGGGCGAGCGATCCCCATGCCGTCCCCGCCGGTTCCCGGCACGGGGCGGGCTCCCGGTACTCCTGGTTTCAACTGTTCCTAGGTGGGCTTCCGGGCGAACAGGAAGGCCTGGGGGGCCGGTTCGCCGAGGGCGGTGTCGGCTTCGCGTACCGTGCGGGAGCCGAGCGCGAAACCGGCGTCCGTGAGCAGTTCCGCCAGGTGCTCGGGGCGGCGCCGGTGGAAGTCCAGCGCCACCGGATGGCCCCAGGGACGGTCGTGGCGGCGGGTGTGCTCGCCGGCCTGGAAGGCGAGCAGGAGGTGGCCGCCGGGGGACAGGACGCGGTGGAACTCGGCGAACAGAGCAGGGAGTTCGTCCACCGGCGTGTGGATGGTCGAGTACCAGGCGACGACACCGGCCAGCGCGCCGTCCGCGAGGGGGAGGTCCAGCATGGAGCCCTGCTCGAAGCGCAGCCCGGGGTTCTCGCGGCGGGCGATGGCGAGCATGGACTCGGACAGGTCGAGCCCGAAGACGTCCAGGCCGAGGGCGGCGAGGTGCGCGGTGACACGCCCGGGGCCGCAGCCGAGGTCGGCCACCGGCCTGCCGGAGCCGACGAGTTCGGCGTACGCGGCGAGCAGGGCCCGGTCGAGGGGCCTGCCCGTGTACGCGTCCCGGAACTGCTCGGCGTAGTCGTCGGCGACGGTGTCGTAGAAGGTACGGGTGGCGGCGAGGAAGTCGTGGGAGTCGGTCATGTCGTGGGAGTCGGTCATGGGGAGGGACCGTAGCCAGGGCCACTGACAGCCAGGGCTTCTGACAGCCCCGGCCTACGTCACCCCCGCCAGCCGCAGCAGCGCCGTCGTCGCCGCCGCGCCCAGGACCACCACTGCGAACGGCGCCCGACTCCCCCGCTCTCGGCTTCGCTCGAGCGGGGGGACCCCCATCGCCAGGACGCCTCCGACCAGCACCCCTGTCGGGCGGGCCCAGCCCGCGAAGCCGCCGCCCTCGGTCAGGGCGCCCGTGGCCAGCAGGGCGACGAGCAGGACGGTGGCGCCCGCCGACGCCAGCTCCTGCACCCGGGCCGGGACCGTGACCCGGCCGTGCAGCAGCGGGCCCACCAGGCGGAAGGCGTACGTGCCGACGGCCAGGGCCAGGATCATGACGACCGTGGCGTTCATACGGCGGCTCCGGCGGGGCGGCGGTGCAGGAACAGCCCGGCCAGCGCGAGCAGCACCGGCACCCCGGCCGGTACCGCGGGCGTCGCCGCCAGGGCCAGGGCGGCGCCGAGCAGGGCACAGCGCCGTACCGTCGCGTCGGCGCGCAGGGTCGGCAGGACCAGGGCCACCAGGACGGCGGGGAAGGCCGCGTCGAGGCCGTAGCGGGCGGTGTCGCCCAGGGCGCGGCCGGCGAGGGCCCCCGCCGGCACGGCGATGTTCCACACGGCGAACAGGCCGAGCCCGGAGATCCAGAACGCCCTGCGCCGCCGCCCCGGGTCGGGCTGGGCGAGGGCGAATGCGACCGTCTCGTCGGTGACGAGATGCGCGCCGAGGAAACGGGTCGCGCGACCGGTACCAATGGTCTCCGCCACCGCCAGGCTGAAGGCCGCCGTACGCGTGTTGAGCAGCAGCCCGGTGGCCGCGGCGGCCAGCGGGCCGCCTCCGGCGAGGAGTACCCCGACCGCGCTGAACTGGGCCGATCCCGCGTACACCACCAGCGACATCAGCACCGGGACCCATACCGGCAGCCCGCCCGCGACGGAGACCGCGCCGAAGGAGACGCCGACGATGCCGCTGGCCAGCCAGACGAGGGAGCTGTCGCGGACCAGCGAGCCGGTCTCGGGTGCGCCGATGCCTGTCCGGCGGGGTGAGCGTGTTCGGAGAAGCGAACGCATGTTTTCTACAATGAACACTGAACGCCCTGTCCGTCAAGGCGAACGATCGTACCGATGGAGCGAACGACATGTCCGAGGCACCGTCCGGGCCGCCCGCCCGGCTCCCGATGGAGTGGATCGCCGCGTCCCTCAGGCGCGAGCGCACCCGCACCGGGCTGTCCCTGTCCGAGCTGGCCAAGCGCGCCGGGATCGCGAAGTCCACGCTGTCCCAGCTGGAGGCGGCGAGCGGGAATCCGAGCATGGAGACGATCTGGGCGCTGGCCGTGGCCCTCGGGGTGCCCTTCAGTGCTCTCGTGGAGCCGCCCACGCCCGCCGTCCAGGTGATCCGGGCCGGCGCGGGACCCACCGTGCACTCCGAGCGGTCCAGCTATCTGGCCACGCTGCTGTCGGCGAGCCCGCCGGGCGCGCGCAGGGATATCTATTACGTCTGGCTGGAGCCCGGGACCGTACGGGATTCCGAACCGCACATTCCCGGGACGACGGAGCACATCGTGGTCACAGAGGGAGGTGTCAAGGCGGGGCCGCGCGGGGAGGCGGTCGAACTGGCGCCCGGGGACTACATGTCCTACCGCGGTGATGTGCCGCACGCTTACGAAGCGCTCACCGCCGGGACAAAGTTCGTACTGATCATGCAGCACATGTGAACCGGAAATGAACGGGAAAGGCAGGAGCCCCGTCACCTTGCGGCGCGGGGCTCCTTGGGTACTGCACTCAGGTTCTGCGATCAGGCAGTGATCAGACGGGGGTGACGTTCTCCGCCTGCGGACCCTTCGGACCCTGCGTCACGTCGAAGCTCACCTGCTGGTTCTCCTCGAGGGAGCGGAAGCCGGAGGCGTTGATCGCGGAGTAGTGAACGAAGACGTCGGGGCCGCCGCCCTCCTGGGCGATGAAGCCAAAGCCCTTTTCGGCGTTGAACCACTTCACGGTTCCGGTAGCCATAAGCCCTCCTTGGGCTCAAAAGGGTTGCCCTGCTCCAGAACCTGCAAGTGCGAAACTGTGCTGCACAACGCATTCGTCTGAAAACGACGAGAGCCCGCGGTCACATGCTCCGCAGGCTCTGTACTGCAAGGGAAACCAAACTGCAACTTGCGGCGAGCCTAGCACGCAGGCAGCCGAAAGCAATAGAGGTCAAGATCACGTCACCCGAATGTTTGAACCGCCGCACGGGTGGGTTGACGGTGGGGCCGGTCTCAGCACGGTACAGCACGGGGTCTAGTCTCGCGATGTGGACAATTCTCGCACCCGGCCGCGCGTCGGCCACATCCAGTTCCTGAACTGCCTGCCCCTCTACTGGGGGCTCGCGAGAACCGGCACGCTCCTCGACTTCGAGCTGACCAAGGACACCCCGGAGAAGCTCAGCGAGCAGCTCGTGCGCGGCGACCTCGACATCGGGCCCGTCACCCTCGTCGAGTTCCTGCGCAACGCCGACGACCTGGTCGCCTTCCCGGACATCGCCGTCGGCTGCGACGGCCCGGTGATGTCCTGCGTGATCGTCTCGCAGGTCCCGCTCGACCGGCTGGACGGCGCCCGGGTCGCCCTCGGCTCGACCTCCCGCACCTCGGTCCGCCTCGCCCAGCTCCTGCTGGCCGAGCGGTACGGCGTGCGGCCCGAGTACTACACCTGCCCGCCCGACCTCGGCCTGATGATGCAGGAGGCGGAAGCCGCCGTCCTCATCGGCGACGCGGCCCTGCGCGCCAACCTGCACTACGGACCCAAGCTCGGCCTGGACGTGCACGACCTCGGGGCCATGTGGAAGGAGTGGACCGGCCTGCCCTTCGTCTTCGCGGTCTGGGCGGCCCGGCGCGACTACCTGGAGCGCGAGCCGGCCCTCACCCGCCAGGTCCACGAGGCCTTCCTCGCCTCCCGCAACCTCTCCCTGGAGGAGGTCGGCAAGGTCGCCGAACAGGCCTCGCGCTGGGAGGCCTTCGATGAGGCGACCCTGGAGCAGTACTTCACCACCCTCGACTTCAGCTTCGGCGGGCCGCAGCTGGCCGCGGTCACCGAGTTCGCCCGCCGGGTGGGCCCGACGACCGGCTTCCCGGCGGACGTGAAGGTGGACCTGCTTCAGCCGTAATCGCCACGGCACTACGCTGCGGGCAGTGAGGCGTACCGGGGGAGAGGCGGGACGCCCCGGGGGAAGAGGGGGACGCCATGCAGCCGCTCGCAGCGGACGAACCGGCCGCCGTCGGGCCCTACCGGCTGCTCGGCCGGCTCGGCTCCGGCGGCATGGGCCGGGTCTACCTGGGCCGCAGCGCGGGCGGCCGCACGGTCGCCGTGAAGATCGTGCATCCGCACTTCGCGCTGGACGAGGAGTTCCGGGCCCGCTTCCGGCGCGAGGTGGAGGCCGCCCGCCGGGTCGGCGGGGCCTGGACCGCGCCCGTCCTCGACGCGGACCCGGAGGCCGCCGTGCCCTGGGTCGCCACCGCCTACGCGGCCGGCCCCTCCCTCGCCACGGCCGTCCGGGACGGCGGCGCGCTGCCCCCGCACACCGTACGGGCGCTGGGCGCGGGCCTCGCCGAGGCGCTGGCGGCTGTGCACGAACTGGGCCTCGTCCACCGGGACGTGAAGCCCTCCAACGTCCTGCTGACCCTGGACGGCCCGCTGCTGATCGACTTCGGCATCGCGCGCGCCACGGACGGTACGGCGTCCCTGACCTCGACCGGCGTCTCCGTCGGCTCACCCGGCTACATGTCACCCGAGCAGATCCTCGGCAAGGGGGTCACGGGCGCGGCGGACGTCTTCTCCCTCGGCGCGGTCCTGGCGTACGCGGCGACCGGTGAGCCGCCCTTCCCCGGCGACTCCTCGGCCGCGCTGCTCTACAAGGTCGTCCACGAGGAGCCGGAACTCGGCGATCTGACCGGTGAGTTGCGGGAGGCCGCGGCCGCCTGCCTGGCGAAGGACCCGACCGCCCGCCCGGCTCCGGCCGAACTGGCCCGCCGGCTCGCCTCCGAGGGCGCCGCCCGCCTGGTCGCCGGCGGCTGGCTGCCGGGCGCGCTGGTGGAACAGGTCAGCCGCAGCGCCGTACACCTGCTGAACCTGGAGACGACGGAGCCGGCGCCGTCGGGGCCGGTGCGGTTCAGCAGTCCTTCGGTGGGCGGGGAATCCGGTGTGGTCCCGCGTGAGCCGGCTCTGGTCGCGGGGGAGTTCGGACCGGCCCCGGTGATGATTCCCCCTGCGCCGAGCGAGGCTCCGGCCGTGCCGTCGGGGACTGCGCCGCAGGACGCGGTGGCGGCTCCCGGGAAGGTCAGCGTCAGCGTGGCGGCGGCCTCCGGGCCCGGGGAGAGCGGGCGCGGGCGGCGGGCGAGCTGCACCGTCGCGCTGGCTGTCGCGGGGGCACTGGCCGCGACCGCCGTGGGGCTCGGGGTGCTGCTGCGGCCGTGGGCCGAAGGGGAGCACGACACGGCGGGCGGCGCGCCGCCCGCCACCGACTCCTCCTCGGCGTCGTCACCCGCCGACGGCTACTCGCAGGAGCCGAGTGCCGCGCCGGGCGCGATCCCGGCCCGCTACCTCGGCACCTGGGAGGGCCGGGCCACCGGACTCGGCGGCAGCCTGGACATGGGCACCTTCCGGCTCACCGTCCACCAGGCGGCCGTCGGCAAGGAGTTGGGGCGACTCAAGCAGACCGACCAGATCGGCGCCGTCTGCACCGACGTGCTCACCCTCAAGCAGGTGACGAAGACCCGGATCGTGGCGACCTCGGTGGGCGCCGAGGGCAACCACGCCGGCTGCGATCCCGCGCCGCACCCCGTGGAGTTGACGCCGGTCGGCGACGACCTGCGGTACACCGCGGAGAGCGCGGCCGAGGGCGACCCGGTGTCGCGGATGTCGAAGGTGGGCTAGGCCGCACGCCCCCGTCGGCCCGCCCTCCCCGGCTGTCATTACTGTGTCTGCGTTGGCGAACGCCAACGGCGCACCACCTCACCGGCCTTGGTCCGGACAACGCGTCACAATGCGCAGCACAGCAGCGCAAAGCATCGCAACGGGGAAGGACGGGGAACGCCCGCCATGGAGACACTGCAGCCGGACGACCCACGGGAGTTGGGCAGCTACCGCATGCTGCGCCGGCTCGGAGCCGGCGGCATGGGCCGGGTCTACCTGGCCCGCTCGCCCGGCGGCCGCACCGTCGCCGTGAAGGTCGTACGCCCCGACCTCGCCGCCGACGCCGACTTCCGCCGGCGCTTCCGGCACGAGGTGGAGATCGCCCAGGCGGTCTCCGGCCACCACACCGCCTCGGTCGTGGACGCCGACCCGGACGCACCGCTGCCATGGCTGGCCACCTCGTACGTGCTCGGCCCGGACCTGACGGACGTCGTGGCCGCGCACGGCGCGCTGCCGGAACACACCGTGCGCGCGCTGGGCGCCGGGCTCGCGGCCGCCCTCCAGGAGATCCACGCGGCCGGTCTCATCCACCGCGACCTCAAGCCGTCCAACGTCCTCCTGGCCGCCGACGGCCCCCGCGTCATCGACTTCGGCATCGCGCGGGCGGTGGACGGCAACCGGATGACCCAGACCGGAGTCGTGGTCGGCTCGCCCGGCTACATGCCCCCGGAACAGGCCCTGGGCCAGGACGTCGGCCCGGCCGGCGACGTCTTCTCGCTGGGCGCAGTCCTCGCCTTCGCCGCCACGGGCCGCAACGTCTTCGGCGACGGCGCCGCCTCGCACGCCGCGATGCTCTATCAGGTCGTCCACGGCGAACCGGATCTGACGGGCGTACCGCAGTCCCTGCTCGGTCTGGTGCGGGCCTGTCTGCTGAAGGACCCGGCCGCCCGGCCCGGCCCCGCCGAGATCGTGACGGCGCTGGCCCCGCAGGGCGTCGAGGGAGTGCTCAGCGACTGGCTGCCCTCGGCGGTGGCGTCCACCATCGCCACCCACGCGGCCGGGATCCTGGACCTCGACCTGGAGGCACCGGAGCAGCCGGCCGCACCGGCCGCCGCACCCTTCTTCGGCCCGGCCCCGACGATGCCGGCCGCCGCCGCGGTGCCCCCGGCGGGTACGCCGGCGGCGGGATACGGCTACCCGCCGGCCGGCACCCCCGCGTCCGCCCACGGCACCCCCGCGCCCGCCCACGGCACCCCCGCGTCCGCGCACGGCACCCCCGCGTCCGCGCACGGCACCCCCGCGCCCGGCCACGACACCCCGCAGCCCGGCACCGTCCGGCTCGGCGCCACGGACGCCTCCTCCCCGGCCCCCACCCGCCGCCGCGCCCTCTCCTACGCCCTCGGCGGGGCCGCCGCCGTCGCCGTGGTCGGCGGGGGCACGGCCTGGTGGCTGTCCCGCAAGGACGACGGCACCGCCACGCCCGACGGCCCGGGCGGCCACGGCAGTTCCGGCAAGCCGGCCGCCGAGACCTTCACCACCCCGCCTCCCGGGGTGGCCCCGCAGCCGCTGTGGCACAAGAGCGCCGCCGAGGACAGCACCGCGACCTCCGTACCGCTCCTCGCCTACGACGGACTGCTCCTGGTCAGCGGCGACCCGCTGGTGGCGTACGACGTGCAGACGGGCAAGCCGCGCTGGTCCAGGAAGGGCATCTGCCGCTCGGGAGCCCCGCTCCTCTTCCACGGCGGCAAGGTGTTCCTGGCCGACGGCGACTTCGACGGCGTCCTGGTCGCCTACGACGTGCGGACCGGCGACGAGGCCTGGCGCAGCCGGCTCGGCAAGAAGCTGAGCATCGAGCGGACCATCGCCATCGACGACAAGAACGTCTACGTCACGCTGACCGACTACGGCCAGGCGAAGAGCGCCACCAAGTACCGCACGGCCGTCGCCGCGGTCAGCCACACCACGGGCCGGACCACGTGGCTGCAGCGGCGCGACTGGGGCACCAAGGACTACGACGTCGAGGGCACCGTCTCCGGCAAGTACCTCGTCTACGCCGACTCCAACTACAACCTCACCGTGCGCGACACCGCCACGGGCGGGCAGCTGTGGACCAAGAAGGTCGGCGACGACTGGAGTTGGCAGCCCACGGCCGCGAACGGGCTGGTATTCCTGCCGGGCGAGCAGCTGACCGCCGTGGACATCGAGACCGGGAAGACGCGCTGGACGCTCTCGCCGAACGGCCGCCGCGGCTTCCACAACCCCACCGTCATCGACGGCGTCCTCTACGCCACCGACTACGACCGCGGCATCTGGGCCGTCGAGGTCAAGGACGCCAAGCGGATCTGGCTCTGCGAGGAGGGCAACCGCGTGCCCAGGGAGACGTTCCTGAAGGCCGGGACGACGCTGTACGCGGCCGCCGGCGCGCTGGGCGGCGGCATCATCTCCCTGGACGCCGGAACCGGCAAGGTCCGCTGGACCTGGGTCGACAACACCGACGCCACCGACTACTGGCAGATCGCCCGGTCGGGCAACCGGCTGCTGGTGACCGGCGGTCAGGAGGTCTACGCGATGCCGGCTGTCTGAGTCCGGCCTTCCCGACCGGCCGCACTCCCTAGGATCTCCCCATGAGCACGGGCGCGTTGGTCCTCGTCGCGGCGCTGTGGGGCGCGGTGGCGGGCGCGCTGCTGCCCCGGGCCGCCTACCGCTTCGCCGCCCCGGACGAGGAGCCGTGGCGGGAGCGGTGCCCGGACGGCCACCCGATCCGCGGATGGCTCGGACGGGCACGGTGCGGCGAGTGCGCGCGGGCGGCGGACGACGCGTCCGCCGCCCTGACCACCGCCACCGCCCTCACCTGCGCCGCCCTCGCCGCCGCCACCGGCACCCGGCCCGAGTTGGGGGTCTGGCTGCTGCTCGCGCCGGTGTGGGTGCTGCTGGCCGCCGTCGACCTGCGGGTGCGGCGGCTGCCCGACCCGCTGACCCTGTCGCTCGCGGCCGCCGGGCTCGTCCTGCTCGGCCTCGTCGCGCTGCTGCCCGAGCACGCCGGTCACTGGCTCACCGCGCTGTACGGCGCCCTCGCGCTCGGCGGCGGCTACTACGTGCTGTACCTGATCAACCCGGCCGGCATGGGCTTCGGCGACGTGAAGCTGGCCCTCGGCATGGGCGCCGTCCTCGGCTGGTACGGCTGGCCGACGGTCCTGCTCGGCACCTTCGCCGGCTTCCTGCTCGGGGCGTTGTACGGCGGCGCCCTCGTCGTCGCGCGACGAGCGGGCCGCAAGACGGTGATCCCGTTCGGGCCCTTCCTCATCGCCGGAGCCTTCGCCGGGCTGCTGATCGGCGCGTACGCGGCCTGAGCGCAGACGGCCGAAACGCCTGGCGTAGGCTGGATCAGTCCGTCCACAACCCTTGACGAAAGGGACCCCTGGTGACCGAGAAGGCCGACCTCCAGTCTGTCCTCGACCGTGCCGCTGCCGGTGGGCGGATCACCCCGCAAGAGGCGCTCGTCCTCTACCGCGACGCCCCGCTGCACGCGCTGGGCGCCGCCGCCGACGCCGTACGCCGCCGCAAGTACGCGGGTGTCGAGCACATCGCGACGTACATCATCGAGCGCAACATCAACTACACGAACGTGTGTGTCACGGCGTGCAAGTTCTGCGCCTTCTACGCGGCCCCCAAGGACACCGCCAAGGGCTGGACCCGCGACCTCGACGACATCCTGCGCCGGTGCGCGGAGACCGTGGAGCTGGGCGGCACCCAGATCATGTTCCAGGGCGGCCACCACCCCGACTACGGCGTCGAGTACTACGAGAAGCACTTCAAGGCCATCAAGGACGCCTTCCCGCAGCTGGTGATCCACTCGCTGGGCGCCTCCGAGGTCGAGCACATGGCCCGTATCTCCGGGGTGTCGGTCGAGGAGGCCATCACCCGGATCCACGAGGCGGGCCTCGACTCCTTCGCGGGTGCCGGCGCGGAACTCCTCCCCGCCCGCCCCCGCAAGGCCATCGCGCCCCTGAAGGAGAGCGGCGAGCGCTGGCTGGAGATCATGGAGGCCGCGCACAGGCTGGGCGTGGAGTCCACGTCCACCATGCTCATGGGCACCGGCGAGACGAACGCCGAGCGCATCGAGCACCTGAGCATGATCCGGGACGTACAGGACCGCACGGGCGGCTTCCGCGCCTTCATCCCGTACACCTACCAGCCCGAGAACAACCACCTGAAGGGCCGCACCCAGGCGACGCTCTTCGAGTACCTGCGGATGATCGCGATCGCCCGCCTCTTCCTCGACAACGTCCAGCACATCCAGGGCTCGTGGCTGACCACCGGCAAGGAGGTCGGCCAGCTGTCCCTGCACTACGGCGCGGACGACCTCGGCTCGATCATGCTGGAGGAGAACGTGGTCTCCTCGGCCGGCGCCAAGCACCGATCCAACCGGCTCGAGATCATCGACCTCATCCGCAAGGCGGGCCGCGTCCCGGCCCAGCGCGCCACGACCTACGAGCACCTCGTCGTGCACGACGACCCGGCGAACGACCCCGTCGACGAGCGGGTGATGTCGCACATCTCGTCCACGGCGATCGAGGGCGGGACGGCACATCCCGAACTGAAGCTGCTCGCGTCCAACTAGAGCCGACCAGGGGTTCCGTGCTGACACTTCACGTCGCCGAGCAGTCGCCCGAGGCGGCGGTTCTGGTCGATGGGGCGTCCGTCGCCGCCGTCGGCCCGTACCGGGAACTGGCCGCCGCCCACCCGCGGGCGAGGGTGCGGCGCTGGCCCGGCATCCTGACGCCGGGGCTGCTGAACCCGTACGGCCCGGAGCTGCTGGAGGCCACGTACCATCCCGACCCGCGCGAGGCCGATGCCCTCGGTACCGAGCCCATCGGCGGGCAACGGGCGCGGGAGATCCTCCGCGCCGACCCCGCCCGCCTCGGCGCGAGCGCGCGGCGCGGGGTGCAGCGGATGCTGGCGCACGGCACCGTGGCGGTGGCCGGGGAGCTGCGGTCGCGGGCCGTGGTCGACGCGGTGCGCAGAGCCGGGCTCGCGATGGGACAGCGGCCGGACCGTCTCCCGGGCCCGGCGGCGCTGTCCCCGACCCCGCTGATCCTGCTGCCGATGCTGGTGCCGGGCGGCCCCGCCCGATTCGCCGTGTTCGACGTCGCGGACCGCGCCGAACTGGTCCGGCGCGGCGCCGGGACCTGCGTGGCGACCGTGATCGGAGGGCGGCTGGTGTACCGCGGCCGCTGATCACGGCTCGTACCGGGGATGCGCCGCATGCCGACGATCCAGGGCGCGATCGGCGCGTTCCGCCGCGAAGCCGTCCTCCAGGCCGGCGGCATGAGTGAGGACACCCTCGCCGAGGACACCGACATCACCATCGCCCCGCACCCCGCGGGCCGGCGGGTAAGCCGCGACTGATCCCGGGATGCCGTGCTGCAAGAATGGGCGGGTGACCCGCGCTTCCCTGAACAAGCAGCCGCACGAAGTCGCCTCGATGTTCGACGACGTGGCGGAACGGTACGACCTGACGAACGACCTGCTGTCGCTCGGCCAGGACCGGCGCTGGCGCAAGGAGGTGGCGAAGGCTGTCGACGCGCGCCCCGCGCAGAAGGTCCTCGACCTCGCGGCCGGTACGGCGACCTCCTCGCTGCCCTTCGCGCAGACGGGGGCGTACGTGGTCCCCTGCGACTTCTCGCTGGGGATGCTCCAGGTCGGCAAGAAGAGGCACACCTGGCTGCCGTTCACGGCGGGCGACGCGACGAGGCTGCCGTTCAAGGACGACACCTTCGACGCCGTCACGATCTCCTTCGGGCTGCGCAACGTGCAGGACACGGACGCCGCACTGCGCGAGATGTACCGGGTGACCCGGCCCGGCGGCCGGGTGGTGATCTGCGAGTTCTCGCACCCGACGTGGGCGCCGTTCCGGACCGTCTACACCGAGTACCTGATGCGGACCCTGCCGCCGGTCGCGCGCGCGGTGTCCTCGAACCCGGACGCGTACGTCTACCTCGCCGAGTCCATCCGCGCCTGGCCCGACCAGCCCGCGCTCGCCGAGCGGCTGCGCAAGGCGGGCTGGTCGAAGGTGGCCTGGCGCAACCTGACTGGCGGTGTGGTCGCGCTGCACCGGGGCTTCAAGGAGAGCTGAGCCCCGGCGGCGGGTGTCGGCGTCTCACCGGTCGATCATCTCGAAGGTGTCCCCGGGCTCGCCCAGTTCGCGTTGCATTCCGCCCCTGGGCGGCCGTGGGATGCGTGGCTCGCGCACGCCCCCGCCGCCCTCGCCCTCACCGAAGTCGAACCACACGTACACCATGGAGTCCCGCGGCACCTCGGCGCCGGGCTGCGGGTACTGCCGTACGACGTAGTCGACGACCGCGAGGTGGAAGTCCGGTCGGTCCGGCGCGTTCAGGAACAGACCCCGCGCCTGGGCCGTCTCGCGCGCGTCCACGGCCATGAGGCCGACCAGACGAGGAACGCGCACTTCGGGTGTTTTGGGTGTTATACGCACAGATGTCACCCCCAGCGGTACTGGCAGGGTAACCCGGTCGCGTGCCGCCCGGAAGCGTCATGTGGCTTTCTGTAACACTTGATTACACTGAGTCACAGATCAAGTCGGTAGCAGCGCCCTTCGCGTGCCGAGGACGGGGTCACGAACGTCTCCGCGAGCCGCATGCCGAGGCGCCGGGTGACCGCGATGGAGCGCTCGTTGCGCGCGTCGACCATCGCCACCACGCGCGGTACCCCCGCCGCCCGCAGCCGCTCCAGCGTCGCCTCGGCGGCCGCCGTGGCGTATCCCCGGCCCCAGTGCGCCCGGCCGAGCCGCCAGCCGATCTCGATCTCGCCCGACGGCCCCCACTCGTGCGGCCACGGCTGGGCCCCGGTGAAGCCGACGAGGTCACCGGAGTCGTCCAGCACCGACCACAGACAAAACCCCCGCTCCGCGTCGTGCCGGCGCTGGCGCGCGGTCAGCTCCTCGTAGACCGAGAGTTCGGCGGACCTGCCGCCGTGGAACTCCATGACCTCGGGGTCGGCGAAGGCCCGGTGCCAGGCGAACGCGTCCTCGTCGGTGGGCACTCGCAGCTGTACTGCGGGGAGAGCTCGGTTCACGGGGCAGCCCTTCAGCCGGTGATCAATTCTGCTGAATAGACTGCCCATGTCCAGTGCCCGTCGGCACGCAGATTTCGAACCTTGGGGAGATCCCGCCGTGACCGAGCCCCTCTCCGACAACACCGCCGATGTGATCGTCGTGGGCGCGGGGCCAGCCGGCTCCACCACCGCGTACCACCTCGCCAAGGCCGGACTCGACGTCCTCCTGCTGGAGAAGACCGAGTTCCCCCGGGAGAAGGTCTGCGGTGACGGCCTCACCCCGCGCGCGGTCAAGCAGCTCGTGGCGATGGGCATCGACATCTCCGAAGAGGCCGGCTGGCTGCGCAACAAGGGCCTGCGCATCATCGGCGGCGGCTCGCGACTCCAGCTGGACTGGCCGGATCTCGCCGCCTACCCGAACTACGGTCTCGTCCGCAAGCGCGACGACTTCGACGAGCAACTCGCCCGCCAGGCCCAGAAGGCGGGAGCGCGGCTCTTCGAGCTGTGCAACGTCAGCGGGCCGGTCATCGACGACCGCACGGGCCGTATCACCGGCGTTAAGGCCAAGCTCGGCGAGGAGAAGCGCGAGGTCACCTTCCACGCGCCGCTCGTCGTCGCCGCCGACGGCAACTCCACCCGGCTGTCCCTGGCGATGGGCCTGCACCGCCGCGAGGACCGCCCGATGGGCGTCGCGGTGCGCACGTACTTCACCTCGCCGCGCCACGACGACGACTACCTGGAGTCCTGGCTGGAACTGTGGGACCGCCGCGGCCCCCAGGACCGTCTGCTGCCCGGCTACGGCTGGATCTTCGGCATGGGCGACGGCACTTCCAACGTGGGCCTCGGCGTGCTCAACACCTCCGCCGCCTTCAAGGAGCTGGACTGGCGCGAGGTCCTCAAGGCCTGGTGCGCGTCCATGCCGGAGGACTGGGGCTACACCCCCGAGAACATGACCGGCCCCATCCGCGGTGCCGCCCTCCCCATGGCCTTCAACCGCCAGCCCCACTACACCAAGGGCCTGCTGCTCGTCGGTGACGCCGGCGGCCTGGTGAACCCCTTCAACGGCGAGGGCATCGCCTACGCCATGGAGTCCGGCCAGATCGCCGCCGACGTCATCGTCCAGGCCCACGCGCGGGCCACGCCCGCCCAGCGCGAGATCGCCCTGCAGCGCTACCCGCGCGTCCTCAAGGACACCTACGGCGGCTACTACACCCTCGGCCGCGCCTTCGTGAAGCTCATCGGCAACCCGAAGGTCATGCAGATCGCCGCCCAGCGCGGTCTCACCCACCCCCAGCTGATGAAGTTCACCCTGAAGCTCCTGGCGAACCTCACCGACCCGACGGGCGGCGACGCGATGGACCGCATCATCAACGGCCTGAGCAAGGTGGCCCCGAAGGCGTGATCAGGCGCTGAGAGCCGCCGCGTTGGCGGTCCGGCGGGCGAACACCTCCTCCCGCCGGTCCGCCATCTGCCGCAGCGCGTCCTTCTTCTCCCGCTTGGAGAGCCGATCCAGGTAGATGTACCCGTTGGTGTGGTCGGTCTCGTGGGCGAGGCAGCGCGCGAAGTACCCCGTGCCCTCGATGACCAGGGGACTGCCGTCCCTGTCCTGCCCGCGCACGACGGCCCGGTCCGGCCGCGGTACGGCCATGACGGCGCCCGGCACCGACAGGCACCCCTCGCCCTCGTCCAGCAGCCGCCGGCCGCTCAGGGGCGTCTCGAGCACGGGATTGACGATGTGTCCGACATGCCGGTTTCCTTCGTCATCGGGGCAGTCGTACACGAACAGGCGCAGATCGACCCCGACCTGATTCGCCGCCAGTCCCGCCCCCTCGGCGACGTACATGGTGAGGAACATGTCGTCGATGAGCGCGGCGAGGTCGGGCCCGAACTCCGTGACATCCCGGCAGGGCTTGTGCAGGACCTCCTCGCCGACCTCGGTGATACGGCGCACCGCACCGCGCTTGGCCTCGGGGGCGTGACGCGGGTAGTGGTCGGCGGGGCTGCCCTGGACGAATACGCGTGGCATCGCTGTGTCTCCTTGTGTTTGTGAGGATGCTGTGGGTGACAGGGCTGCGGGCTTCCGGCCTCCGGCGCCCCTCCCTACCCTCCGGTACTCATGACAACAGAACACGCGCAGCAGTCATAGGGGCCCGCCGGACACGTGGGCCCTTCCCGGAGGCGCTTCCTGACGGCGGCCGGGGGAGCGGTCGCCGGGGGTGTGGCCGGTGCCGCCGCCTTAGGAGCGGCCTCGACGGCGGCCGCGGCGACCCCGGCCGCCGGCAAGCGGGTCGCCGTCCTCGGCGGGGGAGTCTCCGGCCTCAGCGCCGCCCACGAACTCGCCGAACGCGGCTACGCCGTCACCGTCTACGAGTACTACGACCACCTCGGCGGCAAGGCCCGCTCGATGGACGTCCCCGCCACGGGCGCCGGCGGCCGCAGACCGCTCCCGGGTGAACACGGCTTCCGCTTCTTCCCCGGTTTCTACCGGAACCTGCCGGACACGATGCGCCGTATCCCCGTCCCCGGCAACGCGAACGGCGTCCACGACAACCTCCGCAGCGGCACCGAGGCCCTGTTCGCCCGCGGCTCCGGCCGCCCGGACCTGCACTTCCCCCTGCGACGGGTCACCACCCCGCCCGCGCCCGGGGACATCACCCCGTCCTGGCTCCGCGACCAGATCCTGTCCGTCCTGGATCTCGGCGGCCGCCTGCCGGCCCACGAGGCCGCCTACTTCGCCGACCGCCTCCTGGTCCATCTCACCAGCTGCGACGCCCGCCGCGAGGACCAGTGGGAGAAGACGGCGTGGTGGGACTTCATCCGGGCCGGCGAGATGAGCAGGGAGTACCAGGTTCTCCTCGGCATCGGCCAGACCCGCAACCTGGTGGCCACCCGCGCCGAGATCGCCTCCACCCTCCCCCAAGCTCTCGGCTTCGCTCGAGCAGGGAGGTGCCCCCATCGTCGGCCGCGTCATCATCGAGGCCCTGCTCCTGTGGGGTCTGCTCGGCCGGGGCATGGACGGCGACGCCGACATCGACCGTGTCCTCAACGCCCCCACCAGCGAGGCCTGGATCGACCCCTGGGAGAAGCACCTGCGCTCCCTCGGTGTCGAGTTCGTGCTCGGGACCCAGGTGCGGGAGGTGGTGTACGAGGGCATCCGCGTCTCGGCCCGGGACGGCGGCCAGGAGCGCACGGTCACCGCCGACCAGTACGTCTGCGCGCTGCCCGTCGAACACGCCCGCAAGACCTGGGGCCGGGCCCTGCGCGCCGCCGACCCTCGGCTCGGCCGCTGCGACGCCCTGAAGACCGACTGGATGACCGGCGTCCAGTTCTATCTGCGCACGCCCACACCCGTGGTCCACGGGCACATCAACTGCCTCGACTCACCCTGGGCGGTGACGGGCGTCGGCCAGGCCCAGTTCTGGGACGTGCGGGATTTCGCGCGCGACTACGGGGACGGGCAGGCCCACGACTGCCTGTCCGCGATCATCTCCGAATGGGACAAGCCCGGCATCCTGTACGGCAAGACGGCCCGCGCCTGCACCAAAGAGGAGATCGTCGCCGAACTCTGGGCCCAGCTGAAGGACGGGGTGAATGACTCCGGCAGGACGACGCTCAGGGACGAGGACCGGCTCGGCTGGTTCATGGACCCCGCGGTCACGGGCCTGGGCGGCCCCGACCCGCAGAACCGGGAACAGCTCCTCATCCACCCCACGGGGACGCTCTACAACCGTCCGACGGCGAGGACGGCGGTACCCAACTTCTTCCTCGCCGGCGACTACGTCCGCACGGATGTGGACCTGGCGACGATGGAGGGCGCCAACGAGTCCGCGCGCCGAGCCGTCAACGCCCTCCTGGACGCGGACAATTCGGACATCGAGCGCTGCCGGATCTGGGAGCTGTTCCGCCCGCCCGAGATGGAACCGCTCAAACGCGTCGACGAGCTGCGCTACCGGCTCGGTATACCCAACACCTTCGACCTGGGATGAGCCCAATGGGGGGAATTCGCACGGATCGCCCCGGAGATGACCGGAATCGCGGATGAGGGCACGGGATGTGCCCGAAGGGCCGCTGCCCCCGAGCGGCTGCGGCCCTACGCGCGTGAGTGGCGTGCGGAGTGCTCAGAGCACCCGCACGGCGCCGGTCGGCGGGTCGTACGACAGTGGCTTCTCCACGATGCCGGTGGACGGGTTCTGCGCACCGACGAACATGCCGTCGCCGGCGTAGATCGCCACGTGGTACGCGCTGCCCGCGCTGCCCCAGTAGAGGATGTCGCCCGGCTGCAGGTTGCTCAGCGAGACCTGGGTGCCCTGGGTCGACTGGTCCTGGGAGACGCGCGGCAGGCTGACGCCGACCTGCTTGAAGGCGGCCTGGACGAGGCTGGAGCAGTCCCACGCGTTGGGGCCGGAGGCACCCAGAACGTAGCTCTTGCCGATCTGCGCCTTGGCGAAGGCGAGGACCGCCGCGGCCGAACCGGTGGCCGTGGACGTGCTGGTGGAGGTGCTGGTGCTCGCCGTGGTGGAGAGCGTCGTCCGCTCCGCGCTGCGCGAGGCACGCTCGGCGGCTGCCTTGCGGGCGGCCTCCTGAGCCTTCTTCTTGGCCTCCGCCGCCTTCTGCTTCGCGTCCGCGAGGTCCGCCTTGGCCTGCTTCGCGGCGTTTGCGGCGGCCTGGTCACGCTCGGCCTGCAGCTGGTAGTTCGCGGCGGCCTGCTGCGTGGCGTCCGCGGACTGGGCGACCTGAGCGGCCAGGTCGGCCGTCAGGGTGGGCAGTTCGAGGGTCTGCGTCACCGGCTCGGCAGCGTTCGCCGAACCGGACGCCCCGGCGACTGCCAGGGTGCCGAGGACGCCACCGGCAACTCCGGCCCGCACGGCGATGGTCGACGCGCCGCTGCGGCGGGGCTTCCGGTGGCTGCGTATGTGAGCGGTGTGGGACATGGGAATAACCGGTACCAGGGGCTCCTTCATATCTTCAAGAAACGTGTGCTGCGCCACAGTTGTTCAATCGAGACCTCGAAGCCCGGGCGTGTCGCTCTTTATTGACGCCGTAACGGACATTACGGACGACCGTGATCAAGCCCTTGATCACGGTCTTTGATCATTACGTCCGAATTGCCCCGCACCTACCACTGGTTCG
This sequence comes from Streptomyces sp. NPDC001450, assembly GCF_053597295.1. Taxonomy (NCBI): domain Bacteria; kingdom Bacillati; phylum Actinomycetota; class Actinomycetes; order Kitasatosporales; family Streptomycetaceae; genus Streptomyces; species Streptomyces sp. NPDC001450. The sequence continues at coordinate 106,188 of NZ_JBSFHY010000021.1, forward strand.
GATGGATGGCCAAGCCCGGTTCTCAGGCCGCTCTCATGGATGTGGCGGAGGTCACGGAACGGTTACCGGATGGGTGGCGTCATGCGCGGGCGGGAGCTCGTGAACGTGTGCACGCATTCGCCGCCCGTCCACATCCCGCCTCGGAGCTCCCCCTGATGTGTGAATGCGGTCCTCTATCAGGGCGCCGGGTCCAGCACCAATTTGCATGCAGCGGAACTCTCTTGATATGGAGACGCCCCCTGTGGCCTGCGGCGACGAGCGAAAATGTCACTTCTGGTGATCACCTGAACGCTTCGCGTACGAAGATCACCCATCATCCGACTTCATGATCCTTCGTCAGGTGGTGGAGATCACAAAGCTTGTGTAATACCCCGTGTCGCAGATCACAGAGCGTCGGGCATAAGATGCGAGGCAGTTGGGCTTGTGACCTGCTTCACATGTTCTCGATCTTCGCCCGGGACGAGCGGGGCTCGTGGGACCGGTGAGGCGGGTGTGAGCCCAGTGCAACCGCCACCAGTCAGTGCCGACTGAGAGGAGCGAGGAGCGGTGAACGCCTATGCGCCCATCCTCGTACTGGGAGCCCTCGGGGCAGGCTTTGCGATCTTCTCCGTGGTCATGGCCACGCTGATCGGTCCGAAGCGGTACAACCGCGCCAAGCTCGAGGCCTACGAGTGCGGCATCGAGCCGACCCCCACGCCGGCCGGCGGCGGGCGCTTCCCCATCAAGTACTACCTGACGGCGATGCTCTTCATCGTCTTCGACATCGAGATCGTCTTCCTCTACCCCTGGGCCGTCACCTTCGACGCCCTGGGGATCTTCGGGCTCGTGGAGATGCTGCTCTTCGTGCTCACCGTCTTCGTCGCGTACGCGTACGTATGGCGGCGCGGCGGCCTGGAATGGGACTGAGGGGCCTTTAGAGACATGGGACTCGAAGAAAAGCTGCCGAGCGGCTTCCTGCTGACCACCGTCGAGCAGGCCGCGGGCTGGGTGCGCAAGGCGTCCGTCTTCCCCGCCACCTTCGGCCTGGCGTGCTGCGCCATCGAGATGATGACCACCGGCGCCGGCCGCTACGACCTCGCGCGCTTCGGCATGGAGGTCTTCCGCGGCTCGCCGCGCCAGGCGGACCTGATGATCGTCGCCGGCCGGGTCAGCCAGAAGATGGCGCCGGTGCTCAGGCAGGTCTACGACCAGATGCCCAACCCCAAGTGGGTGATCTCCATGGGCGTCTGCGCCTCCTCGGGCGGCATGTTCAACAACTACGCGATCGTGCAGGGCGTCGACCACATCGTCCCCGTCGACATCTATCTCCCCGGCTGCCCGCCCCGGCCCGAGATGCTGATGGACGCGATCCTCAAGCTCCACCACAAGATCCAGACCTCCAAGCTCGGTGTGAACGCCGAGGAGGCGGCCCGCGAGGCGGAGGAGGCGGCGCTCAAGGCCCTGCCCACGATCGAGATGAAGGGGCTGCTGCGGTGAGCGACGCGAACGGCACCAACGGCGCAAACGGGTCCGCGAACGGGGTGAACCCCGAGAAGGACCTCTCCGCCTCCAACCTCCCCGGCCAGCGCGGCCAGGGCGGCGAGGAGATCCGCGTCCAGCGCGGCATGTTCGGCGCCGACAACGGCGGCGACACCTCCGGCTACGGCGGTCTGGTCCGCTCGGTCCGACTCCCGGGACCGGCGAACCGGCCCTACGGCGGCTGGTTCGACGAGGTCGCCGACGAGCTGGAGGGCGCCCTGGAGGAGCAGGGACTCCTCCCCGAGAACGCGATCGAGAAGACGGTCGTCGACCGGGGCGAGATCACCTTCCACATCGAGCGCGAGCACCTGGTCCGCGTCGCCCGCACCCTGCGCGACGACCCGGCCCTGCGCTTCGAGCTGTGCACGGGCGTCAGCGGCGTCCACTACCCGAGCGACAAGGGCCGCGAGCTGCACGCCGTGTACCACCTGCGCTCGATCACGCACAACCGGCTCGTCCGCCTCGAGGTCAGCGCCCCCGACAGCGACCGGCACATCCCGTCCCTGGTCTCCGTCTATCCGACCAACGACTGGCACGAGCGCGAGACCTTCGACTTCTTCGGGATCGTCTTCGACGGTCACCCGGCCCTGACGCGGATCATGATGCCGGACGACTGGCAGGGCCATCCGCAGCGCAAGGACTACCCCCTCGGCGGCATCCCCGTCGAGTACAAGGGCGCCCAGATCCCGGCTCCGGACCAGCGGAGGTCGTACTCGTGAGCACGCAGTCAGCATCCGCGGCCTCCGCCGCCTCGGCGCGCGAGACCACCGAGGGCACCGTATACACGGTCACCGGCGGCGACTGGGACGAGGTCGTCCAGTCCGCGGCCCGCGCCGACGACGAGCGCATCGTCGTCAACATGGGCCCCCAGCACCCGTCCACCCACGGAGTGCTCCGTCTGATCCTGGAGATCGAGGGCGAGACGGTCACCGAGGCCCGCTGCGGCATCGGCTACCTCCACACGGGCATCGAGAAGAACCTCGAGTACCGCACGTGGACGCAGGGCACCACGTTCGTGACGCGCATGGACTACCTGACGTCCTTCTTCAACGAGACCGCCTACTGCCTGGCCGTCGAGAAGCTCCTCGGCATCGAGGACCAGATCACCGAGCGCGCCAAGATCATCCGGGTGCTCCTGATGGAGCTGAACCGGATGTCCTCCCACCTGGTGTGCATCGCCACCGGCGGCATGGAGCTGGGCGCCACCACGATCATGATCTACGGATTCCGTGATCGTGAAATGATTCTCGACATCTACGAGCTCATCACGGGCCTGCGCATGAACCACGCGTACATCAGGCCCGGCGGACTCGCCCAGGACCTGCCGCCCGGGGCGGTGGACCAGATCCGTGAGTTCGTGAAGAAGATGAAGAAGAACCTCCCGGAGTACGACAAGCTCGCCACCGGGAACCCCATCTTCAAGGCCCGTATGCAGGACATCGGCTACCTCGACCTGGCCGGCTGCATGGCCCTCGGCGCCACCGGCCCGATCCTGCGCTCCACCGGCCTGCCGCACGACCTGCGCAAGGCCCAGCCGTACTGCGACTACGAGACGTACGACTTCGACGTCCCGACCGCCGACAGCTGCGACTCCTACGGCCGCTTCCTGGTCCGCCTGGAGGAGATGCGCCAGTCGCTCAGGATCGTCGAGCAGTGCCTGGACCGGCTCCAGCCCGGCCCGGTCATGGTCGCCGACAAGAAGATCGCCTGGCCCGCCCAGCTCGCCCTCGGACCGGACGGACTCGGCAACTCCCTCGACCACATCAAGAAGATCATGGGCACCTCCATGGAGGCCCTGATCCACCACTTCAAGCTGGTCACCGAGGGCTTCCGTGTCCCGCCCGGACAGGCGTACGCGGCCGTCGAGTCGCCCAAGGGCGAACTCGGGGTGCACGCCGTCTCCGACGGCGGCACCCGTCCCTACCGGGTCCACTTCCGTGACCCGTCCTTCACCAACCTGCAGGCCATGGCGGCGATGTGCGAGGGCGGCCAGGTCGCCGACGTCATCGTCGCCGTTGCGTCCATCGACCCCGTGATGGGAGGCGTCGACCGGTGACCACCAGTTCCTCGGAGCGGGGCGTCAGCCTGGGCATGCCCGAACTGCCCGCACCCGCGTATCCGGACGACGTCCGGGCCCGGCTGGAGGCGGACGCGCGCGAGGTGATCGCGCGCTATCCCGACTCCCGGTCCGCCCTGTTGCCGCTGCTCCACCTCGTGCAGTCGGAGGAGGGCCATGTCACGCGCACCGGAATGCGGTTCTGCGCGGACATGCTGGACCTCACCACCGCCGAGGTCACCGCCGTCGCCACCTTCTACACCATGTACCGGCGCAGGCCGTCCGGTGACTACCAGGTGGGCGTGTGCACCAACACGCTGTGCGCGGTGATGGGCGGCGACGCGATCTTCGAGACCCTTCAGGAGCACCTGGGCGTCGGCAACGGCGAGACCACCGACGACGGCAAGGTCACCCTGGAGCACATCGAGTGCAACGCGGCCTGCGACTTCGCGCCGGTCGTGATGGTCAACTGGGAGTTCTTCGACAACCAGAACCCCGGCAGCGCCAAGCGCCTGGTCGACGACCTGCGTGCCGGACGGCCCGTGCAGCCCACGCGCGGGGCGCGGCTGTGCACCTTCAAGGAGACCGCGCGGATGCTGGCCGGTTTCCCCGACGAGCGGCCAGGGGCCGTCGAGGAGAGCGGCAGTGCGGGACCCGCTTCGCTGGTGGGCCTTCGCCTGGCAAGGGGAGAGGCCGCACCCGCGCGCGTGGTCCATCCGCGCGGCCAGGAATCACAGGACACTCCGTCCGCGGGCCAGGCCGAGGAGGAGGGGGAGTGATGACCGTGACCGAACTCAAGGACACCAGCCCCGAGAAGCTGCTCGCACCCGTGCTGTCGGCCTTCTGGGACGAGGACCGGTCCTGGACTCTGGACGTCTACCGGAGGCACGAGGGGTACGAGGGGCTCCGCAAGGCGCTCGCCATGTCGCCGGACGACCTGATCGCGTACGTCAAGGACTCAGGTCTGCGCGGGCGCGGCGGCGCGGGATTCCCGACCGGAATGAAGTGGCAGTTCATTCCCCAGGGTGATGGAAAACCGCACTATCTAGTTGTCAACGCCGACGAGTCGGAGCCCGGGACCTGCAAGGACATCCCGCTCCTCTTCGCGAACCCGCACAGCCTCATCGAGGGCATTGTGATCGCGTGCTATGCCATCAGGTCGTCGCATGCCTTCATCTATCTGCGTGGTGAAGTCGTCCCCGTTCTGCGGCGGTTGCACGAGGCCGTGCGCGAGGCCTACGCGGCGGGCTACCTCGGCGAGAACATCCTGGGCAGCGGACTCGACCTCGAACTCACCGTGCACGCCGGCGCCGGCGCGTACATCTGCGGTGAGGAGACCGCACTGCTCGACTCGCTCGAAGGCCGCCGTGGTCAACCGCGGCTCCGTCCCCCTTTCCCTGCGGTCGAAGGGCTCTATGCCTGCCCGACTGTTGTGAACAACGTCGAGTCGATCGCGTCGGTTCCCGCCATCCTGAAAAACGGCAAGGAATGGTTCAGGTCGATGGGGAGCGAGAAGTCGCCCGGCTTCACGCTCTACTCGCTCAGCGGTCACGTCGCGAGCCCCGGCCAGTACGAGGCGCCGCTCGGCATCACGCTCCGCCAGCTCCTCGACATGAGCGGCGGCATGCGGCCCGGGCATCGCCTCAAGTTCTGGACGCCGGGCGGCTCCTCGACGCCGATGTTCACCGACGAGCACCTCGACGTCCCTCTCGACTACGAAGGAGTGGGCGCCGCGGGTTCCATGCTCGGCACGAAGGCCCTGCAGTGCTTCGACGAGACGACCTGCGTGGTGCGGGCGGTGACCCGCTGGACCGAGTTCTACGCCCACGAGTCCTGCGGCAAGTGCACACCGTGCCGTGAAGGGACGTACTGGCTGGTGCAGTTGCTGCGGGACATCGAGGCCGGCAAGGGCGTCATGTCCGACCTCGACAAGCTGAACGACATCGCCGACAACATCAACGGCAAGTCCTTCTGCGCCCTCGGCGACGGCGCGGCCTCACCGATCTTCTCCTCACTGAAGTACTTCCGCGAGGAGTACGAGCAGCACATCACGGGCCGGGGCTGCCCCTTCGACCCGGCCAAGTCGACGGCCTGGGCGGACCGCCCGGAGGTGAACGCATGACCGTGACCACCAGTGCTCCCTCCGGAGGGGGGCAGGCGGCGGTCCCGCCGGAGGACCTCGTCACGCTGACGATCGACGGCGCGGAGATCAGCGTGCCCAAGGGCACCCTGGTCATCCGGGCCGCCGAGCAGCTCGGCATCGAGATCCCCCGCTTCTGCGACCACCCCCTCCTGGATCCGGCCGGTGCCTGCCGCCAGTGCATCGTCGAGGTCGAGGGCCAGCGCAAGCCGATGGCGTCCTGCACGATCACGTGTACGGACGGGATGGTCGTGAAGACCCACCTCACCTCCCCGGTCGCCGAGAAGGCCCAGCACGGTGTGATGGAGCTGCTGCTCATCAACCACCCGCTGGACTGCCCGGTCTGCGACAAGGGCGGCGAGTGCCCGCTGCAGAACCAGGCCATGTCGCACGGCAACGCGGAGTCCCGCTTCGAGGGCCGCAAGCGGACGTACGAGAAGCCCGTCCCGATCTCCACACAGGTGCTGCTCGACCGTGAGCGGTGCGTGCTGTGCGCCCGCTGCACCCGCTTCTCCAACCAGGTCGCGGGCGACCCGATGATCGAGCTGCTGGAGCGGGGCGCGCTCCAGCAGGTCGGCATCGGCGAGGGCGACCCCTTCGAGTCGTACTTCTCCGGGAACACCATCCAGATCTGCCCGGTCGGCGCGCTCACCTCCGCGGCCTATCGATTCCGCTCCCGCCCCTTCGACCTCGTCTCCTCGCCGTCGGTGTGCGAGCACTGCTCCGGCGGCTGCGCCACCCGCACCGACCACCGGCGCGGCAAGGTCATGCGGCGGCTCGCCGCCAACGACCCCGCGGTCAACGAGGAGTGGATCTGCGACAAGGGACGCTTCGCGTTCCGGTACGCGCAGCTCAAGGACCGCCTCGACACCCCGCTCGTGCGCAACGCCGAAGGTGTCCTGGAGCCCGCCTCCTGGCCGGAGGCGCTGGAAGCGGCCGCGCGCGGGCTGACCGCCGCCCGTTCCCGGGCCGGTGTCCTCGTCGGCGGCCGCCTGACCGTCGAGGACACCTACGCGTACAGCAAGTTCGCACGCGTGGCGCTGGACACGAACGACATCGACTTCCGCGCGCGCGTGCACAGCGGCGAGGAGGCCGACTTCCTGGCTGCCCGGGTGGCCGGCCGCGGCCGTGACCTCGACGGCACGGGCGTCACGTACACCTCCCTGGAGAAGGCGCCCGCCGTCCTGCTCGTCGGGTTCGAGTCGGAGGAGGAGGCGCCCGGCGTCTTCCTGCGGCTGCGCAAGGCCTGGCGCAAGCACAAGCAGCGGGTGTTCTCGCTGGCCACACACGCCACCCGCGGCCTGGAGAAGGCGGGCGGCACGCTGCTGCCGGCCGCTCCCGGCACCGAGACCGAGTGGCTGGACGCCCTCGCGAGCGGTGTCGGCCTGGAGGAGCCCGGCACGGAGGCCGCCGAGGCCCTGCGCGCCGAGGGCGCGGTGATCGTCGTGGGAGAGCGGCTCGCCGCGGTGGCCGGCGGACTCACCGCAGCCGTACGCGCCGCCGCCGCGACCGGCGCGCAGCTGGCGTGGATCCCGCGGCGGGCGGGTGAGCGCGGCGCCGTCGAGGTGGGCGCGCTGCCGTCGCTGCTGCCGGGCGGCCGCCCGGCGACCGACCCGCGCGCGCGAGAGGAGGTCGCCGCCGCCTGGGGGCTCTCCGAACTGCCCTTGCGCTACGGCCGCGACACCGACCAGATCATCGAGGCAGCCGCCACCGGCGAACTGTCGGCCCTGGTGGTCGCCGGTGTCGAGGCCGCCGACCTGCCCGACCCGGCACGCGCGCGTGAGGCCCTCGACAGCGTCGGCTTCCTGGTGTCGCTGGAGCTGCGGCCCAGCGAGGTCACCGAGCGCGCCGACGTCGTCCTGCCGGTCGCCGCGGTCGCCGAGAAGGCCGGCACCTTCCTCAACTGGGAAGGCAGGGTCCGCTTCTTCGAGGCCGCGCTCAAGCCCGACCAGATGACCCGCCGCCCCGCCCCCACCGACGGGCGCGTGCTGCAGATGCTGGCCGACGCCATGGACGTCCACCTGGGCCTGCCGGACCTGCGCACCGCGCGCGCGGAGATCGACCGGCTCGGCGCCTGGGACGGTTCCCGCGCCTCCGAGCCCATGGAGACCGCGGCCGCGCTGCCCCGCCCCGCCGCGGGTGAGGCCGTACTCGCCGGACACCGGCTGCTGCTCGACCACGGTGTCCTGCAGGAGGGCGACGAGGCGCTCGCCGGCACCCGGCACGCCGCACGCGCGCGCGTGTCCGCGGCGACCGCCGCCGAGGCCGGCGTCGGTGACGGCGAGCTCCTCGCCGTCACCGGATCGGCCGGCACGGTCGAACTCCCCCTCCAGGTCACCGAGATGCCCGACCGGGTGGTCTGGCTCCCACTGAACTCCGTCGGCTCGGGCGTCGCCTCCGACACCGGCGCGCAGCCCGGCACCCTCGTCCGCATCGGCCCGGCGGCACCCGCCGACGCGGCCCCCAAGGAGGTGGAGGCATGAGCCCGTACCTCTCCGCTGAAGACCTCTCGATGTTCGGCCGCGACCCCTGGTGGCTGGTCGTCATCAAGGCGGTGTTCTGCTTCGCCTTCCTGATGGTGACCGTGCTGTTCTCCATCGTCTGGGAGCGCAAGGTCGTCGCCTGGATGCAGCTGCGCATCGGCCCCAACCGGCACGGTCCCTGGGGCATGCTCCAGTCGCTCGCCGACGGCGTGAAGCTGATGCTCAAGGAAGACATCATCGTCAAGCGCGCGGACAAGGTGGTCTACGTCCTCGCGCCGATCGTCGCGGCCATCCCGGCCTTCATGGCGATCGCGGTGATCCCCTTCGGCCCGGCCGACGACGAGATCTCGATCTTCGGTACGCGCACCACGATGCAGCTGACCGACCTGCCGATCGCGATGCTCTACATCCTCGCGGTCGCCTCCGTCGGCATCTACGGCATCGTCCTCGCGGGTTGGAGTTCCGGATCCACCTACCCGCTGCTCGGCGGCCTCCGCTCCTGCGCGCAGATGATCTCCTACGAGATCGCCATGGGTGCCGCGTTCGCCTCCGTGTTCCTCTACTCGGGGTCCATGTCGACGTCGACGATCGTCGAGCAGCAGCAGGACCGCTGGTACATCCTGCTGCTGCCGGTCTCCTTCATCCTCTACATCGTCACGATGGTCGGCGAGACCAACCGCGCCCCCTTCGACATGCCGGAGTCCGAGGGCGACCTGGTCGGCGGTTTCAACACCGAGTACTCCTCGATCAAGTTCGCGATGTTCATGCTCGCCGAGTACGTGAACATGGTGACGGTCTCGGCCGTGTCGACCACCCTGTTCCTCGGCGGCTGGCGCGCCCCGTGGCCGATCTCCGCCTTCTGGGAGGGCGCGAACCACGGCTGGTGGCCGCTGCTCTGGTTCGTCATCAAGGTCCAGCTGCTGCTGTTCTTCTTCATCTGGCTGCGCGGCACGCTCCCGCGCGTGCGCTACGACCAGCTGATGAAGCTCGGCTGGAAGGTCCTCATCCCGGTCTCGGTGACCTGGCTGATGCTCGTCGCGACCGTGCGGGCGCTGCGCAACGAGAACTACGACTTCGCCGACATCGCCCTCTACGTCGGCGGAGGGGTCCTGGCCCTGCTGCTGATCTCCTTCGTCGCCGACATGTTCCGCGAGAAGGCGAAGACGGCCGAGCAGCCCGCCGCCCAGCAGCCCGGGTTCGACGCGATGGCGGGCGGATTCCCCGTACCGCCGCTGCCCGGACAGGAACTGCCGCCGGTGCCGAGGCGCAGCCCGCGCCGGGACCGGGAGCTGATTGTCAGTGGCGGGTCGGACACTGTCAGTGACGGATCTTCGGATGGAAAGGAGGCGTCCGATGGCTGAGGAGCCCAAGGAGCCCGGGCAGACGAAGCCTGGCTTCCAGAACCCCGTGGCCGGCTTCGGCGTGACCTTCAAGGCCATGTTCAAGAAGCGGCTGACGGAGCAGTACCCGGAGCAGCACAAGACCACGGCTCCGCGGTTCCACGGACGGCACCAGCTCAACCGCCATCCGGACGGCCTGGAGAAGTGCGTCGGCTGTGAGCTGTGCGCCTGGGCATGCCCCGCCGACGCCATCTACGTGGAGGGCGCCGACAACACCGACGAGGAGCGCTACTCCCCGGGCGAGCGGTACGGCCGCGTCTACCAGATCAACTACGCCCGCTGCATCCTGTGCGGGCTGTGCATCGAGGCGTGCCCCACGCGCGCGTTGACGATGACCAACGAGTTCGAGCTGGCCGACTCCAGCCGCGCCAACCTCATCTACACCAAGGAGCAGCTGCTCGCCGGCCTCGAAGAGGGCATGGTCGACACGCCTCACGAGATCTTCCCGGGGACCGACGAACAGGACTACTACCGGGGACTGGTGACGGAGGCCGCGCCGGGGACCGTACGGCAGGTGGCCGTCTCCAAGGGTGAACAGCCTCAATCGGCAGGCCCTTCGGGCGCGGCGGAAGATCAGGAGGTGGACGCATGAGCCCGCAGCTCGCGGCCTACACCACCTCCACCGGTGAGGCCTTCCAGTTCTGGGTCCTCGGCACGATCGCGGTGGTCGGCGCCCTGGGCACCGTCTTCATGAAGAAGGCCGTGCACAGCGCGCTCAGCCTCGCCGGGACCATGATCGTCCTGGCGGTCTTCTACCTCGCCAACGGCGCCTACTTCCTCGGGATCGTGCAGATCGTCGTCTACACCGGCGCGATCATGATGCTGTTCCTCTTCGTGGTGATGCTCGTCGGCGTCACGGCCGCGGACTCGCTGAAGGAGACCATCAAGGGCCAGCGCTGGCTGGCTCTTCTGTGCGGGGTCGGCTTCGGCGTCCTGCTGTTCGCCGGTATCGGGAACGCCTCCCTGAAGGAGTTCGACGGCACCGGCCAGGCGAACGCGCACGGCAACGTGGAGGGCCTCGCCGCCCTCATCTTCACCAAGTACGTCTTCGCCTTCGAAATCACCGGTGCCCTGCTGATCACGGCCGCCGTCGGCGCCATGGTGCTCACCCACCGCGAGCGCACCGAGCGCGCCAGGACGCAGCGCGAGCTGGCCGAGCAGCGCGTCCGCGAGGGCAAGCACGTACCGCCGCTGCCCGCCCCCGGTGTCTACGCCCGGCACAACGCCGTGGACATCGCGGGCCTGCTGCCCGACGGCACCCCCTCCGAGCTGACCGTCAACAAGACGCTGCGCGAGCGCGGCCAGATCCGTGACGTGTCGGCGGAGGCGCTGGGCGACCTGCGGGCCCTGGAACAGCGCGCCGAGGAGCGCCTGGAACGGACCGAGATCGAGCCGACGACGTTCAAGCGGTCCGAGGAGGCGTCGAAGTGAACCCCGTCAACTACCTCTACCTCGCCGCTCTTCTGTTCACCATCGGCGCGACCGGGGTGCTGATCCGGCGCAACGCGATCGTCGTGTTCATGTGCATCGAGCTGATGCTCAACGCCTGCAACCTCGCGTTCGTCGTCTTCTCCCGGATGCACGACAACCTCGACGGCCAGATCATCGCCTTCTTCACGATGGTCGTCGCCGCCGCGGAGGTCGTGGTGGGCCTCGCGATCATCGTGTCGCTGTTCCGCACCCGCCACTCGGCCTCGGTCGACGACGCCAGCCTGATGAAGCTGTAAGGGGTCGGAAGAATCGTGGAGAACCTGATCGCGCTGCTCATCGCGGCGCCCCTGCTCGGAGCGGCCGTCCTCCTGGTCGGCGGCCGGCGGCTGGACGCCGTCGGCCACTGGATCGGCACGCTCCTGTCGGCCGCCTCCTTCGTGTTCGGCCTGATCCTCTTCGCCGACCTGCTCGGCAAGGACGCCGAACACCGCACCCTGACCCAGCACCTGTGGACGTGGATCTCGGTCGGCAGCTTCCAGGCGGACGTCACCTTCCGCCTCGACCAGCTGTCGATGACGTTCGTCCTGCTGATCACCGGCGTCGGCTCGCTGATCCACCTGTACTCGGTCGGGTACATGGAGCACGACGAGCGGCGCCGCCGCTTCTTCGGCTACCTGAACCTGTTCCTCGCGGCGATGCTGCTGCTCGTCCTCGCCGACAACTACCTGTTGCTGTACGTCGGCTGGGAGGGCGTCGGTCTCGCGTCCTACCTGCTGATCGGATTCTGGCAGCACAAGCCCAGCGCGGCCACGGCGGCGAAGAAGGCCTTCCTGGTCAACCGCGTCGGCGACATGGGCCTGTCGATCGCGATCATGCTGATGTTCACCACCTTCGGCAGCTTCGCCTTCGGCCCGGTCTTCAGCCACGCCGGTGACGCCTCCGAGGGCAAGCTCACCGCGATCGGCCTGATGCTGCTGCTCGCCGCCTGCGGCAAGTCGGCCCAGGTGCCACTGCAGTCCTGGCTCGGGGACGCGATGGAGGGCCCGACCCCGGTGTCGGCCCTGATCCACGCCGCGACGATGGTGACCGCGGGTGTGTACCTGATCGTCCGCTCCGCGGCCATCTTCAACCTGGCTCCGGACGCCCAGCTGGCCGTCACCGTCGTCGGCGCGGTCACGCTCCTCTTCGGTGCGATCGTCGGTTGCGCGAAGGACGACATCAAGAAGGCGCTGGCCGGCTCGACCATGTCGCAGATCGGCTACATGATCCTGGCCGCCGGCCTCGGCCCCATCGGCTACGTCTTCGCGATCATGCACCTGGTGACGCACGGCTTCTTCAAGGCCGGGCTGTTCCTCGGCGCCGGTTCCGTCATGCACGGCATGAACGACGAGGTCGACATGCGCAGGTACGGCGGCCTCCGGAAGTACATGCCGGTCACCTTCGTCACCTTCGGTCTCGGCTACCTGGCCATCATCGGCTTCCCGTTCCTGTCGGGCTTCTTCTCCAAGGACGCGATCATCGAGGCGGCCTTCGCGAAGGGCGGCACCCAGGGCTGGATCCTCGGCGGCGCGGCCCTGCTGGGCGCGGCCATCACCGCCTTCTACATGACGCGCGTGATGCTGATGACGTTCTTCGGCGAGAAGCGCTGGCAGCCGGACGAGAACGGCAACGAGCCGCACCCGCACGAGTCGCCCAAGGTCATGACGATCCCGATGGTCCTGCTCGCGTTCGGGTCGGTCTTCGCCGGTGGGCTGTTCAGCATCGGTGACCGCTTCCTGCACTGGCTGGAGCCGGTCACCGGCCACAGTGAGGGCCACTCGCCGGTCAGCGCGGCCACGGTCACGGGCGCGACGATGGTGTGCCTGGTCATCGGCGTCGGCATCGCCTGGGCCCAGTACGGCCGCAAGCCCGTCCCGGCCGTCGCCCCGCGCGGATCGCTGCTCACCCGGGCCGCCCGGCGCGACCTGCTCCAGGACGACTTCAACCACGTCGTCCTGGTGCGCGGCGGCGAGCACCTCACGCGCTCCCTGGTGTACGTCGACCACACCCTGGTCGACGGCGTCGTCAACGGCACGGCGGCCGGCTTCGGCGGCCTGTCGGGCCGGCTGCGCCGGGTCCAGAACGGCTTCGTCCGTTCCTACGCGGTCTCGATGTTCGGCGGTGCGGCACTCCTGGTCGCCGCGACCCTGCTGATGAGGGCGGTCTGATACCGATGTCCTTTCCTCTGCTGACAGCGACGGCGGCGCTCCCGGCCATCGGGGCCGTCGCCACGGCCGCCGTACCGGCCGCACAGCGCACCGCCGCGAAGTGGCTGGCGCTGCTGGTCTCGCTCGCCACGCTCGCCCTGGCGATCACCGTCCTGGTCCGCTTCGACCCGGACGGCGCCCGCTACCAGCTCACCGAATCGCACGCCTGGATCGCGGACTTCGGGGTCCGCTACGAGCTGGGCGTCGACGGCATCGCGGTGGCGCTCGTCGCGCTGACCGCGCTGCTGATCCCGTTCGTGATCCTCGCCGGCTGGCACGACGCCGACCCGCTGGAGACCGGCAGCCGCCGCTGGCGGCCCACCCAGGGCTTCTTCGCGCTGATCCTGGCCGTCGAGGCGATGGTGGTCATCTCCTTCGAGGCCACCGACGTCTTCCTCTTCTACATCTTCTTCGAAGCCATGCTCATCCCGATGTACTTCCTCATCGGCGGCTTCGGGGACCGTGCCCACGAGCACGGCGAGAAGGCGGCCGCCACCCAGCGGTCGTACGCGGCGGTGAAGTTCCTGCTCTACAACCTGGTCGGCGGCCTGATCATGCTGGCCGCGGTGATCGGCCTCTACGTGGTCGCCGGGAACTTCAGCCTCCAGGAGATCGTGCAGGCGCGCGCCAACGGCTCGCTGCACATGGCGACGAACACCGAACGCTGGCTGTTCCTCGGCTTCTTCTTCGCCTTCGCGGTGAAGGCGCCGCTGTGGCCGCTGCACACCTGGCTGCCCAACGCCATGCAGGAGGCCACCGCCCCGGTCGCCGTCCTCATCACCGCGGTCGTCGACAAGGTGGGCACCTTCGCGATGCTCCGCTTCTGCCTCCAGCTGTTCCCGGGAGCCAGCAAGTGGGCGACGCCCGTCATCCTCGTACTGGCGCTCATCAGCATCGTCTACGGAGCCCTGCTCGCCGTCGGGCAGCGGGACATCAAGCGACTGGTTGCCTACGCGTCGATCTCGCACTTCGGCTTCATCATCATGGGCATCTTCGCGATGACCACCCAGGGCCAGTCCGGCGCCACGCTCTACATGGTCAACCACGGCATCTCCACGGCCGCGCTGATGCTGGTCGCCGGCTTCCTTATCTCCCGGCGCGGCTCGCGCCTCATCGCCGACTACGGCGGTGTGCAGAAGGTCGCCCCGGTGCTCGCCGGCACCTTCCTGATCGGCGGCCTCGCCACCCTCTCGCTCCCCGGACTCGCGCCGTTCGTGAGTGAGTTCCTGGTCCTGGTCGGCACGTTCACGCGCTACCCGGCGATCGGCATCATCGCCACCTTCGGCATCGTGCTCGCCGCGCTCTACACCCTCGTGCTGTACCAGCGCACGATGACGGGCCCGGTCAAGCCCGAGGTCTCGGCGATGCCCGACCTCCGCGCGCGCGAGCTGGTGGTCGTCGCCCCGCTGATCGTGCTGCTGATCTTCCTGGGCGTCTACCCGAAGCCCGTCACGGACATCGTCAACCCGGCGGTCAAGCAGACCATGTCCGACGTACACAAGACCGATCCCAAGCCCTCGGTGGAGGCGGCAAAGTGAGCGCAACAGCCGTCCACAGCCTGTGGACAACCGCGGCCGAGCCGATCTCGAAGATCCCCACGCCGAAGATCGAGTACGGGCAATTGTCGCCGACCTTGATCGTCCTCGGCGCGGCGCTGGTCGGGGTGTTGATCGAGGCGTTCGTCCCGCGCCGGTCCCGCTACTACGCGCAGGTGTTCGTGTCCGTCGTGGCCCTCTGTGCCGCGTTCGCCGCGGTGGTCGCCCTGGCGGCCGACGGGTACGGCACCACGAAGGCGCACATCGCGGCCATGGGAGCGATCGCGGTCGACGGGCCGGCCCTGTTCCTGCAGGGCACGATCGTGCTGGCCGGTCTGGTCGGCCTGTTCACCTTCGCCGAGCGGCGCCTGGACCCGGCGGCGCACGGCAACCGGGTCGACTCGTTCGCGGCGCAGGCCGCGTCCGTGCCGGGCAGCGACAGCGAGAAGGCCGCCGTGAAGGCCGGGTTCACCACCACCGAGGTCTTCCCGCTGCTGCTCTTCGCGATCGCCGGCATGCTGATCTTCCCCTCGGCCAACGACCTGCTGACACTCTTCGTGGCCCTGGAGGTCTTCTCCCTGCCGCTGTACCTGCTGTGCGCGCTGGCCCGCCGCAAGCGGCTGATGTCGCAGGAGGCCGCGGTCAAGTACTTCCTGCTCGGCGCGTTCGCCTCGGCGTTCACGCTGTTCGGCATCGCCCTGCTGTACGGCTACGCGGGCTCGGTGTCGTACGCGCGCATCGCGCAGGTCGTCGACGGCACGGTCACCAACGTCGACCCGGCGCTCGCGGGCACCATGGGCAACGATGCGCTGCTGCTGCTCGGCAGCGCCCTGATCGTGATGGGCCTGCTCTTCAAGGTGGGCGCGGTGCCGTTCCACATGTGGACGCCCGACGTCTACCAGGGCGCGCCGACCCCGGTGACCGGCTTCATGGCGGCGGCGACGAAGGTGGCGGCGTTCGGCGCGCTGTTGCGCCTGCTGTACGTCGTCCTGCCCGGCATGCGCTGGGACTGGCGGCCGGTCATGTGGGCGGTGGCGGTCGTCACCATGCTGGGCGGCGCGATCATCGCGATCACGCAGACCGACATCAAGCGGCTGCTGGCGTACTCGTCGATCGCGCACGCCGGATTCATCCTCGCGGGTGTCATCGCGACCTCGAAGGACGGCGTGTCGTCCGTGCTGTTCTACCTGGCCGGGTACTCGTTCGTGACGATCGGTGCCTTCGCGGTGGTCACGCTGGTGCGCGACGCGGGCGGCGAGGCGACCCACCTGTCCAAGTGGGCCGGGCTCGGCCGCCGGTCGCCCCTGGTGGCGGCCGTGTTCGCGGTGTTCCTGCTGGCCTTCGCCGGTATCCCGCTGACCTCCGGTTTCGCCGGGAAGTTCGCCGTGTTCAAGGCGGCGGCGGACGGCGGTGCGGCCCCGCTGGTCGTGATCGGTGTGATCTCCTCGGCGATCGCCGCGTTCTTCTACATCCGGGTGATCGTGCTGATGTTCTTCAGCGAGCCGAGGCCCGAGGGCCCGACCGTGGCCGTGCCGTCGCCGCTGACCATGGCGGCGATCGGGGTGGGCGTGGCGGTCACGGTGGTGCTCGGTGTGGCGCCGCAGTACTTCCTGAACCTGGCGAGCCAGGCGGGAGTGTTCGTGCGCTGACGCTCGCCGTCTCCTACACGCCGCTGCCCGGCGCCCTCGTTCTGGAAGGGTGCCGGGCAGCGGCGTATGTCCGGAGTCACTGCGGCCTCCGCCGGGAACCGCACGGCGGTCCAGCCGCCCTCCGGCGGGGTCGGCCAGCTGGACGTGGACGCCTTCGGTGCGACGCTCATCAGTGCTCCTATAGGACGGAGTCTCGCCGGTCCTTTCAGACTATCGGCGGGAAACGGGCAGGTCTCCCGCGAACGTGTGAACGACCTTCGTGTCCTTGACGTGGAGTGTGCCGGGCAGCCTGTGGATAACTCCGGGACTGTCGGTCCCGCCCCCTATCGTGGAGGCAGCGGTCGAGGGACGACGCACGGGGGACGGACTCGGGGGACAGGACGATGGGCGCGACGGGCGGGATCAGCGAGATGCCAAGGACGACCGAGGGGCCGGGCGCGGACGCGAGCGAGGCGCTGGCCACGCTGCACCGGGTCTTCGGATACGAGGCCTTCCGAGGCGAGCAGGAAGCGATCATCGAGCATGTGGTGGCGGGCCAAGACGCCCTCGTCCTCATGCCGACCGGCGGCGGCAAGTCGCTGTGCTACCAGATCCCGGCCCTGGTCAGACCCGGTACGGGCGTGGTGATCTCGCCGCTGATCGCGCTGATGCAGGACCAGGTGGACGCCCTGCGTGCCCTCGGCGTGCGGGCCGGCTTCATCAACTCCACGCAGGACTTCGACGAGCGGCGCGTGGTCGAGGCCGAGTTCCTCGCCGGCGAGCTGGACCTGCTGTACCTGGCCCCGGAGCGGCTGCGGGTCCAGGCCACGCTCGACCTGCTCTCGCGCGGCAAGATCTCCGTCTTCGCGATCGACGAGGCGCACTGCGTGTCCCAGTGGGGCCACGACTTCCGCCCCGACTACCTGGCCCTCTCCCTGCTCGGCGAGCGCTGGCCGGACGTTCCGCGGATCGCCCTCACGGCCACGGCCACGCGCGCCACCCACCAGGAGATCACCCAGCGGCTGGACCTGCCGAGGGCCCGCCATTTCGTCGCGAGCTTCGACCGGCCCAACATCCAGTACCGGATCGTGCCCAAGGCCGACCCCAGGAAGCAGCTGCTCGCCTTCCTGCGGGAGGAGCACGCGGGCGACGCCGGCATCGTGTACTGCCTCTCCCGCAACTCGGTGGAGCGGACGGCCGAGTTCCTGAGCAGCAACGGCGTCGAAGCGGTGCCCTACCACGCGGGCCTGGACGCGGGCACGCGCGCGGCCCACCAGTCCCGGTTCCTGCGCGAGGAGGGCCTGGTCGTGGTCGCGACCATCGCCTTCGGCATGGGCATCGACAAACCGGACGTGCGCTTCGTCGCCCACCTGGACCTGCCCAAGTCGATCGAGGGCTACTACCAGGAGACGGGCCGCGCGGGCCGCGACGGACTGTCCTCCACCGCCTGGATGGCCTACGGCCTCAACGACGTCATACAGCAGCGCAAGCTGATCCAGTCCGGCGAGGGCGACGAGGCGTTCCGCCGCCGGGCCTCCGCCCACCTCGACGCCATGCTCGCCCTGTGCGAGACCGCCCAGTGCCGGCGCGGCCAGCTGCTGGCCTACTTCGGCCAGGAGCCCTCGGCCGCGGGGTGCGGCAACTGCGACACCTGCCTGACCCCGCCGGAGACCTGGGACGGCACCATCGCCGCGCAGAAGGTGCTGTCGACGGTGGTACGGCTGCAGCGGGAGCGCCGGCAGAAGTTCGGCGCCGTACAGATCGTCGACATCCTGCTCGGCAAGCGCACCGGCAAGGTGATCCAGTTCGACCACGACCAGCTGTCCGTGTTCGGCATCGGCCAGGACCTCGCCGAGGCCGAGTGGCGGGGTGTCATCCGGCAGCTGCTGGCCCAGGGGCTGCTCGCGGTCGAGGGGGAGTACGGCACGCTGGTGCTCACCGAGGCGAGCGGTTCGGTGCTGCGGCGGGAGCGGGAGGTGCCGCTGCGCAAGGAGCCGAAGAAGCCGGCCACCTCGCGGTCGGGTTCGGGTACGGGTTCGGGTGCCTCCTCCGGCCGGGGCGATCGCAAGGCCAAGGCCGCCGAGGTCGAGCTGCCCGACTCGCTGCTCCCCGCCTTCGAGGCCCTGCGCGCCTGGCGCGCCGAACAGGCCCGGGAGCAGGGCGTCCCGGCGTACGTCATCTTCCAGAACGCCACCCTGCGGGAGATCGTCACCCGGTGGCCCGGCTCGGTGCGGGAGTTGGGCACGGTGAGCGGGGTCGGCGAGAAGAAGCTGGCGACGTACGGGGAGGGGGTGCTCGAGGTGCTGAACTCCCTGGACATGCCGGGCGCGGCTGCCGGTGCCACCGCTGCGGCCGGTGCCACCCCTGCGAGCGGCACTTCGCCCGCGCCCGGCGATTCCCCGGAGGACTACTGGCCCGAGCCGGGGGAGGAGCCGGGGGAGGAGCCGGAGCCGGAGGACTGGATGTAGGGCGCCAAGGCCGCGGCGGCAGGCAGCCGCCGGTGGGGTCAGGACAGGGGGTTCAGGGCAGTGCCGTGAGCCCCGGTGCGAACGTGATCAGCAGCGGCAGCAGCGGGACCAGTGCCGCCACCGTCGTCGTCAGGGCCCGGTGCCGGCGGAGCAGGCGCGGTGGGGGCTCCAGGAGGCGGTCCACGCGTTCGCCCAGGAGGCGGCGGCTGGAGTCGCAGGACAGGACGCCGCGGTGCTGGTTCAGCTCGATCAGGGCCAGGGCGGTGGTGAGGTGGCCGCAGCGGCGGGATGCCGTGTCGTCGGCGGCCAGTTCGACGAGCCGGTGCGTCTGGTCGCAGAAGTGCGCGAAGAGCGGGATGTGCGGGAAGCCCGTGGCGAGCGCGGTGGACAGGTGGAGCAGCCAGTCGTGGTGGGCGCGGGCGTGGCCGCGCTCGTGGGTGAGGACCGCGTCCAGCTGATGGTCGGTCAGGCGGTGCAGCGCCCCGGTGGTCACGACCAGCTGGGGCGGGTGGCCCGGCATCCACCAGGCGTCCGGGTACTCGTCCTCCAGCACCAGCATCGGTCCGCGTGCCGCGGGCAGCCCCGCGGGCAGGTCGGGGGCGCGTTCGCGCAGGTGCGCCCGGGTCTGGCCACGGCGGCGGCGGGCCTCGGCGATCTCCCGGGTGAGCATCGCGGTCGTCCAGGCGGCCCCGCAGGCCAGCAGCAGGGTGAGGGCGACGGCCCAGACCGGGGCGGTGGACAGGTCGTACGCGGCGGTGACGGCGGGCGGCGCGGGGGCGAAGACATGGTCGCGGACGGTGTGGAAGACGGCCGCCGCGCCCAGCACGAGTGCGGTCAGACAGCACAGCAGGACCGTGGCAACCAGGCACTGCCACACCCACAACGCGACCACGGGTTCCCGCTCGGGCCAGGCGGCCCGGGTCAGCGCGCGCGGCGCCGGTACGGCGGCCGTCAGGGCGAGGACGCTCAGCAGGAGCAGGCAGACGGTCATGCCGGGGCTCCGGTTCCTGGTCGGAGTGGTGTGCGGGTGTCAGGTGGTACGGGGTGATGCGCCGGGGGCGCGTCGCGTGGTGCGTGTCCCCCGACAGTATGACGGTGAGAGACGGCACGAGTCAGGTGTCGACGGCGATCCGGCTGCCCTCGTTCGCGTCCGGCTTGCCTTGACTCCGAGTTCGGCAGTCCTCCCTCTCCCTACTCCCGCAACGCCCGCCGCACCGCCTCCAGCACCTCTCCCTCCCCGAACCCCAGAGCCCGCGTCCACGCCACGAAATCCTTGGTCACCTCGGCGAGTTCCGCCGCCTCGCGGCGGCGCGCCCCCGCCGGCAGCCGAGCCACCCGCGTCCCCGCGCCACGCCGGGTCAGGATCAGGGATGCCGCCTCCAGCTCGCGGTAGGCCCGGGCGACCGTGCCCGCTGCCAGGCCCAGGTCGGCCGCCAGCTGCCGTACGGTCGGCAGCCGTTCGCCCTCCGGCAGGCGGCCGGTGGTGATCAGGGCGGCGAGCTGGGCGCGGATCTGTTCGTACGGCGGGACGGGGCTCGTCGTGTCGACCCGTACGGCGGCGCCGCTCACCGGCGTAGCCCGCGGTCGGCCGGGCGTGACCACGCCGCCCGGGGCGAGCAGATGGTGAAGAGCAGCCACGGCCCGGTCACCAGCGAGACCAGCACCAGCGGCAACAGCACCACGGTGGCCATGGTCCCCACGGTCCCGTCGCACGACACGCTCAGCAGCGAGGCCGACGCGGTCGTGGCCGCGCCGAGCAGGGAGACCGAGACGACGAGCCCCCACGCCGCGACGATCGCCAGCGTGCGGTCGCGGCGGGCCTGCTCGTCGCCGGGCCGGGTGGCGATCCGCCGCAGCGACCAGCCGCAGGCGACCGTGGCGACGGCGAGGGAGACCAGCATCGGCAGGCCGTAGTACAGCCCGGGCCAGGGGCTGTGCGACTGGGTCACGCCCCGGCAGGTCAGGGTGAGTGAACGGCCCGCCCGCCCCAGGTCGTCCGGCGAGGCCACCACGCCCGCGACCGTCAGCAGCACCACCAGCGCGCCCGCGAGGACAAGCAACAGCCAGGTCATCCGGGGCGGTACGTAGTCCCGGATCCGGCGCGGCGCGAGCCCGGCCGTGCGGACGGCACCCCGGGCCGGTGGGGTCAGTGCGTCGCCCACCAGCACGCCGGCCACCCCGCAGAGGCCGAACGTCGGGATGGCGTACAGGGCCCCGTCCCCGTGGTCGAGTGTGGACAGCGAGAAGGCCGCGAGCGCGCCCGTGGCCAGGCCCGTCAGGCGGGCGTAGCGGTCGACGGGCGCGCGGGACGCCGGAGCGGTCGTACCAAGGTCGGGCTTGGACATCAGGAAACCCCCGTGAAAGCACATGTCTTGTACTCACCGCTTGTATCAAGCGGTGAGTACAAGATGGCGCCCCCGGAAGGCTTGTGTCAACTCCTTGCTACAAGTCGAGGGTCACCCCGACACGACCCGCCCGCTGACCTCCCCCAGTCCCACCCGGCCCCCGTCCGCCCCCGGCGCCCACGCCGACAGCGTCACGACGTCGCCGTCCTCCAGGAACGTCCGCTTGCCGTCCGGGAGTTCGAGCGGGTCGCGGCCGTTCCAGGTCAGCTCCAGCAGGGAGCCGCGCTGGTTCTCCGCGGGGCCGCTCACCGTGCCCGAGCCGTACAGGTCGCCGGTGCGCAGGGAAGCCCCGTTCACCGTCATGTGCGCGAGCTGCTGGGCCGCGGTCCAGTACATGCTGGAGAACGGCGGCTCGGACACCACATGGCCGTTGATCGCGACGGAGATCCGCAGGTCGTAGCCGCCGGGCTCGATCTCCGGCGCCGAGTCGTCCAGGTAGGGCAGCAGCGGGTGCGTGCGCTCCGGAGGCGCCACGCGCGCGTGCTCCAGCGCCTCCAGCGGGGTGATCCACGCCGACACCGAGGTCGCGAAGGACTTGCCGAGGAACGGGCCGAGCGGGACGTACTCCCAGGCCTGGACGTCCCGCGCCGACCAGTCGTTCAGCAGGCACAGCCCGAAGACGTGCTCCCGGAAGTCGCCGAGCGCGACCGGCCTGCCGAGCTCGGAGGGCACGCCCACCACGAAGCCGACCTCGGCCTCGATGTCCAGCCGGATCGAGGGGCCGAAGACGGGTGCCGCGTCGCCGGGACCCTTGCGCTGCCCGGACGGCCGTACGACGTCCGTGCCCGACACCACCACCGTGCCGGAGCGGCCGTGGTAGCCGATCGGCAGGTGCTTCCAGTTGGGGGTCAGGGAGTCCTCGGCGTCCGGACGGAACATCTGGCCGACGTTGCGGGCGTGGTTCTCGGAGGCGTAGAAGTCGACGTAGTCCGCGACCTCGAAGGGCAGGTGGAGGGTCACCGACGACAGGGGGTGGAACAGCGGCTCGATCGTCGACCGGTGCGAGGGCACGCTCACCCACGCCGTCAGTGCGCGCCGCACGTCCGACCAGGCCGTGCGCCCGGCGGCCAGCAGGGGGGTGAGGGTGGGCTGCGCGAGCAGGGAGACGTACGGCGAGCCGAGGGCGGCGGCCGCGGCGCCCGCGTCGAGGACGTGGTCACCGAGCCGGACGCCGACCCTCCGCTCCGTGCTGCCGGAGGGCGAGAACACGCCATAGGGAAGGTTGTGCGGACCGAAGGGGTCGCCCTCGGGGACGTCGAAGGGGGGCATGGGGTACTGCCTCGCTCTCATCCGGGCCATGCATGGCGGTGCGTTCCATGTGGTCGCGCCACACGTTACGGCGCGCCACACGTTACGGCTGAGTCGCGCGCCTTGGGCAGTGCCCCCGGGGTTGCCCGAAAGGTTGCTCGGACAGTGTCTAAAGAGTTCGCAATGTCCGAATAGACCTTGTGGGAGGCGGCAATTCCGGCTTAGCGTCCTTTGGGGGACACGGACGGGGTGGGTCCGGTCCGTAGGGGGGGACACGTGGGGGGACCCGTGGCCAGAGACACCGTCAGCGTGCCTTTCGAGGCGGACCGTGACGTGCCGGGACTGATCGTCAAGTTCGGCGACTACCCGCTGCACCACGGCGGTGTCGGCGCGATCCGCAGCCTGGGGCGCCTCGGCGTCCCCATGTATGCGATCACCGAGGACGCCTACACACCGGCGGCCGCCTCCCGCTACCTCGAACGGGCGTTCGTGTGGCCGACGACCGGCGCCGAGGACCCGGGCCGGCTGGTCGAGGGCCTGCTGCGCATCGGCCGCCGGATCGGCCGTCCGACGGTCCTGATCCCGACGGACGAGGAGGCCGCCGTCCTGATCGCCGAGCACCAGGACGATCTGGCCGGTCCTTTTCTCTTCCCGCGTGTCGACCCCGCGATGCCGCGCCGGCTGGCCAGCAAGCAGGGCCTGCACGAGCTGTGCGCGGAACACGGCGTCGCGAGCCCGTCGGCCGCCTTCCCGGAGTCGTACGACGAGATCGTCGCCTTCGCCGACACGGCCCGCTTCCCGGTGGTGGCCAAGAACCGCGAGGCGTTCGTACGGCGCAGCCGACCAGCCGTCAACGGCACCACGAGGATCGCCACCCGCGAGGGCCTGCTCACCCTCGCCCGGGACTGGGGTGAGCAGCCCGGCGTGATCCTCCAGGAGTACCTGCCGAGGGAGGAGGCCGAGGACTGGATCGTGCACGCCTGCTTCGACGCCGACTCCCACCCGCTCGCGCTCTTCACCGGTGTCAAGGTCCGCTCCTGGCCGCCGCACGCGGGTATGACGGCGAACGCGTACGTCGTCGACAATCCGGAACTCGCCGACCTCGCCGCGCGTTTCGTCAAACAGATCGGCTTCACCGGCATCATCGACCTCGACCTGCGCTTCGACCGGCGCGACGGACAGTACAAGCTCCTCGACTTCAACCCGCGCATGGGCGCCCAGTTCCGGCTCTTCGAGAACGAGTCGGGCGTGGACGTCGTCCGCGCGATGCACCTGAATCTGACCGGCCGTGCCGTACCGGAGGGGGAACAGCGCGCCGGTCACCGTTTCATCGTGGAGAACATCGACCTGCCCGCGCTCCTCGCCTACCGCCGCAGCGGCTACACGACGCCGCACGCGCCGGTGAAGGCGAGCGGGACGGAGCTGGCCTGGTTCGCGGGTGACGACCCGATGCCGTTCCTCACGATGCTCGCCCGCTTCGTGCGCCCGGGCGCGAAGCACCTGTACCAGCTGTGGCGCACCAACCGCCGCGGCAGCAGCACCACCCCCACCACGAAGTAGGCAAGGCCACGAAGGTGGCGCACCGCGTCCTGGGGAGGGACTTCGTGATTCGACCGGTTGCAGTCATCGGGGCCGGGCCGTACGGCCTGTCCACCGCCGCCCATCTGCGGGCGCGCGGCATCCCCGTCCGCGTCTTCGGCGACCCCATGGTCAGCTGGCGCGACCACATGCCCGAGGGCATGCTCCTCAAGTCGACCCCCGCCGCCTCCAACCTCGACTGCCCGCAGCCCGGCCACACCCTCGCCGACTACTGCGACGCGGCCGGCATCCGCCGGCTGGCGGCCGACGAGGACATCGTCCCGGTGGAGACCTTCATCGCGTACGGCGAGTGGTTCCAGGAGAAGCTGCTGCCCGGCCTGGAGCAGGTCCGGGTCGTCTCCGTGGACCGCGACAAGAGCGGTGGGTTCGAACTCAAGCTGGACTCGGGGGAGCTGTTCACCGCCCGCGCGGTCGTGGTGGCCACCGGCCTGTCCGGGCTCGCTCATCTCCCGGCGGAACTGGCGGCAGCGGCGGTCGACGGTCCGGCGCCCACGGGTCCGGTCTCCCACAGCTCCCAGCACCACGACCTCACCCGCTTGGCCGGCAGGGAGCTGATCGTCGTCGGCGCCGGCCAGTCCGCGCTGGAGACGGCGGCCCTCGCGGCCGAGGCCGGCGCCCGGGTGCGCGTGGTCTCGCGCGGGCGCGGCCGGGTCGCCTTCGGCGCCCCGCCCTGGGACCAGCCGAGGCTGCGTCCCGAGTCCCCCTTCGGCCGTGCCTGGTCCCTGTGGGCGCTCAGCCGCTACCCCCACCCGTACCGCTTCCTGCCCGCCCGCACCCGCCACTACCTGGTCCGCCGGGTCCTCGGCCCGCTCGGCGCCTGGTGGCTGCGCGACCGCTTCGAGGGCAAGGTGCAGGTCCAGGAGGTCGAGCGGGTGGTGGGCGCCGAGGTTTCGGACGGCAGCCCGGTCATCACCGTCAGCACCCACGGCAGGCGCACCGAGCGGCTCTCCGCCGACCACGTCATCGCGGCCACCGGCTACCGGGTGAACATCGCGGCGATGGACTTCCTCGGTCATGAACTGCGCACCCGGCTGGCGGTGAGCCGGGGCACGCCCAGGCTCGGGCCCGGGTACGTCTCCTCCGTCCCCGGCCTGTACTTCACCGGCCTCCCGGCGGCGTCGTCGTACGGCCCGGTGATGCGCTTCGTCTGCGGCACGCAGTTCGCGTCGCCGCGCCTGGCCGGGCATCTGGTGGCGGCACACGGCTGAGCCGCGGAAGGCGCCGTCTCGCCCACCGGCATGTCCGACCGCGTGACCACCACCATCAGGGGGTCCGCAGAGGCCACTTGGGGCTCAGGAGCACACAAGTCCGGGAACTTCAGGGTGAGTCGGCGGGGCCTGAGATCCGTATTCTCTGATCATGGTCGCACCCCCCGCATACTCACTGATCGCCACCGACCTGGACGGGACGCTGCTGCGCGGCGACGACACCGTCTCCGACCGGTCGCGCGCCGCGCTCGAGCGGGTGACGCGGGCCGGCGCCCGGCACCTGGTGGTGACGGGCCGCCCGGCCCCCCGGGTCCGGCCCCTCCTGGAGGGACTCGGCAGCACGGGGCTCGCGGTGTGCGGGCAGGGCGCGCAGGTCTACGACGCCGGCGCCGACCGTCTGCTGTGGTCGGTCCGGCTGGACCGGGAACTGGCCGAGACCGCGCTCGGCAAGATCGAGGCCGAGGTGGGGCAGGTCTACGCGGCCGTCGACCAGGACGGCGTGGAGGGGCTCACCCTGATCGAGCCGGGGTATCTGATGCCGCACCCGACCCTGCCCGCCATGCGGGTCGGCCGCCGCGACGACCTGTGGTGCGAGCCCATCAGCAAGGTGCTGCTGCGCCACCACACGCTGTCCGACGACGAGTTGGCGGCGATCGCGCGCTCGGCGGTGGGCTCGCTGGCCACGGTCACGATGTCGGGGCCCGGGACCGTGGAGCTGCAGCCGTGCGGGGTCACCAAGGCGACGGGGCTGGCACTGGCCGCCGAGTACCTGGGGATCGCCGCCGACCGGGCCCTCGCGTTCGGCGACATGCCCAACGACATCCCCATGTTCGACTGGGCCGGACGCGGTGTCGCCATGGCCAACGCCCACCCCGAACTCAAGGCCGTCGCCGATGAGATCACCACGTCGAACGAGGACGACGGCATCGCCGTCGTCCTCGAAAGACTGTTCCCGACCGACTGACCGGGATATCAGTAGGGCCCGCCGTGGGCGCCGGTCAGTAGGCGCCGAAGACGTTGTCGATCGACCCGTAGCGCGCGGCCGCGTAGTTGCAGGCGGCCGTGATGTTCGCGACCGGGTCGTAGATGTTGAAGGACGTTCCGGCCACGTGGTACGCGTTGAACGTCGGGTCGATGACCTGGAGCAGGCCCTTGGACGGGATGCCCTTGGCCGCGTTGGAGTCCCAGAGGTTGATGGCCGCCGGGTTGCCCGACGACTCGCGCATGACGTTGCGGTAGATGCCGTTGTACGTCCCCGGGATGCCCTTCTGAGCCATGATCGCGAGTGACTCGCGGATCCAGCCGTCGAGGTTGTTCGGGTACCCGGCGAGCGTGGTGGACGGCGTGGTGGCCGTGGGGGTGGCGGCGGACGCGCCGGTCGCGCCGATGAGCGGGAGGGCGAGCACGGCGGCGCCGGTGCCGAGGACGGCGAACTTGCGGACGAGGCGGTTGGCGCGGGTGCGGCGGGGCTGAGCGGCTGCAGGCATGGGGGCGTTCCTCTCCGTCGCCTGCGAGGTGAGCTGTCGGGTTCGGGCGGGGAGGTGCCCGGCCGTGCCCCTGGGGGGAGGCACGACTTCACCCCTAGCCGTCCCGGCGCGACGTGCGTCGTCCGGTCCGGCGGCTTACCTGGGTCCCCCGCTCCTGCCGTACGAATGAGTTCGTCGATGGGTGGTGTCAGACGCGGCAGGATTCGGCGTTCGCCTGACTGGCCCGGAAGCTATGCGACAGCACATGTCAGGAACAAGTACTGGATTCACCCAATGAGGCAGTTGACCTTGATCTGTTCCGAATGGGGCACTTGATCCTTTGCGGTTGCCAACCCTCAACTGGCCGATGCGGCAAGGGGAGAACGAGGGTGGTGCCGATTGGCCGATTCACGGGCCCGCGTGACCCAATTCACGAAATAGCAAAGAGTGTCAAATCAGACATGGGGGATTCGGGAGATTTGCTGGGTGTGATGCGAAAGGAGTACTCCGCCCACCGTGCGGTTCGCGACAAATCGGGCGAGATCCTGTTAAGTCATTGTGTACTCATACTTATCAGATGATCAAAAACATACCGGCCGTGATCCGATACCGCCCGGGCTGGACCGGTGGGCGCTATCGGTGATCGAAACAGGACCGGATACGCTGACTTGAGTGATGGCAACGACCTATCGACAAACCGTGTAGTCGCCAGCAGACACCAGCAGACAGGAGACCCCTCGTGACCGTCGTCGGGCCGTTCGGGCTGAGCGTGCGGGACCAGGCTCTGGAAGCCGATGTCCAGGCCGGATTGACGGCTGTCGAGGAAGGCTTGCTCGAAGCCACCAAGAGCGAGGTCCCGTTCATCACGGAGGCCGCGCAGCACCTCGTACGGGCCGGCGGGAAGCGGTTCAGGCCGCTGCTCGTGATGCTCGCGGCGCAGTTCGGCGACCCGTACGCGCCGGGCGTCGTACCGTCGGCCGTCGTCGTGGAGCTGACCCACCTGGCCACGCTGTACCACGACGACGTCATGGACGAGGCGTCCGTGCGGCGCGGCGTGGACAGCGCCAACACCCGCTGGGGCAACTCGGTCGCGGTCCTCACCGGCGACTTCCTCTTCGCCCGCGCCTCCCAGATCCTCGCCGACCTCGGCCCCGAGGCGGTCCGGGTGCAGGCCCTCGCGTTCGAGCGGCTGGTCACCGGGCAGATCCTGGAGACCGCGGGCCCCTCGGACGGCCGTGACCCGGTCGACCACTACCTGGACGTGCTCGGCGGCAAGACGGGCTCCCTGGTGGCCGTCTCGTGCCGGTTCGGCGCGATGATGTCCGGCGCCGACGAGACGGTCGTCGACGTGCTCACCCAGTACGGCGAACGGCTCGGGGTCGCCTTCCAGCTCGCGGACGACGTCCTGGACATCGCCTCGGACTCGCACGAGTCCGGCAAGACCCCGGGCACCGACCTGCGCGAGGGCATCCCGACGCTGCCCGTGCTCCGGCTGCGCGAGCGGGCCGCCCGCCTCGGCCTGGCCGAGGACATCGCGCTGTGCGAGCTGCTGGACTCCGACCTCAGCGACGACGCCCGGCACGCCGAGGCGCTGGCCGCGCTGCGCGCGCACCCCGCGCTTGAGCAGGCCCGCCGGGACACCGTCCGCTACGCGGAGGAGGCGCGGGCGGCGCTGGCCCCGCTGCCGGAGTGCGACGCAAAGGCGGCGCTGCTCGAACTGTGCGACGCGGTGGTGCACCGGGCCGGCTAGTCGCCCGCACACCTGGCTCGAGGGCGGTGTCTCCCGTACGACCCCTACGGGTCGGGGGAGGCGCCGCCCTCGCGTGTCATACCGCAGGCGTACACGGAGTTGGCTCCGTGGTCTGACGCTTCCTCACGGCTGATTTGGTCAGATGGAAACCACGGAAATCACCACTCCTCACCGATTCGGGTGAGAATGGCGGCTCAGGTGGACCAGTGTGGGGACAGCCGCCGCCGACGACGGAGGTAAGGCACAGATGGCACCGTACGAATCCGACGAGGCAACGGGCGCCGGGCAGGACGAGGACCTGCACCCGGGACGCCGCAAGGCCGCCCGGTACGTGGTCCCGGTCGCGGTGGTGGGGGTGGCCGCGGCCACGATCGGGCTGGTCCCGGCTCTTGCCGATTCCGGTTCCCCCGATCTGCCGAAGATCACCGCACAGCAGCTCATCGAGAAGATCGCCAAGTCGGACGTGCAGCAGCTGTCCGGCACGGTGAAGGTCAGCACCGACCTCGGCCTGCCGGACCTCGGCGGCCTGGAGAGCAGCCTGGCGTCCGGGGCGGCCCAGGGCGGGGACGGCTCCTCCGCCGACCCGTCGTCCAAGCTCACCGAGCTGGTCTCCGGCACGCACACCCTGCGTGTGGCGACCGACGGCCCGGACCGGCAGAAGCTGTCGCTGCTGGAGAGCGGCGCCGAGTACAGCCTCATCCACGACGGCAAGGACGTCTGGGGCTACGACAGCAAGAGCAACGAGGTCTTCCACGGCACCACCGCCGACTCCGGCAAGGAGCACCGGGCCGAGCCGCCGGCCACGCCCAAGGACTTCGCCGACGAGGCCCTGAAGTCGGTCGACGACACCACGTCCGTGACCGTCGACGGCACCGCGCAGGTCGCCGGACGCGACGCCTACAAGCTGGTGATCAAGCCCAAGCAGTCCGGCACCACGGTGGGCGCGATCAGCATCGCCGTCGACGCGAAGACGGGCATGCCGCTCAAGTTCACGCTCACCCCGAAGAGCGGCGGCGCCGCCGTGCTCGACGCGGGCTTCACCCAGGTCTCCTTCGCCAGGCCGGCCGCCTCCACCTTCGACTTCACCCCGCCCAAGGGCGCGAAGGTCACCGAGGAGAAGAAGGGGTCCAAGGCGCCCGAGCACGCCCCGAAGTCCGGCGAGGACTTCGCCCACGGCCTGGAGGGGGCCAACGTGCTCGGCAAGGGCTGGACGTCCATCGCCACCTTCGACACCGGCGCCAAGGGCGGCATGCCGTCCGGCTCCGAGGGCGGCGCCTTCGGCGGCTTCCTCGGCTCGCTCGGCGACCAGGTGTCCGGGAAGTTCGGCAAGGGCACGGTCTTCTCCACCCGCCTGGTCAACGCCCTGATCACCGACGACGGCAA
Source organism: Streptomyces sp. NPDC001450 (assembly GCF_053597295.1). Lineage (NCBI taxonomy): Bacteria > Bacillati > Actinomycetota > Actinomycetes > Kitasatosporales > Streptomycetaceae > Streptomyces > Streptomyces sp. NPDC001450. The sequence continues at coordinate 136,152 of NZ_JBSFHY010000021.1, forward strand.
GGTGTACGCCGGAGCGGTCACCAAGGACACGCTGGTGAAGGCGGCGAACGAAGGGAAGTAACCCTTCCGGGGTACGGAACAAGACGAATCGAGGGAGCCGATGGACGAACCGTCCGCCACGGAGCAGGAGTCAGGGGACGCGCCGGCGCACGTCATCGCCACGCGCGGCCTCACCAAGCGCTACCGCGGCGGACAGCTCGCCGTTGACGGTCTCGACCTGACCGTCCCGGCGGGCAGCGTCTTCGGCTTCCTCGGCCCCAACGGCTCGGGCAAGACCACCACCATCCGCATGCTGATGGGCCTGATCGAGCCGACCTCGGGCACGGCCCGCGTCCTGGGCCGCCCCATGCCCCGGGCCGGCCGCGCCGTCCTCCCGCAGGTCGGCGCGCTGATCGAGGGCCCCGCCCTGTACGGCTTCCTCTCCGGCCGGGACAACCTGCTGCGCTACGACGCCGCCGACCCGACCGCCGACCCGCGCACCCGGCGGACCCGTGTCGCGGCCGCCCTGGACCGGGTGGGCCTCACGGCCGCCGCGGGCAAGAAGGCCAGGGCGTACTCGCTCGGCATGAAGCAGCGCCTGGGCCTGGCCGCGGCCCTGCTGCAGCCGCGCAAGCTGCTCGTCCTGGACGAGCCCACCAACGGCCTCGACCCGCAGGGCATGCGGGAGATCCGCGCCCTGATCCGGGAGTTGGCCTCCGACGGCACGACCGTCTTCCTCTCCTCCCACCTCCTCGACGAGATCGAGCAGGTGTGCACGCACGCGGCGGTGATGGCCCAGGGCCGCCTGGTCACGCAGGGCGCGGTCGCCGACCTGGCGGCCGGGGCGCGCGGCCGGCTGGTGGTGACCACACCGGACGCGGGCGAGGCGGCCCGGCTGCTGAAGGAACAGGGCGTCGGGGACGTCACCGTGGACGGCGACCGGGTGACCGGCGAGCCGCCCGAGCGGGACCTCGCCGAGGTCAACGCCGCACTGGTCACGGCGGGCGTCCGGGTCCGGGGCCTCACACTCGAACGGGCCTCGCTGGAGGACGCGTTCGTGGCACTGACGGGAGAGGGATTCGATGTCGCGGGCTGAGGCCGAGGCACTCCGGGCACCGGCCGCCGCAGCCGGCCCCGGCCGTCCGAACCCCCTTTGGACCTTCGGGCTGTTGCGCAGCGAGCTGGTCACCACCGTCCGCCGCTGGCGCACCCTCGCGCTGCTCGGGGTGCTGGCGGCGGTGCCGGTGCTGGTCGGGACCGCGGTGCGGATCGAGACGAGGGGCGGCTCGACGGGGGGCCCGAGCGGCGGCGGGCCGGCGTTCATCGCGCAGATCACCAACAACGGCCTGTTCCTGGTGTTCACGGCACTGGCCGCGACCCTCCCGTTCTTCCTGCCGATGGCGGTCGGCGTGGTCGCGGGCGACGCGATCGCCGGCGAGGCGGGCGGTGGCACCCTGCGCTATCTGCTGGTCGCCCCGGCCGGCCGCACCCGCCTGCTGCTCACCAAGTACACGACCGTCATGGCCTTCTGCGTGCTGGCCACCCTGGTCGTGGCCGTCTCGGCACTGATCGTCGGTGCGCTGCTGTTCCCGCTCGGTGACCTCACCACCATCTCCGGCACCCGGATCAGCTTCGCCGAAGGCCTCGGCCGGGCGCTGCTGATAGCCCTGGTCGTCGCCGCCTCACTGGTCGGCGTCGCGGCCCTCGGCCTGTTCGTGTCGACGCTGACCAACAGCGGCATCGCGGCGATGGCGACCACCGTGGGCCTGCTCATCACCGTCCAGATCCTCGACCAGATACCCCAGCTGCACGCGCTGCAGCCGTACTTCTTCTCCCACTACTGGCTGTCCTTCGCCGACCTGATGCGCGACCCCGTCTACTGGGACGACCTGGTCAGGAACCTCGGCCTCCAGGCGCTGTACGCGGCCGTGTTCGGCTCGGCGGCCTGGGCCCGGTTCACGACGAAGGACATCAACACGTAGGGCGCGTCGAGCGCGGGACGGCTCAGGCGTCCTGGTGCGGGAAGCGGGCGAGGGGCGCCTCCCGCGCGAAGAACGTCTTGGCACGCGCCAGCGCGTCGGTGTCCTTGCGTACGTCCCCGGGCGCGCTGCCGTTGCCGAGCAGCACCCCACCGAAGCGCATCTTCAGATAAGCGGCCGAGTTGTTGAGGGCGCCGACCAGGGGTTCGGCGACCGAAGGCTCCCGGTCGGCGAACGCCGCGACACCCCACAGCGTGCGCCCGGCCATGGCCGTCCTGAAGTCGATGCCCGGGGTGCGCAGCCAGCCCGCCCAGTAGTCCAGGTAGCGCTTGGTGAGGCCGGAGACCGAGTACCAGTACAGCGGCGAGGCGATCACGATGTCCGTGGCCGCGAGCGTGGCGTCCAGCAGCAGGCCGGTCGCGGTGTCCGAGGGTGCTCGTACGTGGTCGCTGCCGTGCCGCAGGTCCACGAAGTCGGGCAGCGGCTGCTCGGCGAGGCGGATCCACCGCTGCTCGACGTCTCCGGGCAGCTGCGCGGCGGCCTCGCGGGCCAGCAGTTCGGTGTTGCCGTCGAGGCGGGCACTGCCCAGGACGAACAGGAAGCGGCGGCTCATGGGTCCCCCAAAGCGAGCGATGTCATTCCGCGAATACCAGCGTATGCATTTTATGCACACGCAACAAGCTCGGTTCAAGAGGCGTCAGGGCGCGGCTGGTGCGAGGCTGTGACGTCGTGGTGACGCGGGAGCCGAGCTGAGCCGACAGACTGGTTGGTAGGACGCGTGCGACCGGGGTGCGACGCCGGGGGAGTGAGGGAAGCGATGTCTCGACTCAGCTTCGAGAAGAAGCGGGCGCAGCAGCCCGTGGCACACCCTGCGGTGGTGCAGGTCCAGGTGTCCGGCGCGGGCAGTGCCTCGGTGGGCGGGACGGCGGTCGTCGCGGCTCCGGGCGAGGAGATCCAGCACGCCGTGCTGAACCACCTCCAGCGCCTGGCCATCAGCCTGGGTACCCCGATACGAGCCACGATCCACGACGACCGCGCCGGCTGCGTGGTCCCCCTCGAAGTCTCGGCGGACGGCTCCAGCAGGGTGGCGGGAGACCCGGTCCGGGTCGCTCCGCGGGGCACGCAGCCGGTTTCCCCGAAGCCGGTATCCCCGGTGACGCCGGGTGCGGTCCAGGCACCTAGCGGGCAGTTCGGCCCGCCACCGGTCATGGAGGCGCCCTCGGTCCGGGCTGCTGTTCCGGATGCCGTGGACGCCCCCTCGGTCCGGGCTGCCGTGTCCGACGCCGTGGACGCGCCCCCGGCCCGCGCTGCCGTACCGGCCACCGTGGACGCACCCCCCGCCTCGGTCGCCGTACCCGAGAGCGCCTCCGCCCCGCAGGCCGACCTCGTGTCTGCCTCCGCCCCGCAGGCCGACCTCGTGTCTGCCTCCGCCCCGCAGGCCGACCTCGTGCCCGCCTCCACCCCGAAGTCCGACCTTATGCCCGCCCCCGCCCCGAAGCTCGACCTCGTGCCCGCCCCCGCCCCGAAGGCCGACTCCGTGCCCGCACCCGCGCGCACCCCGGCCGTCACCCTCCTGCTCGACCCCGAGCCCGTCCCGGCCGTGTCCCCGACCCCCACCCCCGCCCGCGGCTTCGACGCCGTGGCCGAAGAGGTGCTCGGGGACGAGCCCGTGACCGAGACCGCGGAGGGGGCCGAGTTGCTGACCGAGCCGATGGCGCGGATCAACGAGGCGGTCCGGGGCGGCCGTATCGAGGTCGCGGCGGAACTGGCCGACCGCACGGTCGTCGAGGCCTCCGGGGTGCTGGGCCCCCGCCACCCCGAGGTGCTGCACCTGCGCGAACTGACCGCCTACATCGCCTACCTGGCGGGTGACCCGGTCCGCTCCTTCCACCTCTCCCTGGACCTCGCCCGGATGCGCCGGCAGGCCGCGGACGCCGAGGGCGCCTACGGCAACGTGCGGAGCGCTGCCACCGCCTGGCGGGCGGTGCGCGACCCGGAGGAGGGCCTGCGGATGGGCCGCGACCTGATCGACCTGTGGACGGACCTCACGGCGGAGCCGGGACCCGCGGCCGAGGACCCGCAGCCCCTGGCGTCGGCCCGCGCCCGCATGGTCCGCCTGACCGACCGTGCGGCCAAGGCGGCGCAGGCGTAACCGGCCCGCGGGGTGCCGACGGCACCGAAATCGATGCGACGGCCCCAAACCCCTGCACGTGCGGGAGCGGACCTGCACGGCCTGCGGCACTGTCCACGACCGTGACGAAGCAGGAAGCCGAGGAAGGAAGCTCCCCCCTTCAGGAGGGAGCAAGTCAATGCACGCAGAACTCGTTGCCCTCCGGGTCCGCCATCACCGTCCACTCGCCGGCGGGCTCCTCCACCTCGCGCAGGACCCGCGCGCCGAGGGCCGCCAGCCGCGCCACCTCGTCGGCTCGCCGCCCGGCGCCGGGGTGCAGATCGAGGTGGAGCCGGTTCTTTCCGGTCTTCGCCTCCGGGACGCGCTGGAACAGCAGCCGCCGCCCCAGCCCGGTGCCGGAGTCCGGGTCGTAGGGGTCGTCGGGGTGCCGTACGGCGATCAGGTCACGGAAGGCGGGGCGGCCGTGGTACTCGACGGTGGCTTCCTCGGGCAGCGCGCCGAGCGACAGCAGCCGTTCGACGAGGGCGCTGTTGTCCTCGGCCGGATAGTGCAGCGCGGCGGCCCAGAAGTCGGCCTGTGCGTGCGGGTCGGCCGCGTCGATGACGAGCTTCCAGTGCAGTGGTGCGGGCGTCTGCGTCGACATGGGCACCACATATAGCGCTCGCCACTGACAACCGGCCCCTCCGTCAGGCCTCCACCGCGGCGGAGCTGGGCGTCTCGGCGCGGGGCGGCACCACCATCGCCCGCGGCCTCCTCGCGGCACGCAGCGCGTCCGTGGTGAGCAGGACCAGCGCCAGCCAGACCAGCGCGAAGCCGGCCCAGCGCGCGGCGGGCATCTCCTCGTGGAAGTAGACGACACCGAGCAGGAACTGGAAGACGGGGGCCAGGTACTGCAGCAGCCCCAGCGTGGACAGGGGCACGCGGATCGCCGCTGCGCCGAAGCAGACCAGCGGCAGTGCGGTGACGATGCCGGTCGAGGCGAGCAGGGCCGTGTGCCCCGCTCCCTCGCTCGCCAAGGTGGACCGGCCGTGCGCGGTGAGCCAGAGCAGATAGCCGAGCGCGGGCAGGAACTGGATCGCGGTCTCGGCGGCCAGCGACTCGATGCCGCCGAGGGCGACCTTCTTCTTCACCAGCCCGTAGGTGGCGAACGAGAAGGCGAGGCAGAGGGAGATCCACGGCGGACGGCCGTAGCCGACGGTCAGGACGACCACGGCGGCGACGCCGACCCCGACCGCGGCCCACTGCACGGGCCGCAGCCGCTCCTTCAGGATCAGCACGCCCATCGCTATGGTCACCAGCGGGTTGATGAAGTACCCGAGGGACGTCTCGACCACATGGCCCGCGTTCACGGCCCAGATGTAGACGCCCCAGTTCACGGTGATGACGGCCGCGGCGAGCGCGATGAGGCCGAGCCGGCGCGGCTGCCGCAGCAGCTCCCCGGCCCAGGCCCAGCGCCGTATGACGAGCAGGGCGACGGCGACGAAGGCGAGGGACCACACCATCCGGTGGGCCAGGATCTCCAGCGCTCCGGCGGGCTTCAGCAGCGGCCAGAACAGGGGGACCAGTCCCCACATGCCGTACGCGGCGAAGCCGTTCAACAGGCCTGCCCGGTGCTCACCCTTGGTCGTTCCGGCCACGGGCCCCTCCTTCTCGCCTCACTCACGCACGCGAGAACGAAGGTAGCGCCGAGCACCCCCGCCTGTCATGCCCGTATCGGCATACGGTCATGACAGGCGGGGGTGGGGGTGTGCCCGGGGCGTGTCAGTCCTCGAGTGCTGCGGCGACCGCCTCGGCGAGCGGGGTGCTCGGGCGGCCGGCCAGGCGGGACAGGTCGCCGGTGGAGACGACGAGTTCGCCCTTCTCGATGGACGCGTCGACGCCGACGAGGATCTCGGCGAACGGTGCGGGAACCCCGGCGCCCGCCAGGATGCCCTTCAGGACCTCCCCGGTGACGGCGTTGTAGGCGATCTCCTTGCCGGTCTGCCGGCTCAGCTCGGCCGCGTACTCGGCGAAGCTCCACGCGACGTCGCCGCCCAGCTCGTACGTCGTGTTCTCGTGGCCCTCGCCGGTCAGCACGGCGACCGCGGCGGCCGCGTAGTCGGCGCGGGAGGCCGAGGAGACCCGGCCCTCGCCGGCCGCCGAGACGACCGCGTCGTGCTCCAGCACCGGGGCCAGGTTCTCGGTGTAGTTCTCGTGGTACCAGCCGTTGCGCAGCAGGCTGTAGGGCAGACCGGAGGCGAGCAGCGCCTCCTCGGTGGCCCGGTGGTCGTCGGCGAGCGCGGCCTTGAGGCTGCCCGGCGCGCTGGTGTACGCCAGCAGCGCCACACCGGCCGCCTTGGCGGCGTCGATGACGACCTGGTGCTGCTGGACCCGGCCCTTGTCGAACTCGTTGCCGGAGATCAGCAGGACCTTGTCACCGGCCGCGAACAGGCCGTCGAAGGTCCCGGGCGTGTTGTAGTCGGCGACCGCGAGCTTCACTCCGCGGGCCGCGAAGTCGGCGGCCTTCGCCCGGTCGCGGACGACGGCGGTGATCTGCTCCGCCGAAACCTTCTCCAGCAGCTGCTCCACGACGTGACGGCCGAGGTGTCCGGTGGCTCCGGTGACGACGATGCTCATGATTCGGAAACTCCTTGTGGGGTGGCTATGGCAGTCACCCTAGGAGGTGCACTAACCAAACGAAAGTACCCACTTTGAAGTAAGGTACTGGCATGGCAGTAAGTAACACGCGTGCGCGCACCGGAGCCGAAGCCGAGGCCATGTGCCCCTACCGGCTCGTCCTGGAGCACGTCACCAGCCGCTGGGGCGTGCTCGTCCTGATCGAGTTGATGGAGGGCTCGCGGCGGTTCAGCGAGCTGCGGAGGGCGATCGACCAGGTGAGCCGCGTCAGCGAGAAGATGCTCACCCAGACCCTGCAGACCCTGGAGCGCGACGGCCTGGTCCACCGGGACGCCAAGCCGGTCATCCCGCCCCGCGTCGACTACTCGCTCACCGGCCTCGGCCGGGAGGCGGCGGAGCAGGTGCGGTCCCTGGCGCAGTGGACGCACGACCGCATGGGCGAGGTGGAGAAGGCCCGCCGGACCTACGACGAGGCCCGGGAACTCCGCTCCCGGGCCTCGTGATCACAGAGCGGCGAGATCAGCCGACGACCGTCCAGGTGTCCCCGCCGGCCAGCAGCGCGGCCAGGTCGCCCTTGCCGTGCTGCTCGATGGCCGTGTCCAGCTGCTCGGACATCTGGACGTCGTACACCGGCCGCTCGACGGAGCGGAACACACCGATCGGGGTGTGGTGCAGCGTGTCGGGGTCGGCCAGCCGGGAGAGCGCGAAGGCGGTGGTGGGGGACGCGGACTTCGCGTCGTGCACCAGGATGTCCGCCTCGTTCTCCGGGGTCACCGTCACCACCTTCAGGTCGCCGGTCTGCCGGTCCCGTACGACACCGTGCGTGCCGTCGGTGCCGAACCGGACCGGCTGCCCGTGCTCCAGGCGGATCAGTGCCTCCTCCGCCTGCTGCTTGTCCTTCAGGGCGTCGAAGGCGCCGTCGTTGAAGATGTTGCAGTTCTGGTAGATCTCGATCAGGGCCGTGCCCGGGTGGTCGGCGGCCGCGCGCAGCACCTCGGTCAGGTGCTTGCGGTCGGAGTCGATCGTGCGCGCGACGAAGGACGCCTCCGCGCCGATCGCCAGCGACACCGGGTTGAACGGTGCGTCCAGCGAGCCCATCGGGGTCGACTTGGTGATCTTGCCGACCTCGGAGGTCGGGCTGTACTGGCCCTTGGTCAGGCCGTAGATCCGGTTGTTGAACAGCAGGATCTTGAGGTTGACGTTGCGGCGCAGGGCGTGGATCAGATGGTTGCCGCCGATGGAGAGGGCGTCGCCGTCGCCGGTGACCACCCACACGCTCAGGTCCCGGCGGGAGGACGCCAGGCCCGTCGCGATGGCCGGGGCGCGGCCGTGGATGGAGTGCATCCCGTAGGTGTTCATGTAGTACGGGAAGCGGGAGGAGCAGCCGATGCCCGAGACGAAGACGATGTTCTCCTTCGCCAGGCCCAGCTCCGGCATGAACCCCTGGACGGCGGCCAGGATCGCGTAGTCACCGCAGCCCGGGCACCAGCGCACTTCCTGGTCGGACTTGAAGTCCTTCATGGACTGCTTGGCCTCGGCCTTGGGGACCAGCTGCAGCAGCGAGTGGGTGGCGTCAGTCATCGATGGCCTCCTTCAGCGCGGCGGCGAGCTGTTCCGCCTTGAACGGCATGCCGTTGACCTGGTTGTACGAGTGGGCGTCGACCAGGTACTTCGCCCGGATCAGGGTGGCGAGCTGCCCGAGGTTCATCTCGGGGATCACCACCTTGTCGTACGAGGTGACCACCGCTCCGAGATTGCGCGGGAACGGGTTGAGATGGCGCAGATGGGCCTGTGCGATCGACTCGCCGGCCTTGCGCAGCCGCCGTACCGCGGCCGTGATCGGCCCGTACGTAGAGCCCCAGCCCAGGACCAGAGTCCTCGCTCCGTGCGGGTCGTCGACCTCGATGTCCGGGACCTCGATGCCGTCGATCTTGGCCCGGCGGGTGCGGACCATGAAGTCGTGGTTGGCCGGGTCGTAGGAGATGTTGCCCGTGCCGTCCTGCTTCTCGATGCCGCCGATGCGGTGCTCCAGGCCCGGCGTGCCCGGGATCGCCCACGGGCGGGCCAGGGTCTGCGGGTCCCGCTTGTACGGCCAGAAGACCTCGGTGCCGTCCTCCAGTGCGTGGTTCGGGCCGGACGCGAACTGCACGCGCAGGTCCGGCAGCTCGTCCAGGTCCGGGATCCGCCACGGCTCGGAGCCGTTGGCCAGGTAGCCGTCCGAGAGCAGGAACACCGGGGTGCGGTAGGCCAGCGCGATCCGGGCCGCCTCCAGGGCCGCGTCGAAGCAGTCGCCCGGGGTCTTCGGGGCGATGACCGGGACCGGGGCCTCGCCGTTGCGGCCGAACATCGCCTGCAGCAGGTCCGCCTGCTCGGTCTTGGTCGGCAGACCGGTCGAGGGGCCACCGCGCTGGATGTCCACGATCAGCAGCGGCAGCTCCAGGGAGACCGCCAGACCGATCGTCTCGCTCTTGAGCGACACACCGGGCCCGCTCGTCGTCGTCACCGCGAGCGAGCCGCCGAAAGCCGCCCCCAGCGACGCGCCGATGCCGGCGATCTCGTCCTCCGCCTGGAAGGTCCGCACGCCGAAGTTCTTGTGCTTGCTCAGCTCGTGCAGGATGTCCGACGCCGGCGTGATCGGGTACGAGCCCAGGAACAGCGGCAGATCCGCCTGCTGCGACGCGGTGATCAGGCCGTAGGCCAGGGCTAGGTTCCCGGAGATGTTGCGGTAGGTGCCGACCGGGAAGGCCTCGGTGGCCGGGGCGACCTCGTAGGAGACCGCGAAGTCCTCGGTCGTCTCGCCGAAGTTCACGCCCGCCCGGAACGCGGCGATGTTGGCGGCCGCGATGTCGGGCTTCTTGGCGAACTTGGCCCGCAGGAACTTCTCGGTGCCCTCGGTGGGCCGGTGGTACATCCAGCTCAGCAGGCCGAGGGCGAACATGTTCTTGCTGCGCTCGGCCTCCTTGCGGGAGAGGTCGAACTCCTTCAGCGCCTCGACGGTGAGGGTGGTCAGCGGCACGGGGTGCAGGCTGTAGCCGTCCAGCGAGCCGTCCTCCAGCGGGGAGGCGGTGTAGCCGACCTTCTGCAGGGCACGCTTGGTGAACTCGTCCGTGTTGACGATGATCTCGGCGCCGCGCGGCAGGTCGCCGATGTTGGCCTTCAGGGCGGCCGGGTTCATCGCGACCAGCACGTTCGGCGCGTCGCCCGGGGTCAGGATGTCGTGGTCGGCGAAGTGGAGCTGGAACGAGGAGACGCCGGGCAGGGTGCCGGCGGGGGCGCGGATCTCGGCGGGGAAGTTCGGCAGGGTGGAGAGGTCGTTGCCGAAGGACGCGGTCTCCGAGGTGAAGCGGTCACCGGTGAGCTGCATGCCGTCACCCGAGTCCCCCGCGAACCGGATGATCACCCGATCCAGGCGCCGCACGTCCTTGGCTCCGCCCGGTTTGCGCTGCTCTCCCACGACGGTTCCGTCGGCCTGCTCCGCTGGGCTGCTGACCTGGCTGGTCACTGAACTGGACCTCCTTCGAGGCGGCTGTCCGGGGATGGTCGTCCCAGGGACCATCCCGGTATCAACCCTACGTCGGTTAGGGTCGCCTTCCCGTGGCCATCCGCGGACGGGTGGCTCTTCGGGACGGCTGGTCGCGCTGACTTCTCATGATTTCCCGCATCGCCGGAGCATCGATCACGACGCTTCCCGCGTATTTCCCGGTTCTCTCCCGCGGCCTCCTGCCCGGATGTCCGGTCTCCACAGAAGCCGGACGGACTGACACGCTGCTGACACAGTGTCAGGCCGTTACGAGTTCAGGTAAGTGAGAACGGCCAGAACACGCCGGTGATCGCCGTCACTCTGGGAGAGCCCGAGCTTCAGGAAGATGTTGCTGACGTGCTTTTCCACGGCCCCGTCGCTGACCACCAGCTGCCGGGCGATGGCCGAGTTCGTCCGCCCCTCCGCCATCAGCCCCAGCACCTCGCGCTCACGCGGGGTGAGCCCCGCCAGCACGTCCTGCTTGCGGCTGCGCCCGAGCAGCTGCGCGACCACCTCCGGGTCCAGCGCCGTACCGCCCTCGGCCACCCGCACCACCGCGTCCACGAACTCCCGGACCTCGGCGACCCGGTCCTTGAGCAGATAGCCCACGCCCCGGCTGGAACCGGCCAGCAGCTCGGTGGCGTAGCGCTCCTCCACGTACTGCGACAGCACCAGCACCCCGAGCCCGGGGTGCGCCTTGCGCAGCCGTACGGCCGCCCGCACGCCCTCGTCGGTGTGCGTCGGCGGCATCCGTACGTCCGCCACCACCACGTCGGGCAGCGTGCCCTGCGCGTCCAGGTCGGCGATGGTCTTGATCAGTGCCTCCGCGTCCCCGACGCCCGCCACGACATCGTGCCCGCGGTCGGTCAGCAACCGGGTCAGGCCCTCCCTGAGCAGCACCGAGTCCTCGGCGATGACGACCCGCACCCTGTCCTCCACGATCTCCCGGCCCCCCACAGCCCGACCTTCCGACGGCGTCCTGTACGAAGGTCCAGCATTCCAGTATTCGGGCCGTCGTGCGCAGGAGCCGGGGAATCACAGGGGGTGTCGCGGGAGGCCGTGCCGCGATCGATGTGCGCCCTCAGGCCCGCCAGGGCAGCTCGGCGATCACCCGGGTGGGGCCGCCGGGCGGTGAGTCCACCACCAGGACTCCGTCCACCGCGCCCAGGCGGCCGGCCAGGCCCGCCAGGCCCGAGCCCCGGGTCGCGTCCGCGCCGCCCACCCCGTCGTCCATGACCTGGAGCATCAGCCGGTCCTCCGCGTGCCACACGTCGACCGAGGCGGAGCGCGCCCGGCTGTGCTTGCTGATGTTCTGCAGCAGCTCGGAGACGGTGAAGTAGGCGATGCCCTCGATGGCCGGGGCCGGGCGGGCCGGCAGGTCGACCTCCACCCGCACCGGGACCGTGCATCGGGAGGCGACCGAGGAGAGGGCCGCGTCCAGGCCCCGGTCGGTCAGCACGGCCGGATGGATCCCGCGCGCGAGGTCGCGCAGCTCCTGCAGGGCCGTCTTCACCTCGCCGTGGGCCTCCTCCACCATCCGGGCCGCCTCCTGCGGGTCCTCCCGCAGCTTCTCCTTGGCCAGGCCCAGATCCATGGCCAGGTTCACCAGCCGGGCCTGCGCCCCGTCGTGCAGGTCCCGCTCGATGCGGCGCAGATCGGCGGCCGCGGTGTCCACCACGACCCCGCGGTCCGACTCCAGCTCCACGACCCGCGCCGACAGCCGCGACGGCCCGAGCAGCCCGCGCACCAGCAGCCTGTCCACCGTGGTCAGACCCCGTACGACCCAGGGCGTGGCCAGCGTGAACAGCAGGCCGACCAGCGCGGTCACGGTGATCTCGAACGGGTTGTCGAGATAGACGCTGTGCTGCGCGTCGCCGTACAGCTGCAGGCCGCCCTGGCCGCCGTACATCGGGAACACCCAGAACCACAGCGGGTACGTCAGCAGCGCCCAGCCGTACGCCCAGAAGTTCACCGCCACGACGAACGAGAAAAGCGCCCAGGGGAACTGCAGCAGCGCGTAGAGCAGATGCCGCCACGACGTGCCGCTCTTCAGCACCGCGCCCATCCACGCGAACATGCCCGCCCGGCCCGTCCGCAGCGGCTCCGGGGCGGCCACCTCCAGGCGCAGCAGGGCACGCGCGCGCCTGCGCTCCAGCGCGCCGAAGCCGCGGCAGCTCGCGAGCGCCGCCGCCAGCACGGGGATCCCGAGGAAGGTCACCAGCAGGCCCGCGCCGAGCGCCACCATGGTGACCGTCCAGCTGAACAGCACGACCGCGATCGGCAGGCTCAGCAGCACGTAGCCGAACTCGCGCCAGCTGCGCGCCTCGAACGGCGCCCGCAGCGCGGCGGGCAGCAGGTGGCGCCGTTCCCCGTCGGGGGCGGGGAAGCCGGATCCGGCCGGGTGCCCGTGTCCCCGCCCGTACTCCTGTCCGTACTCCGTGGCCATCGGTGTCGTCCCGTTCTCCTCGTCCTGGCGGCGTGCTGCCGTGTCTCCCAGCCTGGTGCGCGGCGACTTCCCGGGCCATGGAGGCCGTCGGCCTCTCGGGCGGGGGGTTTTCCCCACCCTTCGAGGGCACGCGGGGGTGCGCCGGGGGGCGGCTACTCCGTGCGGTCCCGCCAGGGCAGCTCCGCCGTGACCACCGTCGGGCCGCCGACCGGCGAGTCGACCACGAACAGGCCGTCCACCGCGCCCAGCCGCTCCGCCAGACCCCGCATCCCGCTGCCGCCCTCCAGGCCGGCGCCGCCGCGGCCGTCGTCCCGGACCTGGACGAGCAGCCGGTCGTCCGAGCGCCACACCTCCACCGAGGCCGAGCGCGCCCCGCTGTGCTTGCTGATGTTCTGCAGCAGCTCGGAGACGGTGAAGTAGGCGATGCCCTCGATGGCGGGGGCGGGCCGGGCCGGGAGGTCCGCCGTCACCGTCACCGGGACCGTGCAGCGGGAGGCGACCGAGGAGAGGGCCGCGTCCAGGCCCCGGTCGGTCAGCACGGCCGGATGGATGCCCCGGGCGAGATCCCGCAGCTCCTGCAGCGCGAGCTTCACCTCGCCGTGCGCCTCCGCCACCATCGCGGCGACGTGCTCGTCGGCCTGGCCCTCCCGCAGCTTCTCCTTCGCCAGGCCGAGGCCCATGGCCAGGTTCACCAGCCGGGCCTGCGCCCCGTCGTGCAGGTCCCGCTCGATGCGGCGCAGATCGGCGGCCGCCGTGTCGACCACGATCCCGCGGTCCGACTCCAGCTCGGCGATACGGCGTTCCAGCTCGTCCGAGGGCGACAGCAGCCCGCGCACCATCGCCCGGTCCACGTTGGCCAGTCCCCGCGTGATGAACGGCAGCACCGGCCACAGCACGAACAGCGAGGTCAGCACGAGGGTGAAGGTGAGGATCCCCCAGGGCAGCCGGATGAAGTCGTACAGCAGCGTCCGCCAGCCCACCGGGTCCTTCAACGCCAGCCACAACCGCTGCACCGGCCCCCCGCCCCTGGCGATCGGCAGCGGCGTCGGCTCCTCGACCCGCACCCCGAGCAGCGCCCGGGACCGGATCCGCTCCAGCTTGCCCAGCTGCCGTGCGCCCAGCAGACAGACGGCCAGCAGCGGGAGCCCGATCACCGTGAGGGTGAGGATTGCGCTGACGAGCACCACGGTGAACACGTAGGTGAAGCCGAGCAGCGCCACCGGCAGGTTCAGCAGGAGATACGCGGTCTCCTTCCAGGTGTGCGCGTCGAGGGCGAACCGGGCCGGAGGCAGCCGGTCGGGGCCGTCGGTCCGGTCGGCGGCGGAGGCGGGAGCGGTCATACCGGCCAGCCTGCCGTGCCCGGCACCCCTTGCGCCATGCGGTCCACCGCCCCTGTTCCCGGGGGAAAACCCCACCCTCAGCACGGTCCCCACGTCTCACGGTGTGACGGGCTGCTTACCACGTCTTTATCAGGGCCTAGACTCCCGTGCGTACAGATCCTCGAATCAGGTTGCATCACAGGATTCACCAAGTCACGAGGTCAGGGAGCGAGGGCGGACGGTGCGGGAGACGTTGGGGCACTCGACGATCGCCGCGGCGGACGTCGCGGCCGGCTACTTCCGGTCGTACTCGGTCGTGGGACTGCTCGCCCTCATCGGCGTGCTCTTCGTCGCGGTCGCGTTCGGCGCCGGCCGGCTGCTGCGCCCGGTCGTGCCCACCCCCGAGAAACTCCTGACCTACGAGTGCGGCGTCGACCCGGTCGGCGAGGGCTGGGCCCACACCCAGGTCCGCTACTACGTCTACGCCTTCCTCTACGTGATCTTCGCGGTCGACTCGGTCTTCCTGTTCCCGTGGGCGACGGTCTTCGCCGCCCCCGGCTACGGCGCGACGACCCTGGTGGAGATGTTCATCTTCCTCGGCTTCCTCGCCGTGGGCCTGCTGTACGCCTACAAGAAGGGGGTCCTGACATGGGCGTGAACCCGTCCGGTGACGTGAACCCGTCCGGCGCGGAGCCTCTCCTGCTTCCCGAGCCGAAACGGCTGGGCGCCCTCGCCCGGCTTGCGCCCGAGCCGATGAAGGTGGTCCTGAACTGGGGCCGTCGCTACTCGCTGTGGGTGTTCAACTTCGGCCTCGCCTGCTGCGCGATCGAGTTCATCGCCGCGTCGATGGCCCGCCACGACTTCATCCGCCTCGGCGTCATCCCCTTCGCGCCGGGCCCCCGCCAGGCCGACCTGATGGTCGTCTCCGGCACGGTCACGGACAAGATGGCCCCGGCCGTGAAGCGCCTGTACGAGCAGATGCCGGAACCCAAGTACGTCATCTCCTTCGGCGCCTGCTCCAACTGCGGCGGCCCGTACTGGGACTCCTACTCCGTCACCAAGGGCGTCGACCAGATCATCCCGGTCGACGTGTACGTCCCCGGCTGCCCGCCGCGGCCCGAGGCGCTGCTCCAGGGCATCCTCAAGCTCCAGGAGAAGATCGCCCGCGAGTCGCTGGAGGAGCGGTACGCCTCCCACCGGCCGTCCGCCGCCGCCCTGCAGAGCGGCCTGGTGAAGCCCCCGGCGCCTGCTTCGGCTTCCGCTTCCGCTTCGGTTGAGGTTGAGGCTGAGGGGGGCGCGCGATGAGCACGGTCGGCTGGCTGCCCGCCCCCGCCGAGGAACTCTTCGGTCCGGAGGCCACCGCCGAGGAGTCGTACGAGCTCCTGACGGTGGACGTCCCGCCGTCCTCCTGGCTCACCGCCCTGGAGACGGCTCGTACGACCCTGTCCTGCACCTACTTCGACTGGCTGAGCGCCGTCGACGAACCGGGCACGGGCTTCCGTGTCTCCGCCCACGTCGTCGCCCTCGCGCCGGTCCGCCGCCTGCTCCTGCGGACGACGGTCCCGCACGAGGCGCCGAAGCTGCCCTCGGCCGTCGGCGTCTACGCGGGCGCGGCCTGGCACGAGCGCGAGACCCACGAGATGTTCGGGGTCGACTTCGAGGGCCACCCGGGCCTGGAGCACCTCCTCCTCCCGGAGACCTTCGAAGGCCACCCCCTGCGCAAGGACTTCGTCCTCGCCGCCCGCGTGGCCAAGGCCTGGCCCGGCGCCAAGGAGCCGGGGGAGCCTGCGGCGGGTGCTGCGCACGGTGGCCCCAAGCGCCGCCAGATGCTCCCGCCGGGCGTCCCGGACCCGAACGAATGGGGCCCGCTGAAGGGCCAGCTGCCCCCTGCCCCGGCCCGCCCGGCCCGACCGGCCCGCGCGGCGGGGGAGCGGCCGGTGCGCGCGGCCGGGGAGCGCGCCGCGGCCGGCGAACGTCCGGCACGGCGGACGCGTACGGCGGCGGAGGGCTCGGCGAGCCAGACCGGCCAGGCGGGGGCGGCCGGCGAGGCTGCCGCCG